>JAEMRT010000014.1:16110-75713 GCA_016463225.1 Sphingopyxis sp. | reverse complement strand
AGGGGGGGAGGGGCGGCGACGGTAGCGCCAAAGCCCCTCCGTCAGCCCTTCGGGCTGCCACCTCCCCATCGCTACGCGACAGGGAGGATCAATTCCGTCGCGACGCTAAAGCGAGATGACATTGGTTTGAGTCGTCATTGCGAGGAGCGAAGCGACGCGGCAATCCAGAGTTGGCGTAAACCGCTCTGGATTGCTTCGATTCGCTCGCAATGACGCTGATAATCAATCTGATGTCATCATGCGCTAGGCCACCCGCTCAACCACCATCGCCGCGCCGACCCCCATCGCGCCGGTCAGCACCACGAGCCCGTATTTCCCGCCGCACGCGTCCAGCGCGTCGAGCAGGGTCGAGGTCAGGATCGCGCCGCTTGCCCCCATCGGGTGGCCTTTGGCCAGATGGCCGCCGCTCACATTGACGCGCGTCGGATCGGGGTCGCGGTCGCGCAGGAATTTGGCGATGGTGACGGCGAAGGCTTCCATAAACTCGATCCGGTCGAGGTCTGCGAGCGTCAGCCCGGCGCGCGTCAGCACCTTGTCCATCGCGGCGAAACCGGCGGTCAGTGACGCTGCGGGATCGCCGCCGCTTTCGGCAAAGGCGACCACGCGGGCGCGCGGCGCGACGCCAAGGCCTTCGGCGCCGATCAGCGCCAGTCCCGCCCCATCGCAGATCGGCGGCGCGTGGGCGATGCTGTGCAGCGGCGCGAACGTCGCGCCTTCGAGTGCATCGGCATATTCCTGCTGCAACGCGCCGAACGCGGGTGGGGCGGCGGCGAGCGATTCGGCGCTTGTCTGGGGCCGGATGCACTCTTCGCCGTCGAGCGCTCCGGTTGCTATTCGCGATTTCTGGAGGGCGGTGACGCTTTCCGCGGCCCCTGCCTTTTGTTGCGAGGCGAGGGCGACGGCGTCGAGGTCGGCGCGGGTGATGCCCTCGGCGTTCGCCAATCGGTCGGCCGCCAATACGGGTGGGACGAAACGCGCACGGGGTGGCAGCTCGTCGTTGCCATAGAAAGCCGCCCGGTCGCCGAGGAACGGGCTCTGGCTCATCGACTCGACGCCGCCCGCGAGAATATGCGACGTTTCGCCGCTCGCGACCTTGGCGACCGCCTGCCCGATCGCCGACAGGCCCGAGGCGCAATAATTGTTGATGCTGTGCGCCGCCGTGGCGTCGGGCAATCCCGCATGCAGCTTCGAGAGCATCGCGATATGCCCGCCCTGCGCGCCGACCTGGGTGACACAGCCGAGCAGCAGCGCATCGGGGTTTCGCGCCACATCCCCGCACCTCTCGGCAAGCGCCGCTGCCTGCTGGCGCACCAGTTCCTGCGGGCTTAATCCGGCGAGCCCGCCATCGGGCCGCGCCTTGCCGCGCGGCGTGCGCACGGCGTCATAGAGATAGACGTTCAAAAGGTCAGACGCCGACGACGAAGCTGACCGCGGTCGTCGCGCTGCCTCCGACATTGAACGTCGCGAAATTCTTCGCGCCCTCGACCTGATAGTCGTCCGCGTTTCCGGTGACCTGCCGCCAGCTGTCGAGCATCATCCGCACCCCCGTCGCCCCGACCGGATGGCCAAGCCCGATCAGCCCGCCCGACGGGTTGACCGGCAGCTTGCCACCGAGCGCAATCGTGCCGTCCTCGACCGCGCGCCAGCTTTCGCCCGGCGGGGTGATCCCGAAATGGTCGATCGCCATATATTCGGTGATCGAGAAACAGTCATGCACTTCTACCCCGTCGCACGCATAGACGTCGGGCATTTCGGCGCGCTTCAGCGCGTCCATCATCGCCTTGCGCACGCTCGGGAACACGTAAGGCTCGCCGCGACTGCCCGCGACCTTGGTCGAGTAGAGCAGGGGGGCGGTCGAATGGCCCCAGCCCTTGATCCGCGGAATGCTGTCGATCGCAATGCCGCGCCGTTTGGCCCAGGCTTCGGCAACTTCGCGCGACGCCAGAAATATCGCCGCGGCGCCGTCGGTGACCTGTCCGCAATCGGATTTGCGCAAACTGCCTTCGATCAGCGGATTGACCTCGTCATTCTCGCCCAGATGATCGTCGGTAACCGCCCAGCCGCGCGTCTGCGAGTTCGGGTTCTTCTTGGCATTGGCGAAATTATTCGCCGAAATCCCGCGCAGATGCGCGCGGTCGAGCCCGAAGCGTTCGTCATATTCTTCGGCCACGCGCGCGAACATCCACGGCCACAGATAGCGCGCCTCCTGCGCCTCGCGCCCCGCCCAGGCGGCGGCGCCGAGATATTCGGCAGCACGCTGGCCGGGTACGTTACGCATCAATTCGATCCCGAGCACGAGCGCGAGGCCGTATCGTTCGGCCTCGATTTCGGCCGCCGCGGCGAGGATCGCGATGCTGCCCGAGGCACAGGCGGCTTCGTGGCGCGACGCCGGAATACCCGCGAGGTCGGGGTGGACGTGACCGACGAAGCCGCCGAGCTGGCCTTGCCCCGCGAACAGCTCACCGACAAAATTGCCAACATGCGCGGTTTCGACCTCTTTGGGTTCGATGCCCGTCGCGGTGAAAGCGGCTTCGGCAACGTCGCGGAAAAGCTCGAACAATCCGCCCCCCTCGCGCTCCATGTTGCGCGCAAAATCGCTCTGCGCACCGCCGAGAATGAAGACGTCCTTCGCCATATCAGGCTTCCTTTTCCAAAGTCGCGAGCGCCATGTCGCGCACTTCGCTGCGCATCACCTTGTTGGTGACGTTGCGCGGCAGGGCGTCGAAGCGAAACAGGCGTTCGGGCAGCTTGAACACCGCAAGATCCTGTTCGCGAAGATAGTCAGCCACTTCGCCAACCCCGACATCGTCGGCGCCGCGCGGCACATAGGCGAGGCCGATGCGCTCGCCCATCGTCGGGTCGGGCAGCGAGAAGACGCACGCCTCGGCAAGCAAAGGGTGCCCGCCGAGCAGCTGGTCGATCTCTTCGGGCGAAATGTTTACGCCGCCGCGGATGATCAGATCTTTGCACCGCCCGACGAAGCGATAGAAATCGCCGCCCTCGGCTATCTCGAACAGGTCTCCGGTGCGGAACCAGCCGTCGTCGGTGAACGCGGTGGCGGTCTGTTCGGGGGCGTTGTGATAGCCTTCGAACAAAGTGGGGCCACGGATCTGCAATTCGCCCGACACGCCGTCGTCTTCGATCGGATCGCCGCCGCTGGGCGGAACCAACCGGCTTTCGATATTATGCGCGCGGCCTTCGCCATAGGGCCGCCGATACAGCCCGCGCCGCGGAAACAGGCTCGCGCGCTTGTCGGGGTCGGGCATGTCGCCCTCGCCGGTGATGAAGCTCATCCCCTCGTTCGATCCGAAGACATTGACGATGATGATGCCAAGCTTTTCCTGAAAACCGCGAACCATTGCGGGCGCGAGTGGCGCCGAGCCCGAGGCGATCACACGCAGGCTGGAGAGGTCAACCGACGCAAGCAAGGCCTCATTCTGCAACAGCATATTCAGCACCGCAGGCGGCGCGATCGTCAGGCTGGGCCGTTCGGTCGCGATCTGCTTCAAATAGATGCCGGGATCGAACGGATGGTGCAGCACCATCGTGCCTGCGCTGGTCAGCCAGCACATGGTGATCCCGCCGATGCTCGCCATATTGATGAGCGGGAAGGGGTTGAGCAACACGTCGCCCGGCCCGACCTTCATCGCTTCGTACCCTGCGCCAGCGACCGCGATCCAATGGTTGTGGCTGCGCGGCACGCCCTTGGGCACGCCCGTGGTGCCAGAGGTCCAGCAGATGGTGAAGATGTCGTCGGCGTCGACCGGATGCGCTGCGACATGCGCCGCCAGCGCGGCTTCGTCGCCGACAGCGGTCGAGAGGTCGAGCGCCTCCTCAGGCGGATTGGGGCCGAAGGTCATCAATCGAATGCCATCGAGTAACGGCGCCGCGACGCCGACATGGTCGCATCCCTTGACCGTCGTTGCGCACACAAATGCTTTGGGCCCAACGACGCCGATCATGCCTTTCAACTCATGGCTGCGATATTGCACCGCCGCCGGGCTGACGATCGCGCCGATTTTCGCCGCGGCGAAGTAGAGCACCACGAACTCGCTGATATTGGGAAGCTGGACCAGCAGCACATCGTCCTTGCCGATCCCGGCAACGACCAGCGCCCCCGCGAGCCGGTCGATCTCGGCGGAAAGTTCGGCGTAGGTCAGCCGCAGCGGCTCGCCGAACGCGAAGTCGCTGCGGTTCGGCGCGTCGACTAGGGCGAGCCGCTCAGGATGCGCCGCCGCATTGGCCGCAAACAGATCGGCGAATGTCTTGTCGCCCCACCAGCCGCTCGCCCGATGTTGCCGCCGCTTGTCTTCTCCCGCCGCGATCATATCAGCCGGCCAGCACGCTGTTGTCGCCCATCCCGATATCGTCGCCGCTTGCCCACACCGTGTGCGTTCCCGAACAGATACGTTCGGGCAGGATGATCCGGCACACCGGTCCAGCGGCGATATTCTTGGCGTCGATCAGCACGCATTCGGACTTGTCGGTCTCAAGATCAGCGATGAACGAGACGAGATAGCCGTCGTCTTCGTCCTTCGCGTTGATGCGCGGCGCGAAGGGCGCTTCGCTGCCGAAGCGGCCGGGGCCAAATTCATAGGACTCGCTTGTCCGTGTGTGGAGGTCATGCTTGACCAATCCGCGGAACAGGAACCAGCCCGGCTCGGGAATCGCGCTATAGGCGTAGCGATAGGGCTTGCCCGCATAGCGGTGGTTGAACATCCCGAACTCAAGATCGCGCTCGTCGAGCCGTTCTTCGATGGTCTCGCCGGTTTTCAGGTTGAAGCGCCAGCGATGAAGCCGCGGCTTGAGCAGTCCTTGGTCGAGATAGGCCATCATCCGCTCAAGCCCGTCGGGCGCGTTCGGATAGGATTTGGGCATCGGCTCTTCCTGATAATAGCCGTCGAGGATGATCTCGTCGCCTTCTTCCCATGCGTTCAGCCAATGCAGCGTGTAGGTCGGTTCGGCGGTAAACCAGCGAATATCCTCGGGCTGCCCGTGCCGCGGAATGATTGCAAAGCGCGTCTTCTGGTCGGGGTGGAACTGCACGACGTGCAGCCGCTTTTCGAGCAATTCCTCGTTCCAATAGAGCGGCATGTCGTTGAGGATCGTATAGTTTTCGGTGAACGCCATGTCATGCGGCAGACGCGGTCCGGGCAGCGGTACCGGGATATAATGCTTCAGCTTATTGTCCGCGCCGACGACGCCATAATGCATATAAGGCGCGTGCTTGGAGTAATTGAAAAACATCAATTCTCCAGTCGCCAGATCGACCTTGCAATGCGCCGAAATGCCGTCGAGTGGTACCCAGCTTTCGGTGCCATGCTGCTCCAGCGTGAAGGGGTCGAGCCGGTACGCCTCGCCGCATTGATAGAAGGTCGAGATGATCTTGCCGGCATGGATCGCGACGTCGGTCGAGCTTGAATCCTTGAGCCATTCCTGCGCCCCCCAGCCGTGGCGGGTCGACTTGTGCGGCGGTTCCATAAGGCCCGCCCACAGCGAGCAGCCTGCTTCCTTCTCGGCCGCAAACCCCTTGGTGCGCACGAAACGGCTGCGATAGCTGGCGCGGCCGTCCTTGAACGAGATCGCATGGATAAATCCGTCGCCGTCGAACGGATGATAGCGCCCGATCGGCTCGTGGATCTGGTTCTCGCCGGTGCGCACATAGACGCCGTCGATGTCGGTCGGAATATTGCCGATCACCTCGGCATCGCCATTCGCGAAGATTGCGTTCCACTCGTTGTAGGTCGGGCGCCAGGCGCCCTGCATATAAGGATGGTCGTTCGGCTGGATCGTGGTCTCGATCGTCTCGACAAGCTGGGCGGTCATGCGAGGGCTCCTTCGGTAGCAACAAAGCGCGGGCGCGTGGCGGCCGCATCATATTCTTTCACAAGGCGGTCGACGATAGCCGCCACCGGCTCGACACCGCGCACCGCGCCGACGCCTTGCCCGGCGGACCAGACATTTTTCCACGCCTTCGCGTCATCCTGCGCGTCGGAGAAGTTCGGACGCTTGTCTTCGGGCATGTTCGCAGGGTCGTATCCCGCGGCGATCAGGCTGGGTTTCAGCCAGTTGGCGGTGACGCCGGTAATCCCTTTCGACGGCACGATGTCTTCGGCGCCCGCGGCGACGATCATGTCCTTGTAGCCCGGCACCGCCATGCTTTCGGCGCAGGCGATGAGCGAGGTGCCGAGATAGGCGAGGTCGGCGCCAAGTATTTCCGCCGCGCGTACTGCATGGCCGGTCGAAATCGCGCCGCCGAGTACCAGCGGACCGTCCCAGAACTGCCGTACCTCCTCGACAAAGGCGAAGCCCGCGGTCGCGCCGGTATGCCCGCCCGCGCCCGCGGCAACGAGCACCAGCCCGTCGACCCCCGCGGCGGCGGCCTTGCGGGCAAAGCCGACCGAATTGACGTCGGCGAAGACCAGCCCGCCATAGGCATGGATTTCCTCGACGACCCGCGCCGGGCTGCCGAGCGCAGTGATGACCAGCGGCACCCTGTGGCGCACGACGCAGGCAACGTCCTCTGCGAGGCGGCTGTTCGACGGATGGACGACAAGATTGACCGCCCACGCTGCCGCGTCGGGATCGTGCGACAGTGCCGCGTCGATCCGGCTCACCCAATCCTCCAGATCGGCCGACGTCCGCGCGTTGGGGGCCGGGAAGCTCCCGATCATGCCCGCACGCGACGCCGCGATCACCATCTCCGGTCCCGAGACGAGGAACATCGGCGCGGCAATCGCTGGCAGGCGTAAGTTGCGCGTCAGCGCGGGGGGAAGGCCGTTTTGCGGCACTGTTGTCCTCTCTCAAATTATCTGACTTGCATAACGATACTTAAAGCCGTTATGAGTCGCAAGGCAAGAAAAACATCGCGGGCGGTGGTCGCCAAGACGATGGTGCGTGGGAGGATCCTTATGAAGAGCTATTTTGTTGCGCTGCTCGCTGCATCGGCGCTTGCGAGCCCCGGTATGGCTTTCGCGCAGGACGCGGCCGCCGCCGACGATCAGGGCGGACTCGAAGAGATCATCGTCACCGCGCAAAAGCGCGTCGAAGGCCTGTCGGACGTGCCGATCTCGATCTCGGCGATCAGCGGCAAGCAGGTCGAAAATTACGGCCAGACCAACCTCGAACAAATCTCCTCGTCGGTCCCGAACCTCAAGATTACCCAGACCGCGATCGCCAACCGCATCGCGATCCGCGGCATCGCGTCGGGCGACAACAAGGGGTTCGAACAGTCGGTCGCTATGTTCGTCGATGGCGTCTATTACGGCCGCGACCAGCTGTCGCGCCTGCCGCTGGTCGATATGGAGCGGGTCGAGGTGCTGCGCGGGCCGCAGCCGACCCTGTTCGGCAAAAATGCGATCGCGGGCGCGGTCAACATCACGACGCGCAGCCCTACGGATGAATTCGAAGGGTCGGTGACCGGCCTCTATGAATTCAATCATAAGGAGTTCCAGCTGACCGGGGTGCTTTCGGGGCCGCTGAGCGAAGGCGTCGAAGCGCGCGTCGTTGGTTACTACCGCTCGATGGACGGTTATTTCTATAACACGAAGCTGGATCGCAATGAGCCGAACGTCGATGAGAAATATGTCCGCGGCAAGATCGAGTTCGACAAGGGCGGCCCGCTCGCGGTCGAAGTGAAGCTCGAATATGCCGATTTCGAAACCAAGGGCCAGCCGCGCGACGTGTTCGGCGCCGTCGGCAATTACAACACCGTTTTCCAGGGGCCGTTCTTCGTCAGCACCACTCCAGATTTTGTCCGTGCGGACAATGGCTATGAAAGCCGCAACAAGGTGTTCGGCGCGACGGTCAACGCCGATCTGGAAATCGGCGAACACACGCTGACCTCGATCAGCTCGCTGCTCGACTACAAGACGCGCGAAATCGTTGATGTCGATTTTTCGGGGATCAGTTTTCTCGATGGCACCAATTTGCGCGAGGATTATCGGCAATATTCGCAGGAACTGCGACTGGCCTCGCCGGGCGGTGAGAGCTTCAACTATATCGCCGGTATCTATTATCAGCATGCCAAGCTCGATGTGCAGGACTTCACCCTGTTCAATCCGACCTTCCTCGCCTTGGGGGCGCCGTTCAGCGCGCTGGGCGACACGCGCAACGACCGCGATTATACGCAGAAATCGGACCTGATCTCGGGCTTTGCGCAGGGCGAGTTGGCGCTGACCGATCAGCTGCGCATCACCGCCGGCGCGCGCTTCAACCATGAAAAAAAGAGCGGCAGCCGTACTCTCGCGATCGTCAAGGGACCGCTCAGCACCGCGCCGCTGCCCGTCGTCACGGCGGTGTTCCGCGCGCTGAACATCGAGGCGCACAGCGTGTCGGGCAAAATCAGCGAGGACAGCTTCAACCCGATGGTCAACGTCCAGTTCGACGCGACCGATGATCTGATGCTCTATGCCTCGTTCGCGCGCGGCACCAAGGCGGGCGGCTTCGACATCCGGTCGAACTCGCTGCCGGGTTCGACCACCGTCGCGCGGCCCGGGGCATTCCAGTTCGAGGATGAAAGCGCCGACAATTTCGAAGCGGGGCTGAAGTATAAGGGTCGCAACGTCGCGTTCAACCTCTCGCTGTACCGCACGACCTACAAGGATCTGCAGGTCAATATCTTCGACGGCACGCTGAACTTCAATGTCCGCAACGCCGCCGGTGCACGCACGCAAGGGGTCGAGGCCGATTTCCGCGCCGCGATTGCTGACGGGCTGACGATCAGCGGCGCGGTCGCCTATCTCGACTTCAAATTCACCAACTTCACCGACGGCCAATGCTATTATCTGCAAACGCCCGGCGCGAACGGCTTCTGCGACTATTCGGGCAAGCGCAACGCGCTCAGCCCCAAATGGTCGGGCAACCTCAACCTCGACTACACGACGCCGATCACCTCCGACATCAAGGTTGCGTTCAACGTCAACGCCGACTTCTCATCCTCCTATATCGCCTCGGCGAACCTTGATCCGCGCACGCATCAGGACGGGTATGTGAAGCTAGGTGCGCGGCTTGCGCTGGGCCAGATCGACAATCGCTGGGAAGTGGCGCTGATCGGGCGCAACCTGACCAACCAGCGGATTTTGCAGACGGCCAGTTCGATGCCGCTCGCAACAACGATCACGCGCAATGCCGGCAACGCCTATAACGGCATCGTCGACCGCCCGCGCACGATCGCGGTGCAATTGACCGGACGCTTTTAGCGGCCTCTCCCGAGGGAAGAGGGGGCGCGGGCACCGCTCCCTCTCCCGACCCTGCCTTGTCGATGCCGGGTCGCTGGGGTAGGGCGGCGGGGGAGCAAGGAATGGCTTGGGCTTGAAACACGACCGCACCATCAGGGCCTGTTCGATCTGGCGCGCGCTCGACGTCGTCGGCGACGTGCCGGTGCTGCTGTTGATGGAACAGGCCTTGCTCGGCATCCACAGTTTCGACGAATTTGTCGCGCGCACCGGGCTCGCACGCTCGGTCGTCAACGGTCGGCTCAAAAAACTGGTCGAAGAAGATTGCCTCGCCAAGGTACCGCGCAAGGGTGGCCGCGGCTTTCACTATATGCTGACGCAAAAGGGGCGCGACCAGTTTTCCAACGGCCTGATGATGCTGCGCTGGCAGCACAAATGGGAGGCGGACAGTCGCGATTTCCAGGTTCATCTGCACCACGCGACCTGCGGCCATGCGACCGAACCGGTGCCGACCTGCGCGCATTGCCGCGCTGAAATCGATCCGCGCGACGTTGATTGGCGCGAGGGACCGGGGCTGGCGCAGGTCGTGCCGCATTATGAGCGTCGCCGTTTCAACGGCGACGTCGGCACCCGGCGTCCGGGCGGACGCCCGCTGGTCGACACGATGATCGAGCTGTTCGGCGACCGCTGGGCGACGCTGGTCGTCCGCGCGATGTTCACCCACATCAACCGCTTCGACGAGATCCAGCGCGACACGCTGATGGCGACCAATATCCTGACCGGACGCCTCGAACGACTGGTGCGGCAGGGAATTCTAAAGACGGTGCCCTATTCGGCGCACGCCGACCGCGTCGAATATCGTCTGACCGAAAAGGGACGCGACCTGTATCCGGTACTGCTGGCGCTGCTGCAATGGGGCGACCGCTGGTTTTCGGACGAACGCGGGCCGCCCGTGCTGCTCACCCACCGGCCCTGTGGTCACGACCTGAACATGGTCGTTGCGTGCAGCCATTGCGGCGACGAGTTGCGGCTGGAGAACAGCCGTTTCACCGTCGAGCCGACGGAAACATCTGCCGCGAAATAATCATGCGCCGCCCACTGGCGCGCGCGGGGCCGACTGGTTACATGGGCCGCCACCAAACGAATCGCGCGTGCCGCCCCGAAATGCGGGACAGGCGCCGCCCGCACCAGAAAGTGGCCCCGATGGAAATCACGACCGGTCTGACCTTTGACGATGTGCTGCTGGTGCCCGGCCCATCCGAAATCCTGCCCAGCGACGCGATCCTTTCGACCCAGCTGACCAGCGAGATCAGCCTGAACATCCCGATCCTGTCGTCGGCGATGGACACGGTGACCGAGGCCGACATGGCGATCCTGATGGCGCAGATCGGCGGCATCGGCGTCCTCCACCGCAATCTGACGATCGAGGAACAGGCCGCGGCGGTGCGCCAAGTGAAACGCTTTGAAAGCGGGATGATCGTCAATCCGATCACCATCACCCCCGACGCGCCGCTGTCCTACGCCACCGCGCTGATGGACCAGCACAAGATTTCGGGCATCCCGGTCGTCGAAACCGGCGGTCGGCTGGTCGGCATCCTGACCCACCGCGACGTGCGCTTCGCGGACAATCCCGGCCAGCCGGTGCGCGAGCTGATGACCGCGGACAACCTTGCCACCGTGCGTCCCGGCGTCGGGCAGGACGAGGCGCGCAAATTGCTCCACCAGCGCCGCATCGAAAAGCTGCTCGTCGTCGATGACGATTATCGCTGCATCGGCCTGATCACCGTCAAGGACATGGAAAAGGCAGTCAATTTCCCCGATGCGACCAAGGATGGCACCGGCCGCCTGCGCGTTGCTGCGGCGACCAACACCGGCGATTCGGGGATCGAGCGCGCCGAGGCGCTGCTCGAGGCCGAGTGTGACCTGATCGTCGTCGACACCGCGCACGGCCACAGCAAGTTGGTCGCGGACACGGTCGAACGGATCAAAAAACTGTCGAACCGCGTCCAGATCCTTGCGGGCAATGTCGCGACGGGCGATGCGACCCGCGCGCTGATCGACGCCGGCGCCGATGGGGTGAAGGTCGGTATCGGCCCCGGATCGATCTGCACGACGCGCATCGTTGCGGGGGTCGGCGTGCCGCAGCTCACCGCGATCCTCGACAGCGTCGAGCAGGCTGCAAAGCAGAATATTCCGGTCATCGCCGACGGCGGCCTGCGCACCTCGGGCGACATTGCCAAGGCGCTGGCGGCAGGCGCGTCGTGCGTGATGGTGGGCTCGCTGCTCGCGGGGACCGCCGAGGCGCCGGGCGAAACCTTCCTGTTCCAGGGTCGCACCTACAAAAGCTATCGTGGTATGGGCAGCGTCGGCGCGATGGCGCGCGGATCGGCCGACCGCTATTTCCAGCAGGACATCAAGGACCAGATGAAGCTCGTTCCCGAAGGGATCGAGGGGCAGGTGCCGTTCAAGGGCGCCGCCAAGGACGTCATCCACCAGCTGGTCGGTGGCGTGAAGGCGGCGATGGGCTATACCGGCAGCCGCACCCTCGCCGATTTCCGCGACCGCGCCAAATTTGTGCGGATCACCAATGCCGGCCTGCGCGAAAGCCATGTCCACGACGTGTCGATCACCCGCGAGGCACCGAATTATCCGGCGGGTTGAATACTTCGCTTCGTCATTGCGAGCGGAGCGAAGCAATCCAGAGCCACGTAATCCGCCCTGGATTGCTTCGCTCCGCTCGCAATGACGAAGGTAAAGACAGATTATGACCCCCGCTGCCCGCGTTCAGACCGCCATCGAAATTCTCGACGTCATCGCCGCCTCGGCGCGCGACGGCGGCGCCCCCGCCGATGCGATCTTTGCCGAGGCGATGCGCGCCCGCCGCTATGCAGGGTCGAAGGACCGCCGCGCGATCCGGGGCCTCGTCTATGATGCGATCCGCCGCGTGCGTTCGGTGCCCGCGTCGGGCCGCGCCGCGATGCTCGCGCTTGCTGATAGCGATGCGGGACTCGCCGCGCTCTTCGATGGCGCCTCCTATGGCCCGACCGCGATCGGCGCCGACGAAGCGCGCGCCGAAACCGGGCTCGCCACTCCCGCGCTGATCAAATTGTTCGACCCGCTGGTCGGCAAGGCGGAGCACGCCGCGATGCTCGCCCGCGCGTCGCTCGACCTGCGCGCCAACCGGCTACGCTCGAGCCGCGACGAACTCGCGGTGATTTTCCCTGAGGGCGAAGCGATCAACGGCCTCACCGACGGCTGGCGCCTGCCCGGCGAAACCGCCGCGGTCCAGCACGCGGCCTATGCCGAGGGCCAGTTTGAAGTGCAGGATGCGGCGAGCCAATATGCCGCCGCCGTGCTCGGCGCCGAAGCCGGGCAGACGGTCATCGATCTGTGCGCGGGCGCGGGCGGCAAGACGCTCGCGATCGCTTCGACGACCAATGACGAAGCCGCGATCCTCGCCTGCGACACCAACCGCGCGCGGCTTCAGCAACTGGCGCCGCGCGCGCATCGTGCCGGCGCAACCGCAATCGAAACGCTGCTGCTCAATCCCGGGCAGGAACGCGCGATGCTCGCCGACCGGATGGGCAAGGCCGACCGCGTCATCGTCGACGCTCCCTGTTCGGGCAGCGGCACTTGGCGGCGCAGCCCCGAACTGCGCTGGCGCTCGACCCCGGCACGGCTCGACCGGCATGTCGCCGATCAGGCGAAACTGATGGACATCGGCGCCGCACTGGTGGCGCCGGGCGGCAAACTCCTCTATGCGGTGTGCTCGATCATCGCACGCGAGGGGCGCGCACAGGTGGATGGTTTTCTGACCCGCCATCGCGGCTGGACCGCCGATACCGGCTATCTGCCCGATGGCGTCGGCCGCGCCGCGGGCCAAGGTTTTCTGCTCACCCCGGGGCACGACCGCTGCGACGGATTTTTCCTCGCACGACTGACAGCGCCATGTTAGCATCCCTGCAATGAAGCGATGGGAGAATGCGATGCGCGTCAGTTTTCTGGCTCTATCTGCGGGTTTGATCCTTGCCAGCCTGCCCACGGCATCCGATGCCCAGCGCGCCGACAACGACATTTTCCCACGCTCGATCGCGCTCCAGCAGCAGGGTCAGGCGGCGCAGGAAGCCGGCGACCTCAACCTTGCGGTCGATTTCTATGAATCGGCTTTGGCCGCCGACCCCCGTAACCGCTCGGCGATCATCGCGCTGGCGCAGGTCGCCCGCGCGCAGGGCCTGCCGGGCAAGGCGATCGGCCTTTATCGCGAAGCCTTGGTGCTCGAACCCAACGACATCGTCGCGCTGACCGGGCAGGGCGAAGCCCTCGCCGACAAGGGCGCGCTCGAACTGGCGCGCGAGAAGCTTACCGAAGCTCAGCGCGTTTGCGACAGCAAATGCCCGCAGGTTGCGGCGCTGGAAAAGACGATTTCGTCGAGCGCGTCGAAACGCGTTGTTGCCGCGGAGGCTTTGGTGCCGAAACCGGTGGTTGCGACGGTCGGGACTAGCAACCAGAACTAGCCGACGCCTCCGCCTACGCGCGGCGACGATTCACCCCAGCGCCCGCGCCAACCCAACCCACTCGGCAACGCTGACTGTTTCGGCCCGGCGCGTCGGGTCGATGCCGAGCACCTCCGCTGCGGCAACCGCGCCCTCCAAACCCTTCAGGCTTTGGCGCAGCATCTTGCGCCGCTGGCCGAAGCCCTTTTCGGTGAGTTTCGACAGCAGTTTCGGCGCAACGCCCTCGGGCTGAGCCGCGGGCACGACATGGACGATCGCCGACATCACCTTGGGCGGCGGGGTGAAGGCCGAGCGGTGCACTTTCATCGCGATCTTCGCGGTCGAGCGCCACTGCGCCAGCACCGCGAGCCGACCAAAAGCGCCCGTCCCGACCGGCGCGACGATGCGTTCGGCGACTTCCTGCTGGAACATCAGGGTCAGCGATAACCAGCGCGGCGGCCAGCTTGCGGGTTCGAGCCAGCGGGTGAACAGCGCGGTGCCGACATTGTACGGAAGGTTGGCGACGATATGATAGGGCGCGCCGCCGGTGAGCGCGTCGACGTCGACCGCCATCGCATCGTCGGCGATCACCGTCAGCTGGCCCGGAAACGCTTCGCTTAATTCGCCGAGCAGCGGCAGGCAGCGGTCGTCGCGCTCTACCGCGATCACCTTCGCTCCGGCGCGGAGCAACGCGCGGGTCAGCCCGCCGGGGCCGGGGCCGACTTCGAACACCGTGGCGCCGTCCAGATCGCCGGGAATCGCGGCGATGCGATCGAGCAATTGTTCGTCGAACAGGAAATTCTGGCCGAGCGCCTTGCTCGCCTGCAATCCGTGCGTGCGCACTGTCTCGCGCAGTGGCGGCAGATTGGGTGCAGCGCGGTCGCTCACTTCGCTGGCGCGCAGCTGCGCTCGCGCGCGATCGCCAGCTTGGCGGCCATGGCGATCGCCGCGATCGTCGGGCCGGGATCGGCCAGCCCGGTCCCGGCGATATTGAACGCGGTGCCATGGTCGGGCGAGGTGCGGATGATCGGCAGGCCAAGGGTCAGATTGACCCCGTCGTGGAAATGCAGCGCCTTGAACGGGGTCAGCGCCTGATCGTGATAAGCGCAAAGCAGCGCATCGTAACGCGCGCGGACGGCGGGGGCGAACAGGCTGTCGGCGGCAAGCGGGCCATCGACGATGATGCCTTCCTCGGCCAGCTGGGCGACCGCGGGCACCATGATCCGCTCCTCCTCGCTGCCGAGTTGACCGCTTTCACCGGCATGGGGATTCAGCCCCGCGAGTGCGATGCGCGGGTTTTCGATACCGAAATCGCGTTTCAACCCGCGCACAACGATCCGCGCCTTGGCGACGATAAGCTCGACCGTCAGCCGCTCCGACACTTCGATCAGCGGAATGTGGACGGTGAGCGGGACGACGCGCAACGATGGCCCAGCGAGCATCATCACCGCATTGGTCGCGGTGACGCCGCAGCGTTCGGCGATGAATTCGGTCTGCCCGGGGTGGGTGTAACCAATGCCGTGGAGTGCGAATTTCGACACTGACCCGGTGACCAGCGCCGAACTCGCCTGATTGCGGGTCAGCCCGATGCCCGTTTCGAGCGCGTGCAGCGCGCAGGTCGCGCCCGCCGCGGTCGGCGTGCCGGGGGTCAGCGGCCCGCTATCCTCAAGATGCCAGACGGGCAGGGCGTCGGCGAAGACCCGCTGAACCTCGTCCATATCGCCCACCCGCGCGATCGGGCCGTCCCACACGGCTTCGATCGCGGCAGCGTCGCCTATCGCGACGAACGCGGGCAGGCCATGTTTGTGACGCGCGGCCCAGGCGCGGGCGGTGACGTCTGGTCCGACGCCGGCCGGGTCACCCATGGTGACCGCGATCGGCTGTCGAAGATTGGCAAAAGACATCAGGGTCAGGACTCAGTCATTACACGTTCGAGGCGTCGAAATGGCGAAGATATCGGGTTCGGGCGGGTGCAGCGGGTAGCATGGCTACCCGCAAGGCCGCGCGGGCCTGAGATCGAAGCCATTTCGGCGTCCCTGCGGGATTTGACCGATTTTGCCCACGGCTTCGTCGGCAAGTCTGGAAATATCGACATATTCCGGCGCCTTGCCTCCTCGCCCTGAGCAAAATCGCCTCAAACCTCGAACGTGCAATGGCTGAGTCCTGACCCTAACTATATTCGATCACAGCATCCCGGCGCAGGTCACGCAGATACCGCTGGGCCCGCTTGTTGACCTTTTCTTCGAGCAGGCGCGCCTCGATCTGCTCGAGATTCGGCGCGGTCGCCGTTTGCGGCATGTCGCGGCCGCAGAGTACCAGAACGCTGATGCCCTCGTTCACCGCGCCAAAGGGTTGCGTGGTCTGCCCGATTTGCAGATTGATCAGCGTATTCTGCAACGGCGCGGGCAATCCGCGCATTTCGATATTGTCGCGCGACACGACGTTGGCGCCAAGTTGCGTTGCAACCGCATCGGCGCCGCCGCAACCCGCAATATTGCGGGTCGCTTCGGCGAACTGGCTTGCCATTTCCGATGCCTTGGCCTGCGTGGTTCCGGCCGGGAAATCGAGCGAAATTTGCTTGAGGCTGAGGATCGCATCGCGCGGGTCGGCGGTCAGCACCTGACGCCGGTCGATCATCAACATGATCGACACGCCGCCGGGAACCTGGATCGGTCCGACAAGCTGGCCCGGCTGCATCGTCGTGGCCGCTTCGGCCATCGACGTCGGCAACTGGCCGGGCTTTACCCAGCCCAGATCGCCGCCGACGACCGCGGTCGATGCTTCCGAAAACTGGCGCGCATAGGCGGCAAAGCTGCCGCCCGCCTGCAACGCCTGAATGATCTTTTGGGCGTTCTCGGTGACCGCGGCGACATTTTCGGGCGGCGCCGACAGATAGATTTCACCAAGATGAAACTCGTCCTGGCCCTTGGCTTCGTTCATCCGGTCGACGACCGACCTCACCTCTTCGGTCGACACATTGGTCGTCGACTGGATGTTGCGTGAGAGCAGGCGATCCCAGGCGAATTCGCCGCGGATCTGCTGCTTCACCGCCGCGGCGGACGAGCCTTTCGATATCAGGTAGGTCGAAAATTGGTCGGGCGTCTGCTTGAAGCGTAGCGCGAGCCGTGCGAACTGGTCGTTGACGACATTTTCGTCGATCGTGATGTCGGCCGCTTTGGCCTCCTGAATCTGCAATTTCTCGTCGATCAGGTTGCTGAAGACCTGCTGACGCAGCCGCTGCACCTCTTCCGGTGGCAATGCGACATCGTTGTTGGCGATACGGATCAGCGCCATGCGCTGTTCGATATCGGTCGCGGTGATGATCTCGCCGTTCACCGTTGCCGACGGGCGATAGACATTGCTCTTGGCATCGCCGAAAATCTGGACATTGCCCGGAATGTTAAGGCTGGTCGTCGGAACTTCGTCATCGCCGACAGTCTGCGCCAGCACCGGCGTAATCCCGGCTGCGGCCACGGCGATCAGGCCGATCATGGTCGAAAATTTGGTCATCTTTACCCTATTCGAGAAGGTTTGGACGCTCCGTATCAGCGGATACGCCCGATGGTCCAGCGCAATCCGCCATCCGGGCCTGTTTCAAGCCTGCCGATAGGACGATTACGCTGAACCTAGGCTGAGCGACCCGTTCAGAACCCCAGATTGCGGAATGCGATGCGGAACGAGAAGCTGTTGCCGCGGCGCGCATCGCCGGTGTCGGCGTAATCCCGGCGCCAGGTCAGCGCGATCGACAGGCAGTCGTCGTCATAGGCGACCCCCAGCCGATGGCGAATCGGCTCAAAACCGTCGGCGGTGCTGAGCGGATCGTCGCGCTGCTCGGTCAGATCGACGATCGCCGAACCAAAGACCGACCAATATTGCGCCACCTTGACTCGTCCGCCGACGCGCGCTTCCTCGCGGTCCTGCAACTCCTCGCCGAGCAACAGGATGTCGCGGTTGAGCCGCGAATAGCCGAGCACGGCGTAGGTCGAGCGACTGCCGATCGTCGCGTCGAATTCGTTGCGGCGGATCGCAAAATTATCCTTGTCGAGCCGGTAGCGGTGGGTGAGGCGCAGGAAGTCGCGATAGGCAATCGTTGTCCGCCCGACGACGTCCGACGTGCGGCTGGTCAGCCCGGTTCCGTCGGGGAACAGGGCGGGCTTGTCCGACAGGCGATAGCTTTGCCCGACGCTGCTGCTGATGTTGAACCCCGGGCGGCTGAAGTTCCATTCGACGCCATAGGTGATGCGCGCGCCATCCTCGAACCGGTCGTGGCCGGCGAAGCGATTGATCGCGAATAGATTGCCGTCCTCAAGGTCGAAGGCGCGCGAATCCTCGTTCGGGATATCGAGATTCTTGATCGGCGGGGTCGCGACGATCTGGACGCGCGGGGTCAGCGTCTGGGTACCGCCGGCGAATTCACCGACAAAGGGCCAGCGCATGTCGGCGGCGACTGCGGCGATCCCGCGTGTCTGCCAGCCCGACTTGCCGCGATAGCCGGGGATCGCGGTGAGCAGGTTTTCATCGCTGTGATAGACGTCGCCGCGCACAAGCGCGGTCAGCGTGACCTCTTGCCCCAACCGCGTCAGCCCGCGCAAATCCCAGCGCGCGCCGGCAAAGGCGCGCTGGGTGTCCTGCCCCTCGGTGCGGCCGATCGCCAGCGTGTTGAGCTGCAGTTCGAACTGGCCGCCGAGCCACGGATCTGCGAAGCGCTGGCGGTAATCGATAATCGGCAGCGCGATCGGCTGTTGCCCCTGTTCGTCGTTGCGGCGCAGCGTCTGCGTCGCCCAGCCAGCGATCGAGAGGTAAGAATTGCCGCCGATCCGCTCAAGCTCGAACGTCGAGCGCAGCCGGTCGTCGCGGCTGATGTCATAGCGGCGCATGAAAGTGCGGTCGGTCGCGATGCGGCCTGAATAGGTAAAGCTCCAGCGCGGGTCGAACTGGAACTTGCCCGCGCTTTCGAGATAGCCGCGAAAGCGTTTGCGGCTGTCAGGGTCTTCGCCGGTCAGCGGAACCAGCGAGCTGTACGTCGCATAGCCGTTGATCCGGAACGATCCGATGTCGGTGAGCGCGCGGAACTCGCCCTCGAGCATTGGCGCCGCGCCGGTGTAGAGATGCGGGGTGATCGTGATATCGCGATCGGAGGCGAGGCGCAGATAATAGGGCACCGCGATTTCAAAGCCGTTGCTGCGGTCGAGCCGGATCTCGGGCACGAGAAGGCCGCTGCCCGCCTCGCTGTTCGCCGGGTGGCTGAGCCCGGGCAGCGGGATCAGCGGCAGTCCGAAAAGCTCGACCCGCGCGCCCTTGTAGCGGATCTTGTTCTTCGCCCGGTCATACGTCACGCGGACGGCGCGGATCTGCCAACTGGGGTTTTTGGGGCAGCCCTCGGCATCCTCGACCGGGCAGGGGGTATAGGCGGCGTTTTCCAGCTCGATATTGCCGTTCGCGAACCGCGTCCCTTTGATCGCAGCCAGTCGCGAGCCGTTGTCGAGCACGACGAGCAGGTTTTCGACGACGCCGTCGCGCAGGCTGTCGGTCAGCTCGATGCGGTCGCCGTAGGCGGTGTCACCTTCGGGACTCTTGATTGCAACATTGCCCTCGGCAAAGACCTGGCCCGTCTTGCGGTTCCAGGTGACCTTGTCGGCGCGCATCGAAATCGCCTCGCGGTTCATCGCGACATTGCCCTCGGCAACGACGACTTCGCTGTCGCTGTCGTAATTGAGATTGTCCGCGGCAAAGCCGATCTGGTCTTCGGCGGCGACCGCGGGGGCATCGGTCGTGACCGGCGCGACGTCGGGGGTCTGGAAATCGGGTTCGCCGGTGATTTCCTGCGCCGCCGGCGACTCACCCGTCTGCTGGGCGATCGCAGGGCTGGCGAGCAGCGCAAAACCGCTCGCCGTCGCCAGCCACAATGGCTGCGATCGGTGCGCGCGTTGGAACAAAGCCCGGCTCATTTAATCACGTCGTCCCACATCTTTGTCGCGTCCGCCCGGGGTTGGACCGGCTGCTTTGTTTTTGCAACTCGCAAGCGAAACCCCTATCGGTCCCGCACGCTGCAATCAATCATCGCATGAGAGAGTTACCGAATGGACATTCACTTTGTCGCGCAAATCGATGCGTCTGCCGACGTCGTCGCTTTCCCGGTCCGTAAGGGCGAGCTGAACGCCTTTGTTCAGGCGCTTGGTGAGCCGCACGGCGCGCTGCTGGGCGGCGCCGCGGCACAGGCCCGTTTCGAAGGGGCGGCGGGCAGCATCGCTGAAACCGCGGCGGTCGATGGCGGGCGCGTCCTGCGCTTGCTGCTCGTCGGGATCGGCGAGGGGACATTGCACGACCTCGAGCGCGCGGGCGGTGCGCTGACTGGTCGATTGCAGACCAGCGGCGCGGCGGCGGTCCACGTCGATTTTGCGAGCGCGGGAGCGGTCGATGAAGAAGATGTGCTGGCGTTCGCAATGGGTGCAAAGCTGCGCAACTGGCGCATCGACACCTATCGCACCCGGCTCGCCGACAACGCGAAGCCCACGCTCAAGACGCTGACCATCGCCTCGCCGCACCGCGATCTTTCGGCGCGCTGGGCCGCGAATGAAGCGATTGCCGACGGTGTGGCGCTGACCCAGACGCTCGTCGCCGAGCCGCCGAACATTCTTTACCCCGAAAGCTTCGTCGAACGCTGCCAGCATCTCGCCGAACTCGGGGTCGAAATCGAAGTGCTCGACGAACGGCAGATGAAAGCACTGGGCATGGGCGCGTTGCTCGGCGTTGCGCAGGGCTCGACGCGCCCGCCGCGGCTGCTCGCGATGCGCTGGAACGGTGGCAATGCGGGCGACAAGCCGGTGGTGTTCGTCGGCAAGGGCGTTACTTTCGACACCGGCGGCATCAGCATAAAGCCCGCCGCGGGCATGGACATGATGAAATGGGACATGGGCGGCGCGGGCGCGGTCGCGGGCGCGATGAAGGCGATCGCCGGGCGCAAGGCGAAGGCGAACGTCGTCGGCGTCGTCGGGCTCGTCGAAAACATGCCCGACGGCAATGCGATGCGCCCCGGCGACATCGTCACCACCATGTCGGGCCAGACGGTCGAGGTGCTCAACACCGATGCCGAGGGCCGGCTGGTGCTGTGCGACGCGATAACCTGGGCGCAGAAAATGTATTCGCCCAAGGTCATCGTCGATCTGGCGACCCTGACCGGCGCGATGGTGATCTCGCTCGGGCATGAATATGCGGGCATCTTTGCCAATGACGATGCGCTGGCGGACCAGCTGATCGCGGCGGGCGAGACGAGCAACAACAAGCTGTGGCGTTTCCCGCTGGCGGCGGCTTACGACAAGCTGATCGACAGCCCGATCGCCGACATGAAGAATATTGGCCCGCGCGAAGGCGGCTCGATCACCGCGGCGCAGTTCCTGAAACGCTATGTCGATGATGGCGTCGCCTGGGCGCACCTCGACATCGCGGGCATGGCGTGGGCCGACAAGGACGGCCCGGTGTGGGCCAAGGGCGCGACCGGCTATGGCGTCCGCCTGCTCGACCGCTACATCGCCGAAAACCACGAAGGCTGACGGGCCGGGGCAGGGGAGCATGGCGCGCGTCGACTTTTACCGGCTGACCCGCGACCCGGTCGAACGGGTGCTCCCCGCGCTTGCGACGCGTATATTGGCGAACGGCGATCGCTTGCTGGTGGTCGCCGCGCCCGCGATGCAGCGGCAGGCGATCGACGAGGCGCTGTGGACGCTGCAATCCGCCAGCTTCCTGCCACACGGCGCGGCGGGTTCGCCCGACGAGGAGATCGAGCCGATCCTGATCGCGGGCGCGCTCGATCCGTCGCCGCCCAATCGCGCCCGGCTGGTTGCGCTCGCCGATGGTGAATGGCGCGACGAAGCTTTGGGGTTCGACCGCACCTTCCTGCTCTTCGACAACAGCCGCATCGACGACGCCCGCGCGCTCTGGCGCGCGCTTGCTGCGCGCGAAGACGTCGACAACCGTTTCTGGAAACAGGACGAAAACGGCCGCTGGTCCGAAGGGCCCTGACGCTGCGGCGCTCTATCCTTGCAGTGCCGCAAAAGCGCGGCTAGAGGCGCGCGCATCGCAAACCATAACAAAGCAGGAGCTTCCCCCATGGCGGTCACTCGCACCTTTTCGATCATCAAGCCCGACGCCACGCGCCGGAACATCACCGGCGCCGTCACCAAGATGCTGGAAGACGCCGGCCTCCGCGTCGTCGCGTCAAAGCGCATCCACATGAGCCGCGAACAGGCAGAAGGCTTTTACGCGGTCCACAAGGAACGCCCCTTCTTTGGCGAACTCGTCGATTTCATGATCAGCGGCCCGGTCATTGTCCAGGTTCTGGAAGGCGAAAACGCCATGCAGGCCAACCGCGACATCATGGGCGCCACCAACCCCAAGGACGCCGCGCCCGGCACGATCCGCAAGGAACTGGCCGAGAGCATCGAAGCGAACACGGTGCATGGTTCGGACAGCGACGAGAATGCAGCGATCGAAATCGCCTATTTCTTCAAGCCCGAAGAAATTGTTGGCTAAGCCGACAAGTGCAGTCCAACTGAAAAGGCCGCCGGAGCGATCCGGCGGCCTTTTTCATGCGGCCGCTGCGATGAGCGCGTCGAGATCGGATGCTTCGCCGCCCTTGCGCGAATCCTTTGCGACCGACTGACGGCGGCCGATCTCCGACTGGACATGCGCGACGAAGGATTTTCGCTGGCCGACCAGCACTGCGTGGAGCGGCGCCGTCGCCTCTTCGGGCCGGGCCAGCAACCGTGCCGCCGCCTTGTGCGCGATCACCAGCGGGTCGAGCAGCTTTGGCCGCCGCCCTGCATAAGTCCCGTCGGCGCGGGTCCCGTCGCGCATGCCGACATTGACGAAGAACAATCGTCCCTGCTCGGTCAAGGCGCTCAGCGAGAAATAGGCTTCGTTCAGCCGCTTGCGTTTCTCGTCCGCTGTGATTGGCGAGTCTGTCCTGGCACACAGCTCGACGATCAGCAGCGCCGCGATCGCCTTGTCGGCCCAGGCGGCGACATCGCGGCTGCGCAGGCTGTCGGACTGAAAACGCCGCCACCCCATGTAAAAGCCCGCCCCGGTGATGAAAACCGATACGGCGGTGCCCGCCCACGCCAGCCACTGGTCCATTTGCCTCCCCTTAAAACTCTTCGGCAGCCCCCATCAGCCCCGCCAGCTTCCGCGGCGCCACCGCGAGCCAGCTCTTGCGCAGCCAGTCGCCGATCGCGTCCCAGTCGGTGTCGCCCAGGTCGAGCCGGATGCCGATCCAGCCGTCGCCGAAATAGGCCGGGCGGTAATAGCGGTCCTCGTCCATCTCGATCAGCGCCGCCTGTTCGTCGGCGCCGCTGATCTTGACCAGCAGCGCGATCTTGCCGTCGCCATGATGATCCTGCGTGAAATAGGCGAATTTCTTGCCCTTCACGATCCCGAAGCAGGGCATGCCGTGCGATGTGACCTCGTCGGCCTCGGGCAGCGCCATCGCGAGTTCGCGGACGCGGTCCTTCAGATAGTCGGGACTGAGTTCGCGCGACACAAAGGCGGCGAGCGTCGGCGGATACAGCTGATGCTCGGCGATCCGCACCCGTGCGCTCAGCGTTTCGACCGTGTCGCCGGGCAGGATCGCGACCGGCGTCTGCGCCAGCACCGGGCCGTCATCGACGCCGGGTGTGACGATATGGACGCTGCACCCGCCAAACTTGTCGCCCGCGTCGATCGCTCGCTGGTGGGTGTCGAGCCCCTTGTAGAGCGGCAGCAGGCTGGGGTGGATGTTGAGCATCTTGCCCGTCCAGCGCGCGACGAAATCGTCGCTCAGGATCCGCATATAGCCCGCAAGTGCGACAAATTCGGCCTTCGCATCGCGCAATTGGGCATCGACCAGTGCGTCGAATGCGTCGCGGTTCATGCCCTTGTGCGAGTGGCTCCAGGTCGCGATGCCTTCGACGGCGGCGATGGCCAGCCCCGGCGCCTCGGGATTGTTGCTGGCGACCAGCACGATCTCATAGGGGCAATCGGCGGCTTTGGCGGCATAGAGCAGCGCCGCCATATTGGTGCCGGCGCCGGAGATCAGGACGGCGATCCGCGCCTTAGGCATTATGCGTCGCGCTCCACGCCTCACGGGCGCTCCACGTTTCGGCGCCGCCGGTCACTGTGCAGCCCTTGGCGCCCTCGGCGACATGGCCGATGCGAAACACCGTCTCACCCGCCGCTTCGAGCGCCGCCGTCACATCTGCAACATCGCCTTCGGCCACCACGACCGCCATACCAATCCCGCAGTTGAACGTCCGTGCCATCTCTTCAGGCTCGATATTCCCCTGCGCCTGCAGAAACGCCATCAACCGTGGCTGCTCCCACGCAACGGCATCGACAAAGGCGTGCAACGTCTTGGGCAGGATACGCGGGATGTTTTCGAGCAGCCCGCCGCCGGTGATATGCGCGAGCGCGTGGATTTTGCCGGTCTTCACCAGCGGCAGCAGGCTTTTTACATAGATGCGGGTCGGGGCCATCAGTGCGTCGATCAGCAGGACATTCTGGTCGAACAGCGCCGGACGGTCGAGCTTCCACCCTTTGTCGGCGGCGAGCCGTCGCACGAGCGAGAAGCCGTTCGAATGCACCCCCGACGAGGCAAGGCCCAGAATCACGTCACCCGCGGCGACCTTATCAGCGGTCAGCACCTGATCGCGCTCGACTGCGCCGACGCAAAAGCCCGCGAGGTCATAGTCGCCGTCCGAATACATCCCCGGCATTTCGGCGGTCTCGCCGCCGATCAGCGCGCATCCCGCTTGTTTGCACCCCTCGGCAATGCTCGCGACCACTTGCGTGGCGACATCGTTGTCGAGCTTGGCGGTCGCGTAATAATCGAGGAAAAACAGCGGCTCGGCGCCCTGCACGATCAAATCGTTGACGCACATCGCGACCAGATCGATCCCGACGCCGTCATGGCGGCCCGATTCGATCGCCAGTTTCAGCTTGGTGCCGACACCATCGTTCGCCGCGACGAGCAGGGGGTCGTTGAATCCTGCCGCCTTCAGGTCGAAAAAGCCGCCGAAACCGCCGAGGTCGGCGTCGGCGCCGGGACGCCGCGTCGCTCGCGCCAGCGGGGCGATGGCACGGACCAGCGCATTGCCGGCGTCGATCGACACGCCCGACTGGGCATAAGTGTAAGCGGCGGGTTGGTTGTGCTTGGAATCCATGGCACGCGCGACTAACGGTTCCAGCCGACAAATGCCATGATTTCCTTGTCCGCGCGCGCGCTTTTGGGCAGAGCATAGAGAAGATATGATTTCGGTTGCTTTCCCCCGGCTCGCGCCCCGCTTTGCCTTTGATGCGCGTCGCCTCCGCGATGGGCGTTGGCTCGCGCTTTTCGGCCTGTTCTTTGCGATCCTGATCGTCGGGGTCGTCGAAGGACAGATCAGCCGCGGCGATCGCGGCATCACGCCGATCAACAGCAGCGGCGATTTTCTGGCGAGCGGCATCCTTGTCGACGTCACCGGCGACAATGCCGATGATGCGCGAACCAAGGGCTGGCGCGAGGCGCAGCGCAAGGGCTGGACCCAGCTGTATCGCAAATTGAATGGCAGCGATGGCCCTGCGCTCGGCGATTCGGTGCTCGACGGCATCGTTACGGCAATTGTTGTCGAGGAAGAACAGATCGGCCCGCGCCGCTATGTCGCGCGGCTCGGCGTCCAGTTCGATCGCGTCCGCGCCGGGCAGATTTTGGGGGTCAGCGGGCGGACGCTGCGCTCGCCGCCGCTGCTCGTCATTCCCGTCTATTCGATCGACGGCATCCCGCAGGTGTTCGAACAGCGAAGCGCCTGGCAGCGCGCCTGGGCCGAATATAACACCGGGCAAAGCGCGATTGATTATGTCCGCACCGCCGGGACCGGCGCCGATACGCTGCTGCTCAATGCGGGACAGACCGGGCGCCGTGGGCGCATTTGGTGGCGCGTCATTCTCGATCAATATGGCGCCGCCGACGTGCTGACCCCGATCGCACGCGTCGAATATTCCTGGCCCGGCGGGCCGATCAAAGGCTATTTTACCGCGCGCTTCGGCCCAGACAGTAAACTGATCTCCAGCTTCACGATGACAGGCCCCAGTCCCGCGGCGCTGCCCGACATGATGGAAAAAGCCGTCGCGCGGATGGACCGCATCTATATCGAGGCGCTGGCGGCGGGCGTGCTCAAGACCGACACCTATCTTGTGCTCGAAAAGCCGGTCGAACGCGAAGACCTGCCCGAAGAGCTCGCGGCCATCGATGAGAACGCGCTGCCCGGCGAGATCGACAGCAGCGTGCCGACCACCGCGCCCGCGGGAGTTCAGAGCTTCACCGTCCAGTACAGCTCGCCCGACGTCGAATCGGTCACCGCCACCGAACGCGCCGTGGGCGGCATCGCGGGCGTCCAGTCGGCATCGACCACCAGCCTCGCGCTCGGCGGCACGTCGGTGATGCGCGTGACCTTCCGCGGTGACATCGCGGCGCTCAGCGCGGCGCTCGCGGCGCGCGGGTATAAGGTGCAGGAAGGCGGCAGCACGCTGCGGATCAGTCGCTGATGGCGCGCTCGACCAGCCAGATCGCTCTGCCGCTCGACTGGAGCGCCGGGCGCAGCAACGACGCTCCGCTGGTTGTCGGGACCAGCAACGCCGATGCGATCCGCTATCTGCGCCACGTCGCGACCTGGCCGGTGCGGACCGCGGTGCTCACCGGGCCGCGCGGTTCGGGGCGCAGCCTGATCGGCCGGCTCTTCGCTGCGGAAACCGGCGGCCGGGTGATCGACGGGCATGACAGCGTCTCCGAAGAAGAAATTTTCCATGCCTGGAACGCGGCGCAATCCTCGAACACGCCGCTGCTGATCATCGCCGACGCGCCGCCGATCGAATGGGGCATCATCCTGCCCGACCTGGCGTCGCGACTGCGCGCGGTGCCGGTGTTGGCGATCGCCGAACCCGATGATTGCCTCGCCCGCGATCTGATCGAGGCGCTGTTCGCGCAGCGTGGTATCGCGCTGGCGCCCGAAGTCGCCGCCTATATCGTGCCGCGGATGGAGCGCAGCTATGCGATGATCCACCGCGTCGTCGCGGCGCTTGATGCCGCCTCGCTCGAACAGGGGCGGCGGGTCGGCATTCGTCTTACGCGTGAAACATTACTGTCACAGGGGCTGATCGATCCCGATCTCCTCGAACGACAGGATGCCGATACATGTCGCTAACCGGACAGCCCCTTCGCGCCGACAATGACGCCAATACGGGGCTCCCGTCCTTCGGACCCGAACGCTTTTTCAACCGCGAACTCAGCTGGCTGGCGTTCAACCGGCGGGTGATGGAGGAGGCGCGCAACCCCGCGCACCCGCTGCTCGAACGGCTTCGTTTTCTGTCGATTTCGGGCAGCAACCTCGACGAATTCTTCATGGTTCGCGTTGCGGGCCTCAAGGGGCAGCAGTTGCAGGGCATCGACGATCCGTCGGCCGACGGTCGCTCGCCAGGGCAACAGCTCGCCGAAATCGAGGCCGAGGTGAACCGGCTGGTCGATCAGCAGCAGAGCGAATGGCAGCGGCTCCACAAGTTGCTCGGCGAACAGGGCATTGTTGTTCACGGCACCGGTTCCGATCGCGAACCGCTGCGCGCCGCGCTGCGCCAATATTTCATCGACCAGATTTTCCCGATCCTGACTCCGCAGGTGCTCGATCCGGCGCATCCCTTTCCCTTCATCCCCAACCGCGGGCTGGGGATCATTTTCGACCTGCAGCGCAAGGCAACGGGTGAGACCGTGCGCGAACTGGTGCTGATCCCGGCGGCATTGCCACGCTTCGTGCCGGTGCCGGGTCAGCCGCGCGCGTTCGTGCCGATCGAATATCTGATCGAGATTTTCGGCGATCTGTTGTTTCCCGGCTTCACCATCCGCTCGCTCGGGGTGTTCCGCATCATTCGTGACAGCGACATCGAGCTCGAGGAAGAAGCCGAAGATCTGGTGCGCCTGTTCCGCACCGCGATCCGCCGCCGCCGCCGCGGCCGCGTTATCCTGCTCGAACTCGAAGCCGATATGCCGGGCGAAATTGCCGAGGTGCTCAACGCCGATATTCAGGGGCACGAGGCGATCGTCGCCAAGATCGGCGGCTTCGTCGGGCTGGCGGCGCTGTCGGCGCTCGTCGACGTCGATCGCCCTGACCTGAAATTCCCCGCTTATTCGGCGCGTTTTCCCGAACGCATCCGCGAACATGGCGGCGATTGTTTCGCGGCGATCCGCAGCAAGGACATTCTGGTCCACCACCCGTATGAAAGCTTCGAGGTCGTCCTTGCATTCTTGCGTCAGGCGGCGGCCGATCCCGATGTCGTTGCGATCAAGCAGACGCTCTACCGTGCCGGCGACCAGTCGCCCGTCATCCGCGCGCTGATCGAAGCGGCCGAGGCGGGCAAGTCGGTGACCGCGGTGGTCGAGCTGAAGGCGCGCTTCGACGAGGAGCAGAATCTGCTCTGGGCGAACCAGCTCGAACGCGCCGGGGTGCAGGTCGTTTACGGCTTCATCGAGTGGAAGACCCACGCCAAGATTTCGATGGTGGTGCGCCGCGAAGGGCAGGGGTATCGCACCTATTGCCACTTCGGCACCGGCAACTACCACCCCGTCACCGCGCGCATCTATACCGATCTCAGCTTCTTTACCGCCGACCCGCGTGCCGGGCGCGATGCGGCGCAGCTGTTCAACTATATCACCGGCTATGTCGAACCTGAACGGCTCGACATGATCACCATGTCGCCGCTCAACATGCGCGCGCATTTGTGCGACCTGATCGACGCCGAAATCGCCGCGGCTAACGCGGGGCAGCCGTCGGGCGTGTGGGCGAAGATGAACAGCCTCGTCGATCCCGACATCATCGACAAATTATACGAAGCGAGCGTGGCTGGCGTGCCGATCGAGTTGATCGTCCGCGGCATCTGTTGCCTGCGGCCCAACGTCCCCGGTCTGTCGGAGACGATCCGCGTCAAGTCGGTGGTCGGGCGCTTCCTCGAACATAGCCGCGTGTGGGCGTTCGCCAACGGCGCGTCGCTGCCGCATCGCGGGGCGAAGCTGTACATCAGCAGCGCCGACTGGATGCCGCGCAACTTCGACCGCCGCGTCGAATATATGATCCCGATCGAAAATCCGACGGTGCATGACCAGATATTGGACCAGGTGCTCGTCGCCAATTTGATCGACAATGAACAAAGCTGGGTGCTGCAATCCGACGGCACCTATATCCGCACAAGTCCGAGCGATAAGCCGTTCAATCTCCATCATTATTTCATGAACAACCCGTCGCTGTCGGGCCGCGGGACGGCGCTCCACAAGCGCCAGGACGTCCCGACCCTCGCCTTCGACATGCGCGATGATTGAAACTTTGGGACTGCTGCGAACCTCAAAACAGGCGGTCCACCGCTCCGCCGTCATCGACATCGGATCGAACTCGGTCCGCCTCGTCGTCTATGAAGGACCGGCACGCGCGCCCGCGGTGATCTTCAACGAAAAGGTCGCGGCCGGGCTGGGTCGCGGGCTCCCGCTCGACGGCCGCATCGCCGACGAGGATGCGGCCCGCGGCCTGACCGCGCTGCGGCGTTATGCGCTGCTCGCCAAACATATGGAGGTCAAAGACCTGCAATGCGTCGCCACCGCCGCGGTGCGCGACGCCGAAAACGGTCCCGAATTCATCGCCGCCGCGGCCGAGGCTGGCCTGAAAATTCGCCTGCTGTCAGGCGAAGAAGAGGCCGAAGCCGCGGGCTACGGCGTGCTATCGGCGATCCCCGACGCGCATGGCATTGCGGTCGACCTCGGCGGCGGCAGCCTCGAACTGGCCGAGGTTGCAGATGGCCAGGTCGGACGCCGCGCGTCCTTCCCGCTCGGGGTGCTGCGCCTGCCCGCGCTCCGCAAGGAAGGGCAGCAGACATTCGAGCGCGCGGTCCGCAAGATGCTGCGCACGGCGGGCTGGCCCAACGGAATGACGGGACTGCCGCTCTATCTGGTCGGCGGATCGTGGCGCGCCCTATCGCGTCTCGACCTGGAATTGACGCAGGATCCGCTCGCAGTGCTCGACCAGCACAGCCTGCCGCGCGCGGCGTTGCGGCGGCTGGTGCGCGCAACCAACCGGCTGACGTTTGAAGAATTACGGGCGATCCCCGGTATGGCGTCGAACCGCGCCGCCGCCTTGCCCGATGCGGCCGCCTTGCTCGCGGCGCTGGTCAATATCCTCGACGTCCCCGAAATGACCGTGTCGTCGTCAGGTCTGCGCGAAGGCTTGCTCTATCAGGCGCTCGACGCCGAAACGCGCGCGCAGGATCCGCTGATCGTCGCCGCCGAATTCGAAGGCCGCCGGCTCGCGCGCTTTGCCCCGCACGGCCGCGCGATCACCGAATGGATCGCGCCGCTGTTTGCCGCTGAAGCGCCCGCCGACAGCCGCGTCCGGCTCGCCGCCAGCCTGCTCAGCGACGTTGCCTGGTCGGCCAACCCCGATTTCCGCGCCGAACGCGGTACCGAAATCGGGCTGCACGGGAACTGGCGCGGGATCGATATTCCGGGGCGCATCCTGCTCGCGCGCGCGCTGCACGCCGGGTTCGGAGGTGCCGACAGCGATTTCCCCGACATGGGGCCGCTGGTGGCGCCCGAACGGCTGGCGCGGGCACGGCAATGGGGGCTGGCGATCCGGCTGGCGCAGCGGCTGACCGGCGGGGTCGAAGCGCCGCTGAAGGCCAGCCATATCGCGCTGGTCGACGGCAAACTGCGGCTCAGCCTCGACCATGGGTGGCACCATCTGGCGGGCGAGTCGGTCGAACGCCGCCTGCGCTCGCTGGCGCAGGCGCTCGATACCAAGCCGGAACTGGTTCTGCTTTAGGGTTGCTTCGCCATCCCGGCGAAGGCCGGGATATCACCCTGACGCCCCTACTCACCGTCGAGACCCCGGCCTTCGCCGGGATGACGATATAGGGGTACGGAAATCAGTCGGCGTTGGCCGTCGCGGCGTCGATTTCGCTCATCACCAGCTTGCCATGCTTGACGGCAAAGCCCATTCGGCCCTCGACCAGATTGAGCGCGGCGTAGCCGAACACGTCGTAGCGCCAGCCCTGCAACATCGCGATACCCTCACGGCCACCCGCCGCCAGCGCCTCCAGCTCGTCGCTGCGCGCGATCAGTCGCGACGCGACGTTGAGTTCGCGCGCGCGAATCTTCAGGAGCAGCTTCAGCAGGTCGGCAACCAGCGCGCCCTCCTTGCCCAGCCCCGGGCCGCGCGGGGCGCGGTCGGGCATGTCGTCTTTGTCCAGCGGCTTGGCATTGGCAATCGCGTCCATCAATCGCCCGCCGATGTCGTTGCTGCGCCAGGTCGCCGACAGCCCGCGGACCCGGCCCAGACCGTCTTGGTCCTTCGGCGGATGCGCCGCGATGTCGGCGAGCGTTTCGTCCTTGACGATGCGTCCGCGTGGCAGGTTCTTCGACCGCGCCTCGCGCTCGCGCCACGCTGCCAGCGCCTGCAAGCGGCCCAGTACGTCGGGCTTGCGCGAAGGGATCTTGATCCGATGCCAAGCATCTTCTGGATCAAGATTGTAGTTTGACGGATCGGCCAGCTTTTCCATTTCCTCGTCGAGCCAGTGACCGCGACCGGTCTTGACCAGCTTGTCGAGCATCATCGGGAAAATCTTGGCGAGATGGGTGACGTCGCCGACCGCATAATCGATCTGGCGTTTGTCGAGCGGGCGGCGGCTCCAGTCGGTAAAGCGCGCGCCCTTGTCGAGTTGCAGCCCGATCCACGCCTCGACCAGGTTGGAATAGCCGACCTGTTCGGCCTGGCCGATCGCCATCTGGCCGATCTGGGTGTCGAAGATCGGATGCGGAGTCTTGCCGGTCAGGTTAAAGATGATTTCGACATCCTGCCCCCCGGCGTGGAAGACCTTCAGCATATCCTCATTGTCGACGAGCAGGTCGAGCAGCGGCTTCAGGTCCATGCCCGGCGCGAGCGGATCGATCGCCGCGGCATGCTCGCGGTCGGCGACCTGGATCAGGCAAAGCTCGGGCCAGAAAGTATTTTCGCGCATGAATTCGGTATCGACCGCGATGAAATCGCTGTTCCGAATGAGGCCGCAAAAATCGGCGAGCGCGGCGTTGGTTTCGATCAACGGATGGACTTGCATAGCGCGCCTATACAGCTAGTTGAAAAGAACGGGCAGCAAAAATTGCCCGTGCTCTTCGGGTCGCGGAACCGGAATACCGGTCATGGGAAAAACGAAGGGGTTTGGGGCATGTTCTGGCTTGGTTGGGCGCTCGCCGCGCTCGGTTTTCTGGTGCTTTTCGGCCAGTATCTGGCGGGGCAGGCGGATGTTTTCGTCTCGATCGCCAATCCGCGGCCGCTCGACGAAGAATCGATGGTCGTGACGCTGAAAGGCTGGGGGTTTGCGGCCGAGGCCGCGCAACCGTTCGTGACGCCGGAGTCCGATCACGGCTTGAGCGATGTCCGTATGTTCGCGACGCGGCGCCAGATGCTGGTCGCGATCGCCAGTTTCGGCTTTCTGCGCCCCGTCACCGTCGCCTGGCGCGCCCACGCCGGTATCCTGCCGCTGGGAGACGCCTGATGCCGCTGGTGCGACTCGGCGACGAAGGGCGCTGGACCAATTATCATGCCACCGGCACTTGCGAGGCGGCGACGCGCTTTGCACTGCGCAGCGGCGACGCGCCGCGGGGACGCGACGAGATCGCGATTGCTGCGAAGTCGGTGCAGGACTGGCTGGTCGAAGCCGCGGTGGCTGGGCGCCGCGTCCGTCCGCTTGGCGCGGGCTGGTCGCCGTCGAACGTCAATATCGCCTCGCAATGCTGGCTGCTCCACACCCGGCGTTTCAACCGCTGTTTCCGCATCGATGCCGCCGATGTCCGCCCCGGCATCGACGCCGGCGGACTGATGCTGATCGAGGCCGGGGCGCTGGTCGATGAAGTGTCGGACAAACTGGAGGCGAAGGGGCGGTCGCTGTGGACGAGCGGCGCGGGCAACGGCCAGACCTTCGCGGGCGCCTGCGCGACCGGCACCCATGGGTCGATGATCGCAAGCGGCGGCATCCAGGACCATATTCGCGCGACCCAGATCGTCACGCCCGCCGGCGCGCACTGGATCGAACCCGCGGCGGGGGTGATGCGCGATGCCTTTGTCGCGGCGACGGGGTCTACCCCGCTGCGCGACGATGATCTCTTCGCTGCGGCGCAGTTGCCGGTCGGCTCACTGGGTATCGTCACCGCGCTGGTCGTGGACAGCGTGCCGAAATTTCTCGTCCGCCCGATCCAGAATCTGCGCAAGGTCGATCGCGCTGCGCTCGACTGGCTGGCGGCAGGCGATTTCCGTCGCTTCTCGGCCGCCTATGCGCTCGACCGGGATCCTGATTTTGTCCAAATGATCGTCAATCCGTACAAGCCGTTCAAGCGCCCGGCGATGCTGCGGTTCCTGTATCGCGAGCCGTGGCGCGACGATTATCCGCGCGCGACGGCGGGACAGTTGGGTGCAGGCTATGACGCGCTCAGCCTGCTCGGACGGCTGCTCGACGATTATCCGTGGGCGCGCGGCGCGCTGCTGCAATTTGCTATGAAACAGGGCTATGCCAGCGGCCCCGATGTCGATGCCCCGGCGGTGTACGGCAGCTGGGGGGAGGGGCTCGACACGCATCGGCCGCTGGCTGACCTGTTCAACGCCTCAGTAACGATCGACCGCGCCGATCTGGCGCATGCGTTCGAGCTGATCTGCGACGTTTATGCGCGCCACGGCGGCTCGACCGTCGTTACCGTGCGCTTCATGGCGCGCGCCGAGGGCTTGCTCGCGCCCGCGCGTTTCCCGCACAATGCGGTGATCGATTTCGATGGCCCGCGCAGCGCGCGCACCGCCGATGCCTATGCCCGCGTCGTCGAACGGCTCGATGCCGAGGGCATCGCCTTCACGCGCCACTGGGCCAAAAGCTGCCGCCTCGACGCGGCCCGCGTCGCCGCCGATTACGGCGAGGATTTCCGCCGCTGGCGCGCCGCCCGCGACCGGCTGATCCCCGATCCCGCGCATCGGGCGCTGTTCGGCAGCGCGGTGCTCGACGGGCTGGGGCTGACCTGCTGACGTGCAGAAGTCTTGACAAATGACGCGCCGCGCTGCCTTAGGCGCGGCCATATCGGCGCGGCTTTTGCCCGCGCTTCCCCGACGATTGAAAGACGAAACCATGCACGCCTATCGCACGCACACCTGTGCCGCCCTGACCGCCGCCGACGTCGGGCAGGAGGTTCGCCTGTCGGGCTGGATTCATCGCACCCGCGAACATGCGAATGTGCTGTTCGTCGATCTGCGCGATCATTACGGCGTGACCCAGATCATCGTCGAGACCGGATCGAGCCTGTTCCCGATCGTCGATGCGGCCGGACCTGAATCGGTGCTGACGGTAACGGGCAAGGTCTCCGCGCGCTCGACCGAGACGATCAATCCGAAGCTGCCGACCGGCGAGATCGAAATCTATCCGAGCGAGATCGTTGTCCAGTCGTCCGCCGACAAGCTGCCGTTGCCGGTGTTCGGCGACACCGAATATCCCGAGGATATCCGCCTGCGCTACCGCTACCTCGATTTGCGGCGCGAGCGGCTTCACGCCAACATCATGCTGCGGTCGAACGTGATTTCCAGCCTGCGTCGCCGGATGATCGGGCAGGGGTTCACCGAATTCCAGACGCCGATCCTGACGGCGTCGTCGCCCGAGGGCGCACGAGACTATCTCGTCCCGTCGCGGGTCCATCCGGGCAAATTCTATGCCCTCCCGCAGGCGCCGCAGATGTTCAAGCAGCTGCTGATGGTCGCCGGTTTCGATAAATATTTCCAGATCGCACCATGCTTCCGCGACGAGGACGCGCGCGCCGACCGTTCGCCGGGCGAATTCTACCAGCTCGATTTCGAGATGAGCTATGTCACCCAGGACGATGTGTTCGCCGCGATCGAGCCCGTGCTGCATGGCGTGTTCGAGGAATTCGCCGACTGGCAGGGCAAGGGGCGCACCGTGTCGCCGCTGCCGTTCAAACGCATCCCGTATCGGGAGTCGATGGCGAAATACGGCAATGACAAGCCCGATCTGCGCAACCCGTTGCTGATCACCGACGTGTCCGACCTGTTCAGGGGATCGGGCTTCGGCCGCTTTGCGTCGATGGTCGAGGCCGGCGATGTCGTCCGCGCGGTGGCTGCGCCGAATACCGCGGAAAAAAGCCGCAAATTCTTTGATGAAATGAATTCGTGGGCGCAGTCGGAGGGTTTTCCCGGCCTTGGTTATGCCACGCAGAAGGATGGCGTGTTCGGCGGCCCGATCGCGAACAACCATGGACAGGAGGGCATGAAGGCGATCGCCGACGCGCTCGGCCTTGGTCCGAACGACGGCATTTTCTTCTCTGCCGGCAAGGAGGCACAGGCCACCAAACTCGCCGGCCTGGCACGCACCCGCGTTGCCGAGCAGCTGGACCTGATCGACCAGTCGCGCTTCGAATTCTGCTGGATCGTCGACTTCCCGATGTTCGAGGCCGATGAGGAAACCGGCAAGATCGACTTCAGCCACAATCCCTTCAGCATGCCGCAGGGCGAGCTGGAGGCGCTGACCTCGAAGGACCCGCTCGATATTCTGGCGTATCAGTATGACATCGTCTGCAACGGCGTTGAACTGTCGTCGGGCGCGATCCGGAACCATCGGCCCGATATCATGTACAAGGCGTTCGAGATCGCCGGCTATTCGCAGGCCGATGTCGATGCGAATTTCAGCGGCATGATCAACGCTTTCAAGTTCGGCGCGCCACCGCATGGCGGCTCGGCGCCGGGCGTCGATCGCATCGTGATGCTGCTCGCGGACGAGCCCAACATCCGCGAAGTCATCGTCTTCCCGATGACCCAGAAGGCCGAGGATCTGATGATGAACGCCCCGGCGCCGGTCAGCGACAAGCAGCTCAAGGAACTCGGCATCCGCATCGTTGACGGGCCGAAAGGCTGAGCGTGAGCGAAGCGCCGCGCGAGCACCGGCTGGAAACACCGGCGGGCGAGATTTGCTGGTTCGAATGGGGTCAGCCGTCGGACCGCCCATCGCTGCTATTGCTCCACGCCACGGGATTTCACGCGCGCTTATGGGATCAGGTCGTCGCGGCCTTGCCGCATGGCACCCACGTCATCGCGCCCGATCAACTCGGTCATGGACGGAGCGCCAAGCCGGCCTCGCTGTCCGACTGGGCCACAACCGCCGACGCGCTGCTGCCGCTGATCGACCGCTTCGTCGGGACGCCGCTCATTGCCTGTGGTCACAGCATGGGCGGTTACGTCCTGACCCGGCTCGCAGCCGAGCGGCCCGATGCCTTTGCGCATCTCTTCCTGATCGATCCGGTGATCATGCCGCAAGAACAGTATATCGGCACTGCCGATGCGCCCGTCCCCGATCCGGCCGAACATCCCATCGCGAGGCGACGGGGCCGCTGGGATGGCTGGGAAGCGATGAACACGCATTTCGCGTCGCGCCCACCCTATGCGAACTGGCAGCCCGAAGTCCTTGCCGATTATTGCCACTATGGCCTGCTTGCGGCGGCCGATGGGGAGGGCTGGGATTTGGCCTGTCCGCCCGCTCTCGAAGCGTCAGTGTATCAGAGCGCTCTGCGCACCAATCCGCACGACTGGCTGGCCCGCATCACCGCGCCGGTAACGGTCATCCGCGCCAAGACCGGCGAGCGCGCGGGCAATCTTGATTTCTCGGTCAGCCCGACCTGGCGCGGCCTCGGTGCCGCGCTCGGCGCGGTGCGCGATGAGCAGTGGACCGATCAAAGCCATTTCATCCCGATGGAAGCGCCGCAGCGGCTGGCGGATCTGATCGCCACCGAAATCTGACCCCGGTGCCTGCCCCGCTTTGACAGCCGCCGATGCCCGCGATAGCCCGGCGCAGAGTTGTTGATTGGGGGCCGTGATGATCGACGCAAGATGGGTTTTGAGTGCAGCGTTGCTGGCGCTCGCGACGCCCGCAACGGCAGAAACCTTGCCGATCAACACCGCCGACCCCGCCGCCGCCAATGTTGTCGATCTGATCCGCATTTCGGTTGAGCGATTCGAGGGTGAGGATGGCACCGCCTTCGCGCAGGCACTCGAAGCCGAACTCGCCGATGCCAGCTTTCGCGGCGGTCCTTTTTATCGTGTGGTGGCGCCCGAATCGGGCGCGCCAACCGATGCGCTGGTCACCGGCACGGTACGGAGCAGCGTCGAAGAGGTACCGGTGATCGAAAAGCGCAAGCGCTGCACCGAATATGACGCCACAGACAAAAAGAAGTGCGTCAAGGAAATCGACGTCGACATTCGCTGCCGCCGCCGCACCGCGTCCGTGGCAACAACGGTCCGGCTGGTCGCGATTGCCGACGGTTCGATCCGCTACACCCGGCCGCTCAACGCGCGCGATCAGGTCACCTATTGCCCCGACCGCAGCGCACCGCAATCGGTCGAGGATTATTTCACCGCGACGATCCGCAGCCAGGTGCGGGCGATCCGCAGCGACCTTGCGCCGCGCGACTATGCGCTTGACGTGCGGGTCGACGAAAGCACCAAAGGGCTAGCGAAGCCCGCGCAGGCAGCGTTCAAGGCCGCGGTCCGGCTGACGAAGACCGATCCGAATGGCGCGTGCGCCGCGTGGCAGGCGCTGACCCGCGATGTCGAGCCGACCGCGGCGCTGGCCTTCAACCTGGGCCTTTGCGAAGAAATGCAGGGCGATCTGGATTCCGCCGTCGATTGGTACGGCGACGCGCAGCGGCAGGGATTGCGGAGCAAAGCCGTGCCAGACGCTTTGGCGCGCATTGCAAGCCACCAGCGCGCGTTAAGCGAATGGACCGCTAGGCAGACGGCGAAGGGCAGCGAGTAAGGATGTCGGTGCGCGCTGTGCCAGAAATCTACATCGCCGCTTCGCGCTTGGTCTGACTGCGCTGGTTAGGCTAGGGATAGCATCATGACAATTTCCCTTTCCGATCACGAAGCCGGCACCAAATATGACGGCGACTATGACGACGCCATGGAAGTGCTGCAGGAGCGGCTTGAGCGTGTGCAGGCGGCACATATCACCCATGGCCAGCGCAGCGTCATCATGTTCGAGGGCTGGGACGCGGCGGGGAAGGGTGGGATCATCAAGCGGATGACCGCGCTGCTCGATCCGCGTTATTTCGATGTCTGGCCGATCAGCGCCCCGACCGAGGAGGAAAAGGCGCGCCATTTCCTGTGGCGGTTCTGGAAGCGGCTGCCCGGCAACCGCGAAATCGCGATCTTTGACCGCAGCTGGTACGGTCGTGTTCTTGTTGAACGGGTTGAGGGATTTGCGACGGAGGCCGAGTGGCGCAAGGGCTATGACGAGATCAACGAGTTCGAGGCGCAGCTGACCGGCAACCGGACCAATCTCGTCAAGATCTTCGTTCATATGACCCAGGAAGAACAGGACAAGCGCTTTGCCGATCGCCTCGACGATCCATGGAAGCGTTGGAAGACCGGCACCGAAGACTATCGCAACCGCGCCAAGCGCAAGGATTATCTGGCTGCGATGGACGAGATGTTCGCGCAGACGAACACGCGCTGGGCGCCGTGGAAGGTGATCGACGGCAATAACAAGAAATCGGCGCGCATCGCGGCGCTGACCCATGTTGTCGAGGCGCTGGAGGCGGTGGTGCCGATGACGCCCCCCGACCTTGACCCCGCGGTGGTCAAACTCGCGGTCAAGGCGTTCGGCTACAAGCCGGAAGCCTAGGTTTTTCGTGGGCGGCGGGTAGCCATTGCGGCCCCCGCTCGCTACATGGGGGTTATGAGCCGCGTTAAAAGATCCGATGATTGGGGTTTCCCCCGCTGGCGCCCCTATGGCTCGGGTAACGAAGCGCAAAAGGTTCGCCTGTGCGATCGGCACGGCTGCGCCAACCCGGGCAACTGCCCCGCACCCAAGTCGCCGAACAGCCCCGAACGCTGGTATTTCTGCGAAACACACGCCGCAGAATATAATCGCGGCTGGGATTATTTCGAGGGATTGAGCGCCGAAGACGCCGCCGCTCGCGCCGCCGATGAGACGCGCGATGCCGGAGCCTACGCCAAGGCGCAGCATTATGCCTGGGGCGGGTCAGGCGACGGCAGCCGCAGTGCCGATGAGATGCGCGCTTTGGAAATCCTCGATCTGGAACCCGACGCCGATTTCGAGGCGACCAAAAAGGCGTGGCGCGCGCTCGCCAAAGAAACCCATCCCGATGTCAAGCCCGGCGATGCCGACGCAGCCAAACGCTTTGCGGCAGGGCAGGCCGCGTTTGAGGTGCTGAAGCAGGCGGAAGACCGGAAAAGCTGGAAGCCGGCTTAGCGTCGATGCGGTTTACCAGCGTTAGTGTACCGGTTCGCCGGCATCATTGACGCTTCGGCGTGATGCGGGCCTACCGAAAATGATCGATTGCGATCCAACAAGGGGGCGGACATGCGAATTCTCGGCGGGCTACTCATCAGCGCGGCATTGACGACGTCGGCGGTCGCCGAACCCATGACCTATCAAAGCGGCATGAGCCGCGTCGATGGCGTCGTCGGGCTCGGTCTGACCATTCCGATCGGCGGCGCGAAAAAAGAGGCCCCGCCGCGCGTCGAACTGCGCCTGACCCGCGATATGGTGAACTTCGACGGCACCCGCCAATCGTCCAGCAGCAGCATCCGGCCGCACGAAACGCGGATCGGCTTTTCGCTGGAACGGGATAAAAAGCTGCTTATCAATGGCCGATCGCTCGACAAGTCGCAGCGTCAGGGCGTGTCGACGCTTGGCTGGATTGCCATCGGTGTTGGAGCCGCCGTGATTGTTGGCGGCGTTCTGCTGGCTGACGCCTTGGAAGATTCGAAATGTTGTGAATAGGTCGTGCGGTTAGCCCGCCGCGCCGCTCCCCGGGACGCTCGGATCGGCGGAAGCAACTGAAGATCAAACGGCTGATGGCGCAGGTGCTCGCGCTTGGTATTCGAAGCAACCAGACTCGCGGTGAGGCGTTCCCTGTTCAAGTTTGACAGGGAGATTGTCGCGTGACCAAGATTAAGACTTTTGCCGCCTTCGCTGCCGGCGCTTTCATTCTCGTTCCCGGCGCCGCGATGGCGCAGGCTGGTTCGACCGAGCAATCGACGACCCAGCAGGACCGGGTCGGTGCGATCCTTGGCACATTGTTCGGCGACCGGCTGGGTGCGTCGACCTCGGTTGAGGGGCAATGGGCGGCTGGCCGCAAGCCACTGGCGACGCAGCGCACCCAGTTCCATACCCGCATCGACGCCGACGTCCGATCCGCGAGATTGACCGAACGCAACGGCACGCGCGTCAAGGCCGAATATGACGAATTGGTCGCGCTGGAGGCGCGATATGGCGCCGATGGCCGATTTACCACGGCCGAACGTACTGAACTTGGCGATCGTTATGGTGCGCTGACACAGGCGCTGACCGATGGTGGCTATGCCGATGACGACGATGTCGCCGACAGGCTCTCGGTTGCCGAAGGCCGGGCCGAGTTCGAGCAGCGGGTCGATGCGGGGGTATCTGCGCGCCGCCTGAGCCGCACGCAGGCGACCCAGCTCAAGCGCGACTATGCGGCTCTGATCCAGGTCGAAGCCACTTACGCCCGCGACGGGGTGAGCGATCGCGAGCGCGAGGATATTGATGCGCGCCTCGACGCACTCGATGCTCGTGTTGGCGACACCGCTTATGGTGGCGGCCCCGTGGTGCTCGACAACCGGACCCGCTTATCCAACATCGATAGCGCCCTGCGGACCAGCGGGCTTAGCGTGTCGGCGCAGGCGCAGGTCCGTGTGGAGGCCGGCGACTTGATCCGGCTTGACGCGGCCTATGCCCGCGCGACGCCGAGCAGCGACGATCGCAGCTATCTCGAACGCCGGATTGTCGACCTCGAAACACGCGCGCGCGTTCGGCGCTAGTCCGGCCAACCCGCGTTATGGATAGACACAGCTGTCCAGCCCATCGCGCCGCACTTGGCCGACGCGGGCGCGGATGGTGTTGCCATAGCGGCGGGTAAAGCCGGACGGGCTGACCGCCTCGCGCTTCTTTGGCAGGGGAAGAATCGCGGCGATACGCGCCGCCTCCGCCGGGGTCAGTTTGGCGGCGCCATGGTTGAAATAGCGCTGCGCCCCCGCCTCGACGCCGTAGGTGCCGATGCCGGTTTCCGCGACGTTGAGGTACACTTCCATGATCCTCCGTTTGCCCCAGATCTTTTCGATCAGGAAGGTGAACCACACCTCGGGCACCTTGCGGACATAGCGCGTCCAGCCGCTGCCCTGCCATAGAAAGACATTTTTGGCGGTCTGCTGGCTGACAGTCGATCCGCCGCGCATCCGCTTGCCCTTGGCGTTGCGCTCAATCGCCTGTTCGATCGCCTCGGTGTCGAAACCGTTGTGGGTGCAAAATTTGCCGTCCTCGGCAGCAATCACCGCGCGCACCATGTTGCGATCGATACTGGACAGGCTCGTCCAGTCCTTGGTGATCCCGCTGCTGTCGGCCAGCATCGTAAAGGTCACCGGCGGCGGCACGACCGCGTAGAGCAGCACCCACAGCACTGAGGCGACAAGGAACCACAGCAGCCATTTGAACGGCCGCAGATACCAGGGGAGCTTGCGGCGTTTTGCGGATTTCCTGGCGGCGGTTGTCATGCCGTTTTCATAGCCGCTTGCCGGCGGTCGGCAAGCGGCTGATTGAAATTGCGCGCCGCGTCAGGGCGCCTTCGGCGGCTCGTCGTCTTTCTTGTCCTTCGCGGCGTCGATCGCGTCGCTGGCCTTGGCCGCGGCGCCCTTCGCCGCGTCGGTGGCATCGGCGGCGAGCGAGCGCATTTTCGCCTCAGCCTCGGCCTCCTTGCCGCTCATCACCAGCCACGCCATGACCGCGGCGGCGATCAGTGACAGTAGCGCGAGCCAGTAACCGAAGTGCCAATTGACCTGGATCATCGCCAGTGCGGCCTGATCCATGCTGCCTTCGGAGCCGTTCTTGGCCGCTTCGGCCATGATCGCATCCTTGCTGTAACGCCAGGTGCCGACAAAGATCAGCACGAGCGCGGCAACCGAGGTGCCGAGCACCAGCCTCGCGGCCTCGCGGCCCTTGGTGAACAGCAGGAACAGCCCGCCCGCGATGGCGAGCAGCGCAAGGATCAGCCAGAAATTCATCGAAGCGCCGTCGCTGGCCTGCGAGGCTTGACCCATGGCAGAGACGCGACCGAAGGCGAGGCCGAAGCCGCTCGCCTCGACAAGTTTTTGATCGGAGCAACTGACGGTCATCCATGGCAACAGGAACGCCAGCAATGCGATACCCTTGGGAATACGGATCCACTTCCACATGATATGTCCCCCTTCGCTCAACCCGAACGCGAGGCTAGTCAATTGCGCCTGCGAGTCAAATCACGCGCTGCGTCAAAGACGATCACCGCATTGGCAGGCGGCAGACCGTCGATCGGTCGTGGGGCCGCGGCCTCCCACGCTTTCTTCCCCTTAAAGTCGGCGATATCCGCATATCGCCCGACGATGTGCCCGGTGGCAAAGCGATAGGGCAGGCCTTCGCCATCGAGCGGTGCCGCGCCATCGGCGATATGAAAATGCAGGTGGGGCTGGGTGACATGGCCCGAGGATCCGACACGTCCGATCACCTGTCCGCGGCGCACCCGCATCCCGGCTTTGATCCCGATGCCGGGCGCCAGATGCTGGTAAAAGGCGTAGCGGCCGTCGGGCAGGCGCAGCACGATCATCGCCCCGGTTTCATCCTCGACGCTGGCGGGGGTGCCGGGGACGGCGACATCCTTGACCGTCACGACCTCGCCGTCGGCAACGGCGAGGACGTCGGCCCCTGACCCATCGGCGGCAACATCGGCGCCGGTCGAGCGCAGATCAAAGCCCACTGCCGGCATCCAGTCGATCGCGTGGCGCCCGGGCAGGCGCACGCGGCCGCTGACCGCATAGGGAAAGCGGCGATGGCCGTTGTCGACGTCGGGCAGCGCCACCGCGGTCCACGGCCCACCGCGCAACGGCGCGCCCAGCGTTGCCGTGAAGGGAAGGGTCGGGGTGAATTCGCCGCCCGCGATGGCCACGCTTGGTCCCGCCCCGCCGGGCCGCACCGGGGTCAGGCTGATCCGGTGCAAAAGCGGCTGGCGCGCGCGGCCCGCCCACGGGATGGACAGATAGAAGATCGCCCGGCCCCCCGGTGCAATCTCGGTGGCGGGGCCCGCCTGCGCGCCGATCCGGCGCACCGCACCGGCTGGGTCGATCCGCGCCAATGGGGCGCCGCCCGCCGCGGCGCCGATGTCGATGGCGGTGACCGCCAGCGGCAGCGCGGCGAAATTGGTCGCGTGCAATTCGTAAACCAGCCGATCCTCGCCGTCGATCCGGGCGATCGACGGGACATAGGGCACCTCGAGGTGGAGCGACTGATAGGGGCGCACCGCCGCGGGCTGCGCGGCCGGGGCCGTGACGGCGGTGGCGGAAAGGGTGGCAAGCAAGGCGAACAACATCGGCGGACCTCCAGCAAGGAAACGGGTCCGCGCTTTGCCGCCGATCGCCGCGCGCAATCGAGCGCCGATCTGTGGGCGGGACTATTGCGCCGGTTTGGCGGGCGCCGACCGGGGCGAAAGCAGCGCGGTCAGATTGGCACGATAACGTCGGCTCAGGCGCAACTCCGCACCGGTCACCAGCCGGACATGCGCATCGCCGCGCCCGATCGGTTCGATTTCATGCACCCGATCGATGCGGATCAGCGCGCCGCGATGGATGCGTGCGAACTGTCCGGCGGGCAGCCGCTGCGCCAGTGAGGTGAGCGATTCCTCGATCAGATAGGCGCGGCCCGTACTGTGGATCTCGGCATAATCGCCCGCGGCGCCGATCCAGTCGATGGTCGCGAAGGGGAGGCGGTGGACGGTGCCGCGGTTGCGGATGATGAGCGCGTTGTCATCGGCGGGCGGCGTTGCCTTCGCTCGCTCAGCCTGACGCCGTGGCCAGCGCAGCCAAGCGATCGTCAGCGCGACCAGCGCGAGATAGAGCAGGCTATTGGTGTCGAGATTGCGCACGAACATGATCGACGTCATGTCCCACCGGGTCGCGACACCCGCGCTGCGATAGACGGGCCAATAGATGAGCGCGAACAGTGCGACATGTGCGCCGATCACGATGGGCCACAGCAACAGATAGGCGGCGATACGGGCCCAGACGCGGCGAATACCGCGCTCGATGGCGATCACCGCGCCGATGATCGGCCAGCTGAGCATTGCCCAGATCGAATAGATCGCCGCGGTATAGCCCAACGTCGGCCACCAGGGCTGCGGTGCGCCGCGATAGGCGGCGAGGAAATTACCCTGCAACGCCTGCGCCAGCGCGACGAGCGCCCAGCCCGACAGGATGACCGCGCTCCACGCGCGGGGGTTATCGGACAGGAGCAGCCGTCGCGCCCGCGGTTCAGGCGTTGATGAGGCGCCGGTCGCCGGCCAGCTTCAGCATCGCCTTTTGCAGCTTTTCGAACGCGCGCACTTCGATCTGGCGGACACGCTCGCGGCTAACGTCGTAAACCTGGCTCAGGTCTTCCAACGTCTTGGGATCGTCGGTCAGGCGGCGTTCGGTCAGGATATGGCGTTCGCGCTCGTTGAGCGATTCCAGCGCTTCGCTGAGCAGCGAATGGCGCACGTCGCGTTCCTGCGCTTCGGCGACGCGCTCGTCCTGCAGCGGGCCTTCGTCGCCGAGCAGATCCTGCCACTGGCTGTCGCCATCCTCGCCCATCGGGACATTCAGCGAGGTGTCGCCGCCCATCGCCATGCGGCGGTTCATGCTGGTGACCTCTTCCTCGGTGACACCCAGGTCGGTCGCGATCTTGGTCAGATGTTCGGGTGACAGGTCGCCGTCCTCGAACGCCTCCAGATTGTTCTTCATCCGGCGCAGGTTGAAGAACAGCTTCTTTTGTGCCGCGGTGGTGCCCATCTTGACGAGGCTCCACGAGCGCAGGATGAATTCCTGGATCGAGGCGCGGATCCACCACATCGCATAGGTTGCGAGGCGGAAGCCGCGTTCGGGGTCGAATTTCTTCACCCCCTGCATCAGGCCGATATTGCCTTCGCTGATCAGCTCGCTGACCGGCAGGCCATAGCCGCGATAGCCCATCGCGATCTTGGCCACGAGCCGCAGATGCGAGGTGACGAGCTGCGCCGCAGCTTCGTTGTCGCCATGTTCCTGGAACCGGCGCGCGAGCATATATTCCTGCTCGGGGGTGAGCAGCGGGAATTTGCGGATTTCCGACAGGTAGCGGTTCAGGCTGGCTTCGCCGCCAAGCGCTGGCACGGTGGCCGGAACATTGCTTTTGTTAGCCATTGGAGAGCGTCTTCCCTTTGGTATCTGGAGTCAGGATATGCCGCCGTTTGTTCAAGCGGTCGAGATAGATTTTCATTCGAAACCTAAACGCGCAATTCGTCGATCAGTTCCCGCATGTCCGGGGGGATTTCGCTGTCGAGCGCGATGTTGTTACCGGTCACCGGATGAATAAAGCCCAAATGGGCCGCGTGCAATGCCTGCCGCACGAAATTCCGCGCCTTCAGCACCTCGGACAGCGGCTTTCGGGCGCGTCCATAGACCGGGTCGCCGGCCAGTGGGTGGCCGATATGCGCCATATGGACGCGCACCTGATGCGTCCGGCCGGTTTCAAGGCGGCATTCGATCAGGCTGGCGTGGCGCAATGGCTCGATCGTGCGGTAATGCGTCACCGCGCGCTTGCCGCGATCGGCGGCGACAACGGCCATCTTCTTGCGATTGGTGTTCGACCGCCCGAGCGCCGCGTCGACCGTGCCGCTGGCAGGCATCGGGCGCCCGGTCACGATCGCTATGTAGCGGCGATCGATGCTGTGCGCGGCGAATTGCTTCGCCAGCCCTTCGTGGGCGCGGTCGTGCTTCGCGGCGACGATCAGCCCGCTGGTGTCCTTGTCGATGCGGTGGACGATGCCCGGACGGGCGACGCCGCCGATCCCCGACAACTGCCCCGCGCAATGGTGGAGCAGCGCGTTGACCATCGTCCCGTCGAAATTGCCCGCGGCGGGGTGGACCACCATGCCTGCCGGCTTGTCGACGACAATCAGATCTTCGTCCTCATAAGCGATGATCAGACCCATGTCCTGGGCGACATTGTGCGTCGGGGTGGCAGCCGGGACGCGCACTTCGAGCGTCGCCGGGGTGGCGGCCTTCGCCGAAGGATCGCGCAGGATCGTGCCACTGGCGTTGGCGACGCGGCCGTCCTTGATCAGGCCCTTGACCCGCTCGCGCGACAGGTCGGGCAAGGCCTCGGCCAGCGCGCGGTCCAGCCGCAGTCCGGCCGCGCTATCGTCCAGCGCCACGGTCAAAATATTGTCATCCCCCTGCATTGAGCATGATGTGGAAATTGACCGCGGAATTTCAAGGGGAGAGCGAAGGCTTCGCGATCAGCCCAACGCTTCATTCCGTCATTCCGGCGAAGCCGGGGATCTCGCCACTTCTTGCCACCGCAACGCTGGGATCCCGGGCTTCGCCGGGATGACGAAGTGTGGGGATCACCCTTGCTCTGGACAGGGTCCGTGCCTTAGGGAGCATCCGCGAACCGGAAACGTCCGGCTTGCGGGGAGTTATTCAATCCATGTCCGACGATCGCGTCGATTTCGCCTCCATGCTGGCCTCGCGCTTGTGCCACGATTTGCTGAGCCCGGTCGGCGCCTTTGCCAATGGCCTCGAACTGCTTGCCGACGAAAAAGACCCGGCGATGCGCGAACGCTGTTTCGAACTGCTCGAACAAAGCGCGCGGACGTCGGCAAACAAGCTGAAATTCTTTCGCCTCGCATTCGGCTCTGCGGGCGGCTTCGGCGAACTGGTCCCGGCGGATGAAGCGCGGTCGGCGATCCAGGGCATCATCGGCGACCGTGCGATCGATTTCAACTGGATGATCGGCAGCGACCCGCTGCCCAAACCGGCGGTCAAGATCATCCTTAACCTGTCGCTGCTGCTCGTCGATGCGCTGGTGCGCGGCGGGCGGCTCGATGTCGGGTGCGAAAAGCAGGGCGACGCCACCGAAATCGCGCTGCACGTCGAAGCCGAGCGTATCTTCCTCGATGCCGATGTCGAAACCATCCTGCGCGACGGCGAAGGCGCCACCGCCATGACCTCGCGTACCGCCCCGGCGGTGCTGGTACAGGCGGTCGCGGCGCAAAATGGCGGTACCGTCATGCTCGCGCGCGAAACGCCGACGTCGCTGCTCGTTGGCGCCGTCCTCCGCGGTCGCGGGTAAAGGCTCCCTTAACCATTATCGGCCATGGTGCAGCTTCAGTTTCTGGGGCGCACCGGTACCGTGATAGACGATCTGCTGAACGACTTTTTGGCCGAAACGGCGGAAATCCTTGCCGAGGCGGGTGGGGCGATCGTCGCGTGGGAAGCCGATCCTGCCGACCGCGCGCAGCTCGACGCGATTTTCCGGCTGGTCCACACGATCAAGGGCAGCTCGGGCTTTCTTGCCCTGCCGCGCGTTACCGCGCTGTCGCACGCTGCCGAAGATGCACTCGATCAGGTGCGGCGCGGCAACCGCGCGGCCAATGCTGCGCTCGTTACCGGCGTGCTTGGCATCATCGACCGGCTGAATATCCTTTGCGCCGCATTGGGCAAGGACGGCGTTGAGCCATCGGGTAATGACAGCGACGTGATCGCGGCGCTTGCCGAGCAGGATTCGCCGACCGAGACGGGGCATGAGGTTGGCGGCGTGCCGCTTCGGCGCGACGATGACTTTCAGAACGAGCTCCAAAGCTGGCGCTCGATCCGGGTGCCGCTGCCGCTCCTCGACAGCGTGATGACGGGGGTCACCGACATCGTCCTCGCGCGCAACGAATTTGCCCGGATGCTGCGCGAGTCGGGCGCGAGCCCCACCGTGATCGCCTCGTTCGACCGCCTGTCCGATTCGATCGCCGGCATGCGCCAGTCGGTCAGCCAGATGCGGATGCAGCGGATCGACAAGCTGTTCGCGCCGCTGCCGCGCATCGTGCGCGATCTGGCGCAGGACATGGGCAAGAAGATCGCGTTTCAGACCAGCGGCGGCGAGGTCGAGCTTGACCGCGAGATGATGGAAAATATCCGCGATCCGCTGATCCACATCGTGCGCAATGCGATCGACCATGGCATCGAAGCGCTTGAAGACCGCGTCGCCGCGGGCAAGGACATCACCGCGACCATTTCGGTCTCGGCGCGCCAGTCGGGCAACCAGATCGAAATCGAGATCCGCGACGACGGGCGTGGCATGTCGCCCGATGCGCTGGTCGCCAAGGCGATCGCATCCCGCTCAATGACCGCCGCCGAAGCGCGGACGCTGTCGCCCAAGGAAAAGCTCGAACTCGTCTTCCGCCCCGGTTTTTCGACCGCGGCAAAAATCACTGCGGTTTCGGGCCGCGGCGTCGGCATGGACATCGTCAAGGCGAATGTCGAAAAGATCGGCGGCGTCGTCGAATTGCGCAATGACGAGGGCCGGGGGCTGACGATCCTGCTCCGCGTGCCGATGACGTTGACGATCATTTCGGGGCTGATGGTGCGCGCGGCGGGGCAATATTTTGCGATTCCGCGCGGTGCTGTGCGCGAAATCCTGCTCGAAAATGGCGATACGGTGCGCATCGACCGCGTCGGCGGCGGCGAACTGGCGACGGTGCGCGGCGAACAATATCCGCTGCTGCGGCTCGAAACGGTGCTCGGACGTCAAGCGAGCGAAGACGACGATGTCGATGACCGGGCGCTGGTCATCGTGCGGCCGGGGCAGGGGCAAAGCTATGCGCTGAGCGTCGCTGCGATCCACGATCATGAGGAACTGGTGATCAAGCCCGCCGCGCCGATGATCATGGCGACGGGGCTGTATGCCGGGACGACGCTGCCCGACAATGGTCGCCCGGTCTTGTTGCTCGACGTACAGGGCCTGGTTGCCGCCGCGGCAATCGACGCGACTGAAACGGGTCGCAATCATGATCAGATGGCGGCCGCCGAAGCGCAGGCGAACGCGGCGCGGAATGCCGCGCAACTGCTGCTGTTCCGCGATACGAACGGCCGGGTCCGCGGCGTTCGGCTGTCGGTCATCGAGCGGGTCGAGGAAGTCCCCGCATCGGCGCTGTTCGAAAGCGCGGGTCGCATTCAGGCGCAGATCGGCGACGATATTTTTGCGGTCCATGCCGCGAAATTGCCCGATGCAAAGGGGTCGCTAAAGCTGCTGCGGCTGTTCGACGGGCAATCGGTGCTCTGCTATCCGATCACCGAAGTCATCGACATTGTTCGTTTGCCCGAGGCGGTGCAACCTTCGGCGGCACCGGGGCTGGTCGCGGGTGTCGTGCTGGTCGGCGGCGATCCGGTCGAACTGATCGATCCCTTCTGGCTGATGGCACAATATGCGGCGTGGACCGACGCGGCAGTGGTGAACCAGCCGCTCTGTCGTCTGGCCGACGACCATGATGGCTGGGGCGACAATTTTCTTGCCCCGATCCTGCGCAATGCCGGGTACCGCGTGGTATCGGGCGACGGTGCAGAGGACGAGGCGCCCGACGTGCTGCTGTGCCTGACCGAAGATGGTGAGGCCTGCGGCCATATGGACAATGACGTGCCGGTGATCCGCTTGCGCAGCGCGATTGCGGCGACCGGACCCGACGACGAAACCGTCTATCGATACGACCGTCAGGCATTGCTCGAAGCCGTGGCGCGCCGCGTCGGAGGAGGCCGCGCATGATGGAAAAACTCTACCTGATCGCGCGCATCGCCGACACCCGCGTCGCGCTGCGTAGCCGCGCGATCAACTCGGTGGTGACCGTTGGCATACCGGTCGAAGTCCCCGGCGCGCCGCCGCATGTCGCGGGCCTGTTTGCGCTGCGCAGCCGGGTGTTCACGCTGATCGATCCGCATGTTGTCATTGGTCTGCCGGCGGTGCCGGTCGCAGCCGGGCAACGGGTGATCGTCGTCGATGTCGCCGATCATGGCTATGCGCTGCTCGCCGATGCGATCGAGGATGTCTGCTTTATCGAAGCGCCCGAAACGCGGGTCGCGGGCAAATTGCTGCCCGGCTGGGCGCGGGTCGCCGACGCGATGATCGAGCATCAGGGCGCTTCGCTGCTGGTGGTCGACCCGTCGCATTTCATTACCCTGCCGGTGATGAAAGCAGCATGAATTAACGGGCTGGACACTCCTTCACATTAGCATGGCGTGAAATCTGGGGGTTGCGGAGGTAATATGTTGAAATCTTGTCTGGTCGTCGACGACAGCAAAGTCATTCGCAAGGTCGCGCGCCATATTCTTGAAAGCATGGCCTTTGCCGTCAATGAGGCGGCCGACGGGCAGGAAGCACTGACCTTTTGCCGTGCCAATCGCCCCGACGTGATCCTGCTCGACTGGAACATGCCGGTAATGAGCGGGATGGAATTTCTCGGCGCGTTCAACGATCTGGACTATGGGCATGAAGAACGGCCGCGGGTCGTGTTCTGCACCACCGAAAACAGCATCGACCATATCCGCGCCGCAATCGAAGCGGGCGCCGACGAATATGTGATGAAGCCGTTCGACCGTGAAACGCTGGAAGGAAAATTGCAGCTCGTCGGCGTCGCGTAAGGCGATGTCGATGGCGCAGCCGCTACCCCGCAATTCCCATCCCGAGCCGTCGGTGCGAACGGTGCGGGTCATGCTCGTCGATGACAGCCTTGTTGTGCGAAGTATCCTCGAACGCATCGTCGATCAGCGGCGCGGGCTCGAAATCTGCGCCTCCGTCGCCTCTGCGCACGACGCGCTCGCGTTTCTGGCGCGCGAGCCCGTTGATGTCGTGGTGCTCGACATCGAAATGCCCGGGATGAGCGGCATCGATGCGCTGCCGCATATCCTGAAGCGCGCCGCAAAGGCGCGGGTGTTGATCCTCTCGTCAAACTGTGTCGAAGGGGGCCCGGCGGCGATCGAAGCGCTCGCGCTCGGCGCCAGCGATACGCTGGCCAAGCCCGGACGCGGCAGTTTTTCCGGCCGCTTTGCCGAGGTGCTCACCGACCGCATCATGACGCTGGGCAACCAGCAGGATTTCCCGGCGCCGGTTCCCGTAGCCGAACGCCGCGCCCCGGCGCCGGTCGCGCTGGCGATCGACAGCGACCAGCCGATCGAATGTATTGCCGTCGCCGCATCGACCGGCGGGATTCCGGCGTTCGCCAATTTCCTCGCCAACCTCGACCCGCGTATCACCGCGCCGATCTTGCTCACCCAGCATCTGCCCGACGCCTTCATGGAATTTTACGCCAGGCAAATAGCGACGATGACCGACCGCCGGGTGCGCGTCGCGCAGGCGGGGATGACGGTCGAGCGCGACCATATTTATCTCGCGCCGGGGGACGCACACCTGCTCGTCGTGGCCAACGGTCGTCGGCATCAAATTGCGCTCGATCACCGCGTTGTCGACAATGGTTGCTGCCCGTCAGCCGATCCGATGCTCGACTCGGTTGCCGAGGTTTACGGCAAGGGCGGCGTGGCCGTGATCCTGAGCGGCATGGGCCGCGACGGCGCGGTTGGCGCGGCGCGGCTGAAAGAGGCTGGCGGCACGATTTTTGCGCAGGCGCCCGAAAGCTGCGTCATCTGGGGCATGCCCGGCGCAGTGGCCAAGGCAGGAATTGCTGCCGCAACGCTCAATCCTGACGCGATCGCGCTGATGCTCGGCAGCTTCCGGCCCGGGCGCCGCCGGCCATGATGGGCGGCAGCGCCAGCGAATCGGCCTATCGTGTTCTGATGGGCGTACTCGAATCGCGGACGGGACAGACGCTTTCCCCCAGCCGCATCTGGCGCATCGAAATGTCGCTCAAACCGGTGATGCAGCGCCACAATATCGCCGATCTCGATGCACTGGTCGCGGCGCTGGTCACATCGAACAGTCGCCAGTTGCTCGACGACACCGTCGATGCCATGCTCAACAACGAAACTTATTTTTACCGTGAATACAGCCTATTCGATGACATAGCTGTCACCGTGCTTGAGAAGCTGCGCGAGATCAACAAATTGCGTCGGCGGCTGACGATCTGGCATTGCGGCGTATCGACCGGACAGGAGGCCTATTCGCTGGCGATGCTCATCGCCGAACAGGGCGAGAAATGGGCGGGCTGGCAGGTCGATATCGTCGGCACCGACGTCAGCTATCACGCGATCAGCCGCGCCCGCGTCGGCCTGTACAGCCAGTTCGAAATCCAGCGCGGCTTGCCGGTGCAGCGCATGGTGCGCTGGTTCGACCAGACCGAGGGTGGCTGGCTGGCCAAGGCGGATTTGCGCCGCCGGATCGATTTTTCGGTGCAGAATATGCTGACCGACCGGCCGCCGCTAGCCAGTCCCGCCGACCTGATCTTCTGCCGCAACCTGCTGCTCTATTTCTCGGCGCCGATGCGGCAAAAGGCGTTCGCGAAATTGCGCGCGATGGCGGCGCCGCAAAGCTTCCTCGTGCTCGGGGCGGGCGAAACGGTGCTGGGACAAACCGACCAGTTCGTCGCCAGCCCGCGGCTGCGCGGTCTTTACGAGCCCGCTGATCAGCAACAGCGGCGCGCGGCAGCGGCCTGACCTTGCTTTTTGCGCGCCACTGGCGCAATCGACAGCTTGGCAAGCAGAGGACGGGTCTCCGGAGCGCATGAGCGATTTTATCGAACGCTGGTCTCCCAATTTCGACGAGCGCGCGCTGCCCATCTCGATGATCGTGCTGCATTATACCGGCATGAAGAGCGCCGCCGAAGCGATTGATTGGCTTGCCAATCCCGATTCAAAGGTGTCGGCGCATTATATCGTCAGCGAGGACGGCCAGATCACCCATATGGTGCCCGAGGACAAGCGCGCCTGGCACGCCGGAAAATCGCACTGGCGCGGGATCAGCGACATCAATTCAGCGAGCGTGGGGATCGAGATCGTCAATCCGGGGCATGAATGGGGCTATGTCCCGTTCCCCGACCCGCAGGTCGCCTCGGTCGTCCGGCTGGTTCACATCATCAAGGACCGGCACGCGATCACCCGCGGCAATGTCATCGGCCATTCTGACATCGCGCCGACGCGCAAGCAGGATCCGGGCGAGCTGTTCCCGTGGGACGAGCTCGCGCGCCGCCGTCTCGCGTTGCCGCGCCCGCGCAAAAAGCTGACCGATCCGCTGTGGACCGATGCCGGCTTCCTGCTCGCGCTTGAACGCTTCGGTTACGATGTGACCGACGGGTTTGCCGCAACGGTGGCGTTCCAGCGGCGGTTTCGCCCCGAACTGATCGATGGCACGATCGACGGCGAGTGCCGCGCGATCCTGCTGGCGCTGCTGTTGCCGCAGCCCGAGGGAAATTGATTTCTCGTTCCCGCCTCGCGGGCAGGACGACAATTTTGGTTAGCCCGGGTTATCAATAAATCCCGCTCGTTCCCGGGGTCGTTACGCGGGCGGTCGTTTCGATCGTCGGCACCACCGGCGGTGCCACCGGAGCAATGATCGTTGCGGTCGGCCGCCCCGGCTTGGCGAAGCTGGCCACCACCGGTGCGTCGCGGCCGTAAAGATCGGCGAGCTTTTTGGTGCCGCCCTTGCCGTCGGGAATGACCGTCCAATAGGCGACATAGACGGGAAAGGGCTTTTCAAAACCGAAGCGCGTGGTCTTGCCGCTGGCGATCGCCTCGCCAAAGGCTTCGGGGCTTTGGCCTGCGAACATCACCGCCATCAGGCCCGAGAAATGCAGTGCGCGTTCGGTGCGGATGCAGCCATGGCTGAACGCGCGCGTAGCGGCGTTGAACGCGCCCTTTGAGGGCGTGTCGTGGAGGTAAATCGCATGCTCGTTGAGCATTTCCATCTTCATTACGCCGAGGGCGTTGTTCGCCCCGGGTTGCTGGACGACCGACAATGTCTTGCCGCTGCCCGTCCAGGTATAGCCTTGCGCGCGCGCCGACGCCGGGTTGCGCGCGATCGTCGCGCCGATGCCTTCGTTGATGATGCTGCGCGGCAGCGTCCAGGTCGGGTTGACGATGATGCCGGTCGCCATCGGATTCAGCTGCGGCGTCGCGGTTGCCGGCTTGCCGACGACGGCCTTGTGCGTCGCGATGATCGTGCCGCCATGGACGACGCGGGTGATATATTCGGGGACATTGCTGACGACGTAGCGTTCGCCGAGCGCGCGCGGCATCCAGCGCCAGCGTTCCATGTTGACGCGGATGGCGTTGGCGTCGGCGGCTGCCCTGGTCTTGGCGAGCGAAGCCTTGAGGACCGCGAAGTCGGGGTGGACGGGGTTGAGACCGATCAGCGTCTCACGGACAGACCCGGCGTTCAGGGCGGTCCCGAGCAGCGCCAGCAGCGGCTCGCTGTCGCCGTCGCTGTCGACCATGAACCATTGTTTGCGCGCCGCATTGGGCGTGCGGCCATCGCGCAGGTGGGTGGCGAGCAGCAGGAAGGTGTCGGTCGCGACCTTGTCGAGCCGCGCCTGATCATCCGCCAGGATCGCGGCGGCGAGGGCATCGGGATTATAGTCCTTGGCGAACAGGCCTTCGGCGCCGACTTTTTCGATCACGCTGAGAAGCGCGGTGGCATTTTCCTCCGACCAGTTCGGCAATGCGATCTGCGCCGCGATCACCGGTGCATCGTCGGCAACCTTGTCGGGCTGGAGGACGACCGAATCCTCCTTCACCCCCGACTGGGCGAACGCGGGCGCGGCGAGCAGGCTGAGCGGGAGAAGAAAAGTCGCGGCGTGGCGCGCTGAAACAGAGGAGTTTTTGACCATGGTTAAAGCCCATAGCCAATAATGCCGGGGAGTGAAAGTGAGGTGGCGCACAGCTGGGCGCATCGCGAATAGTATCCGTCATCCCGGCGAAGGCCGGGATGACGGCGGTGCGTCAGAAGCAGTCGGTGAGACCCCGGCCTTCGCCGGGGTGACGATAGCGAATTAGGCTTTCGCCTCCGCATCCTGCTGCGCGAGCCATTCCTCCAGCCATTTGATTGTGTAGTTGCCGTTGATCACATCGGGATCGGCGAGCAGTGCCTGATGCAGCGGGATGTTAGTTTTGACCCCGGCGATCACCATTTCCTCGAGCGCGCGGCGCATCCGCATCATGCAGCTTTCGCGGGTGCGACCATAGACAATCAGCTTGCCGATCATGCTGTCATAATAGGGCGGGATCGAATAGCCGGCATAAAGCCCGCTATCGACGCGGACGTGCATGCCGCCCGCGGCGTGATAATTGGTGACCTTGCCCGGCGAGGGCATGAAGGTGCGCGGGTCTTCGGCGTTGATGCGACATTCCATCGCATGGCCGCGGAATTCCAGATCTTCCTGTTTTACCGACAGGTCCGAACCGCCCGCGATGCGAATCTGTTCGCGGACGAGGTCGAAGCCGGTGATCATTTCGGTCACGGGATGCTCGACCTGGATGCGCGTGTTCATTTCGATGAAGAAAAATTCGCCATTTTCCCACAGGAATTCGATCGTGCCGGCGCCGCGATAGTGCATCGCCGCCATCGCGTCGGCGCAGACCTTGCCCATGCGCGCGCGCTCGTCGGCCGAAATGATCGGGGAAGGCGCTTCTTCGAGCACCTTCTGGTGGCGGCGCTGGAGCGAGCAGTCGCGCTCGCCCAAATGGATGGCGGTCCCCTTGCCGTCGCCGAACACCTGGAATTCGATGTGGCGCGGGTTACCGAGATATTTTTCCATGTAAACGGTCGGGTCGCCGAAAGCGGCGGCCGCTTCGCTCGACGCCTGCCCCATCAGGCTTTCGAGGCTGTCGGCGTCGGGAACGACCTTCATGCCGCGCCCGCCGCCGCCCGAGGCGGCCTTGATCAGCACCGGATAGCCGATGCCTTCGGCTATTTTGCGGGCTTCGTCGCCATAGGTCACCGCACCGGGGGAGCCCGGAACGACGGGCAAGCCGAGCGCGACCGCAGTGCGCTTCGCCTCGACCTTGTCGCCCATTGTGCGGATATGCTCGGGCTTCGGCCCGACGAAGATCATGTCGTGCGCTTCGATGATCTCGGCGAAGCGCTCGTTTTCGGACAGGAAACCGTAGCCCGGATGGATCGCGTCGGCGCCGGTGATCTCGGCGGCCGAAATAATCGCGGGGATGTTGAGATAGCTGTCCTTGGCAGCGGGCGGGCCGATGCACACGGCTTCGTCGGCGAGGCGGACGTGCATGGCATCGGCGTCGGCGGTCGAATGCACCGCGACGGTCTTGATGCCCATTTCGTGGCAGGCGCGGTGGATACGCAGCGCGATCTCGCCGCGGTTGGCGATCAGGAGCTTTTCGATGGCCATGTTTTGATCAGCCGATGGTGAACAGCGGCTGGTCGAACTCGACCGGCTGGCTGTTCTCGACATGCACCGCTTTCAGCGTGCCCGACGTCGGCGCGACGATCGGGTTCATCACCTTCATCGCCTCGATGATCAGGACGGTGTCGCCTTCCTTTACCGCCGAACCGATGGCGGCGAAATTGGGCGCGCCGGGTTCGGGCGAGAGATAGACGGTGCCGACCATCGGCGATTTGACCGCGCCAGCAAAGCTGTCGGCGGCGGGTGCGGCAGCGGCGGGCGCTGCGGCCGGAGCGGCGGCAGCGGGCGCCGCGGCAGGCGCGGGCGCATAAGCCACCGGCGCGGCGGCAACCGCAGCCTTTCGCGCGACGCGGACCTTGCGGTCGCCGTCCTCGACTTCGATTTCGGTCAGGCTGGTATCGTCGAGCAGTTCGGCGAGCGCGCGCACATAGGCCGGATCGATATTGATGCCATCGTCTTTATGGTCACCCATGAGAATTTTCCTGTTGTTGCGGCGTCGGTACACCGACGCTCAGACCCCGTTTTTGATGCGCCCTCTTGTCAGAGACGCGCGGCGGCGTCCAGCGCCAGCGTATAGCTGTTCGCGCCATGGCCTGCAAAATGGGCGACGGCGGCCATGCCGACATAGCTGAGGTGGCGGAAGCTCTCGCGCTGCATCGGGTCCGACAAATGAACCTCGATCACCGGCACCTTGATCGACTTGATCGCATCGTGGAGCGCGATCGAGGTATGCGTATAGCCGCCCGCGTTGAGCAACACCGCCTTGGCGCCCGCGATGTACGCTTCGTGCAGCCAGTCGATCAGGACGCCTTCATGGTTGGTCTGGCGGCACTCGACGCGCAGCCCCAGTTCGGCGGCCTGCGCCTCGAGCCGGGCGTGGATGTCATTCAGCGTATCGTGGCCGTAAATCTCCGGCTCGCGCGTGCCGAGCAGGTTGAGGTTGGGGCCGGAGAGAACAAAAACGGTCGGCTTGTCGGTCAATGCAGGGGCTTTCGGTTGCGGCGCTATGCGCTCCCCCTATATGGGCTGCTCGGCAAAAGGCAAAGCAAGGCGGATTCCCCAGTGATCTCGGTCATCCTCAACGGCGATCCAAGGCAGGTGCGCGATGGCAGCATCGCCGACCTCGTCGCCTCGCTGGGCCTCGATGTCAAAAAGGTGGCGGTCGAGCGCAACCGCGAAATCGTACCGCGCTCGACGCTGGCCGATGTGGCGCTCGCCGAGGGCGATACGCTGGAAATTGTGCATTTTGTGGGAGGCGGTTGTTGACCGACACTTGGAGCGTTGCCGGACGGACTTTCACGTCGCGGCTGATTGTCGGCACCGGCAAGTATAAGGATTTTGAGCAGAATGCGGCGGCGGTCGCGGCGTCAGGCGCCGAGATCGTCACCGTCGCGGTACGCCGGGTCAATGTGTCGGACCCAACAGCGCCGATGCTCACCGATTATATCGATCCGAAGAAGATCACTTACCTGCCCAACACCGCGGGCTGTTTCAACGCCGACGACGCGATCCGCACGCTGCGGCTGGCGCGCGAGGCGGGCGGCTGGGATCTGGTGAAGCTGGAGGTCTTGGGCGAGGCGAAGACGCTGTATCCCAATATGCGCGAAACGCTGGAAGCGACCGAAGTGCTGGCCAAGGAAGGCTTCCTGCCGATGGTCTATTGCGTCGACGATCCGATCGCGGCGAAGCAGCTTGAGGATGCGGGCGCGGTTGCGGTGATGCCGCTGGGCGCGCCGATCGGGTCGGGGCTGGGCATCCAGAACCGCGTGACGATCCGCCTGATTGTCGAGGGCGCATCGGTGCCGGTGCTCGTCGATGCGGGCGTCGGCACGGCGAGCGATGCCGCGGTCGCGATGGAGCTGGGCTGCGACGGCGTGTTGATGAACACCGCGATCGCAGAGGCGAAAGACCCGATCCGCATGGCGCGCGCGATGAAGCTGGCGGTCGAGGCGGGGCGCGATGCGTATCTGTCGGGGCGGATGGGGCTGCGCAAATATGCCGATCCGTCGAGCCCGCTGGCGGGGCTGATCTGAGGGAGGCTGTTTTGAGAATCCTGCCTTTCCTCGCTGCGGCTCTCTTGCTCGCCCCCGGTGCGGCCAGCGCGCAGCAGATATTCGACAGTCATGTCCATCTATGGGACGGCGAAAAGTCGATCGGCGACTATGAGGCGCAGGTTGAGGACGCGGGGCTGACGATCACCGGTTTCGGGGGCATGTGGTTCGGCGGTCCGAACCAGGCCCTCGCAGGCAACCCCCGGGAAATCCGCGCGCGCAATGATGCGCTGCTTGCGCTGGCGGCGAAGCACCCGACCATGGTGCCGATCGCGACGGTTCATCCTTATGACGGCGCCGCAGCGCTGGACGAGTTGCAGCGCGTCGCCGGGCTGGGCGTGAAGCTGCTCAAGATCCATCCCCACACGCAGAAGTTCGATCCCGTCGATCCGCGCGTGCTGGCGCTGGTCCGGCGCGCCGGCGACCTTGGCATCACGGTCGTGATGGACAATGCCAATATCGTGCCGGGCGGTGACAGCGAAAAGCTGTTCAACCTCGCACTGGCGGCGCCGAAGACGAAGTTCGTGTTTGCGCATATGGGCGGGCTGAATTTCCGCTTCTGGAACATCCTGAAAATGGCGCGTACCGCCGAAGGGCTGTTCGGCGACAATATTTATTTCGACATTTCGGCGATGGTCACGCTCGCCGCTGACGCGCCGATCGAGGAAGAGTTTATCTGGACGATGCGCAACGTCGGGATCGATCACATATTGATCGGGTCGGACTATCCGCAATTCTCGCTGAAACAGACGCTCGATGCGCTGGAAAAACTGGACCTCACGCCCGCCGAAAAGGCCAAAATCCGCCACGGGAACGCACGCGATCTTTTGGAGCTGAAACCTTAGGCCGTGCTCAGAAGGGCGCTGGTGGGCGGTAGAGCATTTCGATGCGCTCGATCTGGCCATTGATGCCCAGCACGACTTCGACATCCCACAGCAATTTGCCGGGGCCATCGGGCAGCACGATGATGCGATAGGGCTGCCACAGCTTGTTGTCGGTCGCTTTACGCTCGACGCTGAACGTCTTGGCGAGCGGCAGGCGGAGAAAAGCGTCGCGCGGGGTCGTGCGCGTCATCGGATAAAAGGCGGGGGCGCCGGACAGCAGTTCGAAAACGACCTGTTCCTTGTTCTTCACCTTTGATTGCGCGTCAGCGACTTTCGCGATCAGCGCCTTCGCCTCTTCATCAGTCAGGCCGCGCAACTGCATTTGCGACGGGGCTTGCGGACGCGCGGGCTGGGCGAGAGTGGCGGGGGCGAGCAGCAGCGCGGTTGCCGCGATCGGGATCAAGCGTAAAAATGTCATGCCGACATTCAAGCCCATTTGGGCTGGAGGTCAATTGCCCTTTTTTCAGAACGGTTTGTCGGATGAGCGGAACATTGGCGGGGGTAGCTGGTTGGTCAGACAAGAGGCAGCGTCGCCTCGGCCACCAGCTAAGGAGAAATTCCATGGGTGAACTCACCGAAAAAGCCAAAGGTCTCGCCAACGAAGCCGCCGGCAACACCAAGCAGGCGATTGGCAAGGCGACCGACAACGAGCGTCTGCGCCAGGAAGGCGAGGCGCAGGAACGCAAGGGCGAAGCCCAGAATCTGAAGGGCAAGGTCGAAGG
>JAEMRT010000014.1:0-16100 GCA_016463225.1 Sphingopyxis sp. | reverse complement strand
CGGCGGAGCAGATCGAGAGCGAGATCGCGCAGAAGGTCGAAGGCGCGCTCGGCAACAAGGTCTGACAAACCGTCCGTCCGACAAGAAAAGGCCCCGGGAAACCGGGGCCTTTTTTATTGCGCGATGGCCGGTTGGCCTGTTTGCCGCGCGTTTATTTGCCGCCCGACGCCACCAGGTCGACGTCGGTCATGCCGCCGTCGCGGCGCGCCATGATGACATAGGCGAGGTCGCCCTTGGTGCCGCCCAGCATATGCTCGTTGCCATTGACGCGGTGGTCGCTGGTGTAGCCGGCGCGGATCGCCATCGTATGGTAATAGTCGAGCACGCCCTGGATCGACGCCGCGGTCTGGAAATTGACGACGCGGATGTTGCACTTGCCGCCCGCGATCCCGGCGGCCTCGCGCAGCGTCGCACGCGGATAGAGCTTGAATGCGGCGGGCAGGCGGTCGGCCCACTGGTTGCCGTAGGTCAGCTTGGCGTCGCATGCGCCCTTCGACTGGTCGCGCGCGAGTGCGCCGATGGTGACCGGGCGCTGTTTGGTGTCGCAACCATCGCAGCCAGCTTCGAACGGCAGCGCTTTGGGGGCGGCCAGCAATTTACCCGCGGCCTGCGCGGCCGCGGCTTCGGCGACGGTCGCAGCCTTGCCGCCCGCGACGCCCGGAACGCCGCCGTCGACGGGCTTGTTGCCGGGACCGACGGCGTTCTGGTTCGACTGGCCGGCGAGCTTGGGGTCGACCATGATCTTGTCTTCGAGCGAGCCCTTGACCGCGGGGTCGACATTGGTCAGCCCGTCGTCGAGCGGCGCGAGTTCGGACTTCGCTTCGGGATTGTCCCGGCACCCGGCAAGGGGTGCCGCCGCCATCAGCAGGCCGGTGACCAGCCATTTTCCGCGCAACATCATCGCTAACACTCCCTTAATCTTTGACCCGGATTGCCCGATCCTGGTTAAAAAGACGCAAATAAAATGCGTTAACGGGTAAGACTTTGTTAGCCGAAAACTGTGCCGGAGCGAGACGCTTTTGGGTTGCAGCGGATCAACCGCGAGGTTGCGACCGCGGCCTGACGGTGGATGACGGCCTGCCGATAAACGGGGTCGGTGACCATTTCCATGAAGGCGGCGCTGGTTGGATATTCGGCAATGAACAGCGCATCCCAATGTTCTGCGTCGGGGCCGATCACCATCGCCTCCATCGTTCCGCGCCAGACGATCCGGCCGCCGACGCGCTGAAAGATCGGGCCGCTATCGGCGCCATAATGCGCATAGGCCTCGGCCCCGGTCAGCGCTTCACCCGCGAGCGGATGATCGGCGGGATAGGTCGCCGCGGCCTTGAAGCGGACAAGGTTGAGCATATGGATCACGGTGTCGCGCGGCAGCGCCTTGAACGCGTCGAACTGCGCGCGTTCGGGGTCGACATGCCGGTCGGTCACGGCAGAAATTCCTTGCGCTTGATCCGCCAGGCGTCGGCGCTCTGCGTCCATGCATCGACCGGCGCATCCTCGAACGGGGCGGGCAGGCGGGTCGGGCCGCTGTTGGTCGCACCCAGCCGTGCCGCCAGCGCCTGCGAACGGGTGTTGGCGGGATCGATGCTGTGCATCAGTTCGGGCCATTTCAGAAATTCGACGGCGAAATCGCACGCGGCGATGCAGCCTTCAAAGGCATAGCCCTTGCCCGCGAATTTGGCGCGCACGCCATAGCCGATTTCGGGGGCAGGCCAGCCATCGGGTTCCCAGGGGCCCAGCCGACCAACCCATTCGCCGCTATCGCGTTCGATCACCGAGAACATCGAAAAGCCGCGAATGTGCCACGCACCGGCCAGCGTGCACCACATCCGCCACGCCGATGCGCGCGGGCAGGTGCCGCCGATGAATTGCATGGTGTCCGCCTCGGCGCACATTTCGGCGAAGGCGTCGAAATCCTCGGTCGCGGGCGGACGCAGGATGAGCCGGGGGGTGACGAGCAGGGGGCCGTTGAGCATGATGATCCTCTCCCGAAGTCAGGAGGGTCGCTTCTGCGGCAAGACCGGCAGGGGGACAAGCGCGAACTGGCGCAAACTGGTGTGTGCGGCGCGGACACGCGGTCGAGGGCGCCAACGACCAGGTTGGCGCCCTCTTCCATCTACGTTTGCGGGCGGAGGGGTCTCGGACCCGCAATCGAGACGGTAGCTCTATCGCTTAGCGGCAGCGATATTTGTCGCGGTCGATCTCGCGGCCGAGCAGGGCACCACCGGCTGCGCCGAGCACAGTACCGAGCAGCTTGTCGCCGCGACCCGCGATTTCGTGGCCCGCGAGGCCGCCAACGGCGCCGCCGATCAGCAGGCCGGTCGTGCCATTGTCGCGTTTGCAACGATAACGGCCGTCACCGTCGCGCCAGATCCGCGTGTCGGCGCTGACGCGCTGGTCATGGTAATGACGCTTGTTGCGCTTGTGAAAGCTGCTCGACTGGTCGAGCTGATGAAAGCCTTCGGCCTTCGCCGGGGCGGCGATGCCCGCATAGGCCGGGGCGGTCAGCGCGACGCTGGCGGCGGCCAATGCGCCCATCAGGCTCTTGTTGAAACTACGCATCTTATATCCTTTCCTGGTGCCGCGCCTTGTACCGCATGACGGCACTGGGCGCTTCGAATGGGAAAACGAGCCATCCCCGGATCGCGTTGCATGAACGCCGGGCAACAAGGCGAACCGAGTGATATCGTCGACGAACCGAAAGGCCCTTGCCGCATAGGCGACGGCATGCGACAATCCCCAAATGCTCAATATTGCCTCGCTCGTTATCGGCGCCATCGCCCTGGTTTTGGCCGTTTTTGCTTTCATCCCATTGCTTGGCTGGGCGAATTGGGTGATCGTGCCTTTTGCTGTGGTCGGGCTGGCGCTGGGCGCGATGTCGAGCAGCACCAGCGGACGCAATCTGAACATCGTCGTGATCGTCATCGGCGTCATCCGCCTGATGCTGGGCGGCGGCATCATCTGATTTTCGGCCGAAAGGCAGGTCTCACCCCATGAACCAGCCGACCGCCCCCGCGGCGAGCCAGCAGCGCGGCTTGCCCTATGCCCTCGGCGCCTATGCGATCTGGGGCTTTGTCCCGCTGTTTTTCAAACTGCTGGAGACGGTGCCGCCGGTCGAGGTGCTGGCGCAGCGCATCGTCTGGTCGCTGCCGCTGTGCTTCGTGATCATGGCGTTCCGCCGCCAGGTCGGCGATTATCTGGCGGCGCTGAAAGATTGGCGCGTGCTGCGCCTGCTGCTCGCCAGTTCGCTGCTGATCGCGCTCAACTGGCTGGTCTATATCCACGCCGTGTTTACCGACCATGTGCTCGCCGCGAGCCTCGGCTATTATCTCAACCCGCTGGTCAATGTGCTGCTCGGCATGATCTTCCTCGGCGAGCGACTGTCGCGGCTACAGGCGGTTGCGGTGGTCATCGCGGCGATTGGCGTCGCGATCCTGCTTGCGGGCGCGCTCGACACTTTATGGATCAGCCTGACGCTGGCTTTGACGTTCGGCACCTATGGATTGATCCGCAAAGTGGTGTCCGTGGGGTCGCTGCCGGGGCTTGCGATCGAGACGACCTTGTTGCTGCCGGTGTCGCTGACCGCGGCGGGCTATTATCTGTGGATCGGCGATGGACGCGGGTTCGGGGCGGACGTCGAGATCAGCTGGCTGCTGGCGGCGGCGGGGGTCGTCACCGCGGTGCCTTTGTTGCTGTTTGCGACCGCGGCGCGGCGGATGAGCTACGCGGCGCTGGGGTTTGTCCAGTATCTGGCGCCGAGCATCGCTTTCCTGCTCGGGCTGTTCGTCTTCGACGAGCCGCTGAAGCCCGCGCAGCTGTTCTGCTTCCTGCTCATCTGGGTCAGCATCGCGGTGTTCAGTTTCGATATGTGGCGCAAGATGCGCGCGGACCGGATGGTAGCGGTTGCATAGAATTGCCCGCTTATCTGCTCGTCATGCCGGACTTGATCGGGCATCCATGACCATGGTCGCTGCATGGATCCCGGATCAGGTCCGGGGTGACGAATGACGAAAAGCGGCGACGGTCGTCAGACCAGCCGCCAGCCTAGCGTCTCACCGGCATGGAACGGGACGACATCGCCGACCTTGTCCGGCACCACGACTTCAGCGCGCTCCAGCGTCACGGTGCCGTCATTGAGCGGCAGACCATAGAAGCGCGGCCCATGTTCACTGGCGAAACCTTCGAAATGGTCGAGCGCGCCATCCTGATCGAACGCGGTGATGTAGCTTTCGAGCGCGAAGGGGGCGTTGAAGATGCCCGCGCAGCCGCACGAGGCTTCTTTCGTATGCACCGCGTGCGGGGCGCTGTCGGTGCCGAGGAAGAATTTGGGTGAGCCCGAAATCGCGGCGGCGCGCACCGCGAGGCGGTGATGCTCGCGCTTGGCGACGGGCAGGCAATAGGCGTGCGGGCGGATGCCGCCGACCAGCATCGCGTTGCGGTTGATGTGAAGATGCTGCGGGGTGATCGTCGCGGCGATATTGGCGGGCGCGTCGGCGACGAACTGCGCGGCTTCGGCGGTGGTGATATGTTCGAACACGATCTTCAGCGCGGGCAGGGCGCGGACGAGCGGTTCAAGAATCCGCTCGATGAACACCGCCTCGCGGTCGAAGATATCGACGTCATGGTCGGTGACCTCGCCATGGATCAGCAGCGGCATGCCGATGTCCTGCATCCGTTCGAGCACCGCCATGATCTTTGCGATGTCGGTGACGCCATGCGCGCTGCCGGTGGTGGCGTGGGCTGGATAGAGTTTCGCTGCGGTGAACACCCCCTCGGCATGACCGCGCGCGATTTGGTCGGGGTCGGTGGCGTCGGTCAGATAGGCGACGATCAGCGGGGTGAAGTCGAGATCGGCGGGGACCGCGGCGTTGATGCGGTCGCGATAGGCGCGGCCTTCTTCGGCGGTTGTCACCGGCGGTGACAAATTGGGCATGACGATCGCGCGGGCAAACTGGCGCGCGGTGTAGCGCGCGACATGATCGAGCATCGCGCCGTCGCGCAGGTGAACGTGCCAGTCGTCGGGGCGGCGGATCGTCAGGCGGTCGGTCATGCGGGTCTCGCGAAGAAATGGGTGCTTGGTTTTGGCTGCCGCGTCCCTAGATTATCGCCATGGCCAATACCACCCTCATCGACCGCGCGCTCATTCGCTTATCGGGGGAGGATGTCCGTGGATTCCTGCAAGGGTTGGTGACCAACGACACGTCGGGCGACCTGCCGGTCTGGGCGGCGCTGCTGTCTGCGCAAGGCAAGGCGCTGTTCGATTTCCTGATCTGGGCGGATCGCGACGACATATTGATCGACTGCGAGCGCGATGCAGCGGGCGATCTGGCCAAACGCCTGACCCTCTATCGCCTCCGCCGCGCGATCACGATCGAACGCGAACCCAATCTGTGCGTCCATTGGGCGGCGCCTGACGCTGTTGGCGGCGATGTTGGCGTCGTCGATCCGCGGCTGCCCGAACTCGGCCAGCGCTGGCTCGCGCCTGCGGAAGGCGACGCGGGCGCCGACGATGCCTGGCGCGCGGACCGGCTGGCGCTGGGCGTTGCCGAGGGCCGCGCCGAGCTGGGCGATGGCACGACCTTGTGGCTCGAATGCAATGCCGCTGAACTGAACGGGGTCAGTTTTACCAAGGGCTGCTACGTGGGGCAGGAGAACACGGCGCGGATGAACTGGCGGCAAAAGGTCAACCGGCGGCTGGTCGTGGTGCCGATCGCCGATGCCGACGAAAAGCGGCAGGTGATCGCTTATCCCGAGCTCGGCTGGTCGGTCGAGCATCGGCGGGTCGAGAGCATCGACCCCGCCACCGCGCCGCCGTGGATGCGCGGTGCACTGGTGCCCACGGGCGCCTGACACGTGCGGCGATGTCTGCTATGATCCGGCCATGCGCGCTCTCCTGATCTCATCGGCGCTGGTCGCCGCACTCGCCACGCCCGCCCTTGCGACCGGGGCGGGCGCACCCGTTTCGTTGCTGTTGGTCGAGACCGAGGCACCCGCACCGCGGGCGCGGCTGGTGCCGCTCGCCGCCGATTCGGCATGGACGCCGCGCTTTGCCGTTGCCGCCGACGATCTGGCCGCGGCGCTGCGGTCGCGCGATGAGGCGCGCTGGGCGCCGCTGCTGGGTGGACAATGGCTCGCGGTGGCCGATCGCGCGCGGGTCGCGGGTTTGCTCCGCGACGGCAGCAGCCCTTTCCGCCACGCCTTGTTTTCCAAAGGGTTCACGCACCGCGCGATCCTGGGCTGGAGCGCGCCTGCGCCGCTGAACGCCGATGAACGCGCCGCGATCGAAGCCGGGACGGAGGCCGAGGCGCTGGTGTGCTGGTCGGCGGGCGGCGCTGGCGGCGAATGGCCGGCAACTGCCGCCGACGCCGACAATCGGGCGGATCGACCCTATGCCTGCGCGCGGATCGCGTACAGCATGCGCGGCGATACGCCGACATGGCGGGCGTTCATCGAACAGCCGCCGGCTTAACCAATCCCCAACCCTAAGCTGCGACAAGACGCGCCATGTTGGGGCGCTTTCTTGGGTTGGCCGCGATCATCGCGGCGGTGTCGGTGGGCATGGCGGGAATCGCCAGCCGGTCGGCGCCGGGCGATGCCGTCGAAACGACCGCGACCATCTCGGGCAATCATGACAATTGGACGACGCACAAGCTGCGCAAAGACCGCTCTGTGGCCGCGGCCGAGGCGGCGGGCGATTCGGGCTCGTCAGGCGAGGCGCTGCTCAGTCGTTCGGGCGATTCGCATTTTTACGCCGATGCCGACATCGACGGCACCAACATCCGCGTGATGGTCGATAGCGGCGCCTCGATCGTGGCGCTGACCCGGCGCGATGCCGAGGCGATCGGCATCGACGTCGATCGTTTGCCCATTACCGGCACTGCACGCACCGCAGGCGGCGACGTCCCGATGCGGACGGTCATGCTCGACAGCGTCGACATCGACGGTCTGGAAGTCCGGCGCGTCGAAGCCGCGGTGGTCGACGCCGACATGGGCGTGTCGCTGCTCGGGCAAAGCTATCTGTCGCGGCTGGCCGCGGTGAATGTCGAAGGCGATACGATGACGCTGCGCTGAGGCGCGCTATTTCGCGTTTTTGTCGATCAACACCGCCTGTTGCCAGCGGCTCGGCGCCTTGTCGGTGCGGTGGATGCATCCCACCCAGCAACAGGGGCGCCGCTTTCCTTCGTGCAGTTCCTCGCGCGTTCGCTCGATCCGGTGTGCGCGGGTTTTGGCCTGTTTGGCGTCATCGACCCAGCAAATGAACTCGTTGCGGCCGAGCGGCGTCAGGCTTTCCCACAGCGCCAGCGTTTCGGGGTTGGACACCAGCGCCGCCTGCATGTCGTCGCGCGCCTCATGGACGGTTCCGTGGGAAAAGGCCTTGGTCATGGTGCGATCCAATATGCCGTCAGGAGCGGCGGGTCAAATTGGCGCGGTGGCTCGGTCAACGGGTCATGCAGCCGCCGTGGCTTGCCATTTCGGTCCTATTTCCCCACATCCCCCGGCATGAACGCTCCCAATCCTCCAATGCGCGCGGCCATCGTGCCGGTCACCGCCTTCCAGCAGAATTGCACGCTCCTGTGGTGCACCGCGACCAACAAGGCGGCGTTCGTCGATCCGGGCGGCGATCTCGACAAGCTGGAGGACGCGGTGCGCCAGACCGGGGTTGAGGTCGAGAAGATACTGGTGACCCACGGCCATATGGACCATTGCGGGCAGGCGGGGATGCTGGCGAAAGAGCTGGGCGTGCCGATCGAAGGACCGCACGAGGACGACCGCTTCTGGATCGAAGCCTTTGCCGAGGATGGCGCCCGCTTTGGCATGGTCGGCGAAGTGTTCGAGCCCGATCGCTGGCTGGTCGATGGCGACACGGTCACCGTCGGCAACCTCACCATCGACGTCATCCACTGCCCGGGGCACACGCCGGGGCATGTCGTGTTTCATCACGCGCCGTCGAAGCTGGCGATTGTCGGCGACGTGATCTTTCAGGGATCGATCGGTCGCACCGACTTTCCGCGCGGTAATCACCAGCAATTGCTCGATTCGATCACGCAAAAGCTGTGGCCGCTTGGCGGCGACACGACGTTTCTGCCCGGGCACGGGGCGCACAGCAATTTCGCGCACGAGCGGCGGACGAACCCGTTTGTCGGCGATATGGCGCTGGGGACGGCGGGTTAACCGAGGATCGTTCGGCCGTCATTGCGAGGAGTGCAGCGACGCGGCAATCCCCAGCTATCGGCCTTGCACGGGGCCGCTTGCTGGAGATTGCTTCGCTACGCTCGCAATGACCGAAATTTTACTTCGGCGGCGCCACCGTCGTTTCCTCGATCTCGGTCGTCGTGATGCTGGTCGGCGTCAGATAGACGATCGCCAGCGCGCCGAGCGCGAGGCCGAGCTGGGTGAGCATGGTGACGATGGTGCCGACCATGCGGCCCCACATCATCCCGTCCATGCCAAGCGCGTGCAGGATGCGGCCGACCAGATAAAGCGCGCCAACCCCCCACAGCCACATCGACGATCCGATGCCGAGTTCGACGAGCGCGAGCAGGATCAGTACAAAGGCGGTGTTCTCGACAAAATTGCTGTGCGCGCGCATCCGCCGCGTCACCAGTTCGTTGCCGCCGTCACCGACGAAGACTTTTTCTTTGGTCCGCACGCGGCCGACGCGGATCGACAACCACAGGTTGAGCAGCGCCGCTCCGGCGGCAATTGTCAGGCTGATCGGCAAGATTATCATATGCGTCCCCCATTTTGGCCGGGCTGTGATCGCCCGGCGCGGACCGATGTGTGGCATCGCGCTGCGCGATCGGCAAGCGCGACGCTTTTGCTTGCGCATTGTCATCCACAGGGCTTGCCTTTGCGGGCAAAAACGCTATAGCCCCGCCCGATCCGGCACCCGACACCTTCTGGCGTTGAGGCACCCTTCGGCGGACGATTTTCTTGCCAAAACACGGCAGGAGTAGCGTTTCGCACGGCGGGCGGGCCAGTCATTTCCGGCAACGGGGATGACAAATCCGGGTAGCCGATTCGTGACACACTATTGAGAATGCAGGAAATAACATGGCCGTTCCCAAGCGAAAAACTTCGCCCTCGAAGCGCGGTATGCGTCGCAGCCACGACAGCCTGAAGGTTGAAGCCTTTCAGGAATGCCCCAATTGTGGCGAGCTGAAGCGCCCCCACAATCTTTGCAACGCCTGCGGCCATTATAATGGCCGCGAAGTGGTGTCGGTCGGCGCCTGACCCCTAGCCGGAGCGCAAATTGATGGCACTGACACCGCGAATCGCGATTGATGCGATGGGCGGTGACGTCGGCGTGCGCATGATGCTCGCCGGCGCCGCGATGGCGCGCCACAAGCACGATGGTCTGCGGTTCATCCTCGTCGGCGACGAGGTGCAGATCAAGGCGGCGCTCGACAACCACCCCAATCTGCGCGCGGCGTCGGACATCATCCACACCGACGGCGTGGTGACGGGTGAGGACAAGCCGAGCCAGGCGCTGCGCAAGGCGAAAAGCACCTCGATGGGGCTGGCGATCGAGGCAGTGAAGCGCGGCGATGCCGGCGGCGCCGTGTCGGCGGGCAACACCGGCGCGTTGATGGCGATGGCCAAGGTCGCGCTGCGCACGATGCCGGGGATCGACCGGCCGGCGCTCGCTGCGCTGTTGCCGACGCTGGGCGACAATGACGTCGTCATGCTCGACCTTGGCGCCAACACCGAATGCGACGCGACCAACCTGACGCAATTTGCGGTCATGGGCGCGGCCTATGCGCGCACCGCGATGGGGCTCCAGCGCCCGCGCGTCGCGCTGCTCAACATCGGCACCGAAGAGCTGAAGGGCACTGACGAGATCCGCGATGCCGCGGCGATGCTCCGGGCGGCCAAAGGGCTGCCGATGGAGTTTACCGGCTTTATCGAGGGCGACAAATTGTCGCGCGGCGATGTCGATGTGATCGTCCACGACGGATTTTCGGGCAATATCGCGCTCAAGACGATCGAAGGGACGGCGCGGTTCGTCACCGACCTGCTGCGCCGCGCCTTTACCAGCTCGACGCGCTCGAAGATCGGTTTCCTGATTTCGCGCCCCGCGACCGAGCTACTGCGCCACCATCTCGACCCCAACAACCACAATGGCGCGGTGTTTCTGGGCCTGAATGGCGTCGTCCTCAAAAGTCATGGCAGCGCCGATGCGAAGGGGGTCGCCAATTGCGTCCACCTGTGCGCCGAGCTGATCGAGAAGGATATCACGCGCCAAGTGACCGACGATCTGGCGAATTTTCAGAGCGGCAACGCCGCATGACGTTGCGCGCGATTCTGGCGGGTACCGGTTCGGCGCTGCCGCGCAACCGCGTGTCGAACGCCGAACTGGCGGAGCGGGTCGACACCAGCGACGAATGGATCGTCGAGCGCACCGGCATCCGTTTCCGCCATATCGCCGAACCTGACGAGACGACCGCGACGCTGGGCGCCGCTGCGGCGCAGCAGGCCATGGCAGCGGCGGGGCTTGAACCGTCGGACATTGGGCTGATCATCCTCGCCACCGCGACCCCCGACAATACATTCCCGGCCAGTGCGACCAAGGTGCAGGCGCTGATCGGTGCCCCTGATTGCATCGCGTTCGACGTTGCGGCGGTCTGTTCGGGCTTTCTCTATGCCGTGTCGGTCGCCGACGCGATGTTGCGCACCGGCGCGGCCAAACATGCGCTGGTGATCGGGTCCGAAACCTTCAGCCGCATCCTCGACTGGGAAGACCGCACGACCTGCGTGTTGTTCGGCGACGGCGCGGGGGCAGTGGTGCTGTCGGCGAAGGACGTCGACGACGATCAGGGCATTCTCGCGACCCGGCTGCACGCCGAGGGCAAATATTCGGGCATGCTGTATGTCGATGGCGGCCCGTCCACCACCGGAACCGTCGGCCATGTCCGCATGCAGGGCCGCGAAGTGTTCCGCCATGCCGTCACCAATCTGGCGTCGGTCTTGGGCGAAGTGATGGCCGATGTCGGCCTGTCACCCGACCAGATCGACTGGGTCGTGCCGCATCAGGCGAACAAGCGGATCATCGATGCAACCGCCAAAAAGCTCGGCCTCCCGTCCGAACGTGTTGTGTTGACCGTCGACCAGCACGCCAACACCTCGGCGGCGTCGGTGCCGCTGGCGCTCGACCTCGCGGTGCGCGACGGGCGCATCAAGCGCGGCGATCTGGTGGTGCTCGAGGCAATGGGCGGCGGCTTTACCTGGGGCGCCGCGGTCCTGCGCGTCTGATTGGCGGCTTCACCGCATTAACTCTTCGCTCCATCCGTTTCAGTTTGGCGGATTAATTCGCTTTTGTTACATAGGGACACGGGACTCGTGACGGTGGGGGCTGTCCGGGACCGGTTCGACCAGTTTCGCTTTACGAGGGGGAGGGACCATCATGACCGCAGGGACGCTTACGCGAGCCGATATTGCGACGCGCATCAACCAGCAAATCGGGTTGTCGCGCAACGAATCGGCGACGATCGTCGAATCGATTCTCGACCATATGTCCGACGCGCTGGCGGGTGGGCAGAATGTCAAAATCTCGGGCTTTGGTACCTTTGTCCTGCGCGACAAGGCGCAGCGGGTCGGGCGCAATCCCAAAACCGGCATCGAGGTGCCGATCCTGCCGCGCCGCGTGATGACCTTTCGCGCTAGCCAGACGATGCGAGCGCGCGTTGCCGGTTAACGCACCGGACGTTTGCCATGGCGGGGTCTGACGTGCCCGGGGACGGGAGCAAAGCGTCCGGCGCCATGCTCGCGATCGGCGAACTCGCCGATCGGATCGGGGTGCCGACGCACGTCCTGCGCTATTGGGAAACGCGTTTTCCGCAACTGAAGCCGCTCCAGCGCTCGGGCCGCCGCCGCTATTACCGCGCCGAGGATGTCGCGCTGGCCGAGCGGATCCATCATCTGCTGCATGTCCAAGGGTTCACGGTTGAGGGCGCACGCAAGGCGTTGTCCGAGTCGGGGGCGAAGGCTGCCGAAGCACCCGCAATTGAGACCCGCGCTCAGGCTGCTACCGGGAATGGCGCGATGGGACAGGCGCATGGTGTACCGGTCGCGGCGCTCGTAGCGCTGCGCGAACGATTGGCGGCAGCGCTGGATTGACGCGACCAGCATCGTGTATCAGCAAGTTCGAGAATGTCTTCTTTGGGGTGGGAAGGGGACGTCAGAATGGCGTCTGCCGCGCACCTGCTTCATAGTTGCCCAACTTTAGCTGATATGCGCGACGATATCGTTGTGCCTGCCTGTAGCGGCTAATGGCTGTGAACAACAGGATCACGGCCGATGTCGCTGATAGAGCGGCCAATCCAGCTTGATTTTTCTGCCACATTTCATTGGCAATATACCCTGATGCAGCGGCAAAAAATATCAGAAACGCAGACCATAAACTTGTCGCGATTGCACGTTCTGGTGCAGTCGGACGACCGTTACGAGCATCTAAGGCAATTTCATCGGAGCCGAGCATGCGGAAGGTTTACAGTTTTGAGTAATGACCGCAACTGGTTGTTTCCAGACCCTCGTCATCCCGGACTTGATCCGGGATCCATGACGACAGTGCAGATATGGATCCCGGATCAAGTCCGGGATGACGATGAGAGATGGTCCTCCCTGTCGCGAAGTGATGGGGGAGTCGCAGACGGCGTGCAGCGCCAGGGGGACCGTTCGCGAAGCGAATGGTGGAGGGGCAACAACGATAGTGTAAATGCCCCTCCGTCAGCGCTTCGCGCTGCCACCTCCCCATGGCTTCGCCACAGGGAGGATGACCTGTCAGTCGTGGTCCATCGCCGGCGCGAGCGGCGGGTCGAGGTCGCGGGGGCGGATGAAGGCGGCGAAGCGGGCCATGCCGGTGTCGAGATCGTGCCAGTCGGCGATATCAAGTTCGAGCCGTGCCAGCGCCGAAGTCGGTAGTTTTTCCTCAACTTCGCCGCGCAGTTCGTCGCCGCTCGTTTCCGGCACCAGCATCAGGATCAGATCCTCCAACCCCGGATTATGCCCCGAAATCAGCAAATGCTCGGCATCGCGGCCGGTGTCGCGGATGACGTCGATCAGCGTCGCGGCGGACGCGAGATAGATGCGGCGGTCCCAGTGCGGTTCGATCGTGTCGAGATCCGCGGCGGGCTGGAAAATGTCGAGCGTTTCGGTCACGCGCACCGCGGGCGAGGCGATGATGCGGTCGACGGGCAGCTTCTGGCGCTTCAGCCATTGCCCGATCAGCTCGGCGCCGCGCGCGCCGCGTTTGTTAATCGGGCGGTCGAAATCGCGCTCGACCTGGACATCCCAACCCGATTTGGCGTGGCGCAGGATCGTCAAAGTCTTCAAAATCTTCCCCCGCGCGTTCGCGCTTATGCCGTCGTTCGAGCAGCCTTGTGCCGCAAACTTATGACGGTGAAAAGGCTGGAAAGGCGCTTTTTCTGCGCTCGACGTTCGCCGCCGCGACATGATTGACCGCTTCGTCGAGCGGCAGGCGGCGGATCGGGGTGCCTTCGGGAAAGGCGTTGAGCAAGCGGGACGGGAAGCTGGGCGAGAGCATGACGAACTGGCCGAAATCGTCGGCGCGGCGGATCAGACGGCCGAACGCCTGCCCGATGCGGCCGCGAATGACCATATCGTCATAGGCGCTGCCGCCTTGCGCCGCGCGCCGCGCTGCGTGCAATATCGTCGGGCGCGGCCAGGGCACGCCCTCCATGATCACCTGCCGCAGCGATTCGCCGGGGACATCGACCCCATCGCGCAACGCATCAGTGCCGAGCAGCGAGGCGTGCGGGTCGGCGCGGAAGATGTCGACGAGCGTCCCGGTGTCGAGCGGATCGACATGCTGGGCATAGAGCGGGAGCCCGGCGCGCGCGAGGCGGTCGGCGATGCGGGCGTGAACGATGCGCAGCCGCCGGATCGCGCTGAACAGTCCGAGCGCGCCACCACCCGACGCCTCGATCAACCGGCTGTATGCCCCGGCGAGCGCGGGCAGGTCGCCGCGCGCGATGTCGGTGACGATCAGCACCTCCGACTGGCGCGCATAGTCGAACGGGCTGGGGACCGCGAAATGCTGGACGCCACCGTCCATGTGGCGCGCGCCGGTGCGGATGTCGGCCTCGGTCCAGCCGCTCGCACCATGGCCGCTGCGTAATGTCGCCGAGGTGACCAGCACCCCCTGCGCCGGACGATAGACGATGTCGGCAATCGGCCGCGCGGGGTCGAGCCAGTGGCGGTGCAGGCCGGTGTCGAACTCGCGCCCGTCGTAGCGGTCGATCGCGAGCCAGTCGACAAAATCGGGGTTGGCGGGGCCGCCAACGCGCCCGAGCAGCGACAGCCAGCCGCCGAGCGTATCAACTCGCGTGCCGAGGCTGTGGCGCGCCCCGTCGACGCGCGCCCGCGCCTGTCCGTCGAGCCAGTCGGGCGGATCGTCGACCAGCGCGTCGAGCCGTTTCCCCAGCGCCAGCAGCGGGCGCAGCAGCGCCTCGACCGCGTCGCTCGCCGCCGCCGCGGCGGTGACCAGCGCCGCGTCGGGATCGGCCAGCTCGGTCTCAAGGCCATAGCCTGCGTCAGCAGTGCGGGTATCGACCGCGCGCGCGTAAACCTGTCCGCGCACCGCGGCGAGCAGCCGCTCGATCGCGCCCCATGGGTCGTTTTCGGACAAGCGGCTGAGCCAGCCGTCGCCGGGCAGTTCGGCGGCAGCGGTGATCGCCGCCTGAATCGCGCGCTCGCCCGCTTCGTCATAGCTCGCGACCTCGGCGAGCCGCGCTGCCAGCCCGCGCCGCCGCCCGCGCGACTTGCCCTCTGGCCCCAGCACCCAGCGCCGGATTTCGACCGCTTCCTGCCCGGTCAGCGCGGCGGCGAACATGCTGTCGGCCGCGTCCCACAGATGATGGCCTTCGTCGAAGATCAGCCGCGTTGCGGGCGCGCCGCCGTCACGCGGGCGCGCCGCCTGCACCATCGTCAGCGCATGGTTGGCGATGACGATCTCGGCCTGTGTTGCGGCGCGCGCCGAGCGTTCGATGAAGCATTTGCGGAAATGCGGGCAGCCGGCATAGATGCACTCGCCGCGCCGGTCGGTCAGCGCGGTGGTGCCGTTGCGACGGAACAGCGCGGGCAGCCAGCCGGGCAGGTCGCCGCCGACCATGTCGCCGTCGCGGGTGTAAGCCGCCCAGCGCGCGACAAGCTGCGCGAGGACCGCAGCGCGGCCCGAAAAGCCGCCTTGCAGTGCGTCCTCCAGATTGAGCAAGCAGAGGTAATTTTCGCGGCCCTTGCGCACGACAACCTTTTCGCGGTGCGTTGCGGCGTCGGGATAGAGCCGCTCGGTCTCGCGCGACAATTGGCGTTGCAGCGCCTTGGTAAAGGTCGAGATGCAGACGCTGCCCGCCGACTGGTCGATCCACTGCTTGGCGGGGGCGAGGTAGCCGAGCGTCTTGCCGATCCCCGTTCCGGCCTCGGCCACCAGCATCTGCGGCGCGTCCTTGCGCTCGCGCGGTTCGAAGATCGCGGCGGTGGCGCGCGCATAATCCTGCTGCCCCGGCCGCCGTTCGGCGCCGTCGCCGGTCAGGCGGTCGAGCCGCGCGGTGACGTCGTCGGGGTTGATCCGCACCTGTCGCGGCGCGGCGCGCGGCGGCGCCTCCTCCCATTCGGGTAGCCGCGCGAACAGCCAGCGTTCATTGGCGTCGGGGGTCGTCAGTCGCGGCTGGACCAGCGGCGCCCAGGGCCAGCGTTGGCGCGCCAGCGCCTGCATCCCGTGCCAGGCGCCTTCGCGTTCGGGCCAAGCGGGATCGTCGATCCCCGCGAGCATTGCCGCGGTGGCTTGCGGCAGGAAGGCGGCGATGTCTTCTTCGGCTTTCGGCGGGGTGACGCCGATCGTCGCGGCGATTCCCGCCGGGGTCGGCACCGCAAAGCGCCCGGGATAGAGGAAGGCAAATAGTTCGAGCAGGTCGAGCCCCGACAGCTCAGGATAGCCCAGCCGATCGCCGGTCAGCGTCGCATTGAGCAGCAGATGCGGGGTCGCCGCAACCGCCGCAATCGCCTCGCCACGCCCGACGCGCTGCACGCGCCCCTGCGCATCGGCGATCCAGATGCCGACATGGCTGGCATGGATCGCGGGC
>JAEMRT010000057.1 GCA_016463225.1 Sphingopyxis sp. | reverse complement strand
GTATAGATGGCGGCGGGGATGTCGGGGCCTTGCGCGAACGCGGGGAGGGGCAGGGCGAGGAGCGCGGCGGCGAGGCTTATGGTCCGTATCATCGTCATTCCCCTTTGAATGCGGCGAAGCTGCCGCTGCGGCCTTCGCCTTCGGTAAAGCGTTTGGCGCCCGCGGTGGCGCCCTCGCGCAGCGGGGCGACGCCGGCATGGGCTTCGTGCGTCAGCGCGTCGGCGAGATCGAAGTCCCATTGGCGGTAAGCGCTCATCCGGTCGCTGGTCATGCACAATTGCGGAAAGGCGGCGATCTGTCTGGCGAGGGCGATCGCAGCAGACAGCGCTTCGCCGTCGGCGACGACGCGGTCGGCGAGGCCGATGCGCTGGGCTTCCTGCGCCTCGACCGGGCGACCGGTCAGGATCATGTCGAGCGCGCGGCCTTGCCCGACGATGCGCGGCAGGCGGACGGTGCCGCCGTCGATCAGCGGCACGCCCCAACGGCGGCAATAGACGCCGAACACCGCGCTCGCCGCGGCGACGCGCAGGTCGCACCAGAGCGCGAGTTCGAGCCCGCCCGCAACCGCATGGCCCTCGACCGCGGCGATGACCGGCTTGTCCAGCAGCATCCGCGTTGGCCCCATCGGGCCGGGGCCGTCGGGGTCGTAGCGCGACGTGCCGACGGCGTTCAGGTCGAAACCCGCGCAAAAATGCCCGTCGCCGCCGGTGAGGATCGCGACCCTCGCGTCCTTGTCGTCGGCGAGGGCGGCAAAGGCGTCGCGCAGCGCCGCGGCGGTGTCGGGATCGACCGCGTTGCGGCGTGCGGGGCGGTCGATCGTGACGATGGTGACGGGGCCATCGCGGGTGATGATGACGGACATAAAAGCTCCCTGTCGCGCGGCGCGATATTTTTTGGGTAGCATGTTCGGACGGGGTCTTGAAACGCCGATGCGGCAATCTTAAATCGGACTCATTCGGGCCGGGCCCCTCTGGCGTCGGCAGGATTTTTCCTGCCACGTGATGTCGGACCGCATCGGGTGACACCGATGCTCTGGGCCTACCTCCCCCCTCAAACCCGGGTCCGGCATCGGCGTCACCTGCTTGATTTTCAATCAGGAGGCCCTTTTCATGACGCTTAATCCCAATCTCTACCGGCTGACCTTGCTGCACCGCCAGCTCGACGAGGCGGCGCGCCGCGAAGCGCGGCAACGCGCCGCCGATCCGTTTCGGCTGCTGCGGCTGAAAGCGCTGAAGCTTGCGGTCAAGCGGCGCCTGTCGGCGCTGTCGCTGCGTCCGGCGCTCGCGCGCTAATCCCCCATAATCAAGACCGGAAGCGTCGCCCCGCCGGGGCGGCGCCTTCTGGCGTTCACCAGGGATCATCACCATGGAATTTCTGTTTGCCGACTGGCTGGGCACCCCGGCCTGGTTCTGGCTGGCGTTTATCGCGCTGGTCATCGCGCTCACCGCCTTCGACCTGGGCGTCCTCAACAAGGAAAACAAGGAGATGGGAATCGGCGAGAGCTTGCGCCTCTCGGCATTTTACATCGGCATCGCGACGGCGTTCGGCGGCTGGGTCTGGGCCGCGAAGGGCGGCGAGGCGGGGCTGCAATATTATACCGGCTTCTTTATCGAAAAGGCGCTGTCGATCGACAATATCTTCGTCATTTCGCTGATCTTCACGACCTTTGCGATCCCGCCGCGCTACCAGTATCGCGCCCTGCTCTGGGGCATCGTCGCAGTCATCGTGCTGCGTGGCATCATGATCGCGGGCGGCGCGGCTCTGGTCACCGAATATGGCTGGGTGCTCTACATCTTCGCGGCGTTCCTGGTGTTCACGGGCGTGAAGATGCTGTTCGCGAGCGAAAAACCGATGGACGTGAAGGGCAACCCGGTCGTCAAATGGCTGTCGCGCCGGATGCCGATCACGGACGAACTGCACGGCGAGAAATTCTTCGTCAGCGTGCCCGATAGCAAGACGGGCAAGCTGGTGCTGGCGGCGACGCCGTTGTTCCTCGCGCTGGTGGTCATCAACCTGGCCGATCTGGTGTTCGCGGTCGACAGCGTGCCGGCGATCTTTGCGATCACCACCGACACCTTCATCGTCTATACGTCGAACATCATGGCGATCCTGGGGCTGCGCGCGCTGTATTTTGCGCTGTCGGCGATGGTGCACCGCTTTCACTATCTCAAATATGCGCTCGCGCTGGTGCTGGTGTTCATCGGATCGAAGATCTTCGTCGCGGATTTCGTGCTGGGCGGCGACAAGTTCCCGCCGCTGGTCAGTCTGGGCGTGACGGTCGGGCTGATCGCGGGTGGGGTGATCTGGTCGCTGGTCAAGACCCGCGAAGAGGCGGCATTGCCACAGCCATAAAAATGTCCGCCGGAGGCCTTGCGGGCTTCCGACGGACAGGCTTTCCTCCCCAGGAAAGCTTTGGAGGCGCGGGGCCGGGTCGCTGGCCCCGCGCCAAGAGGGGTGACGCGAGGGGGTGCAACGGGCCCCTCGCGCCGAACTCGTATCAGGCGGCGAACTGGTTCATCGTATTGTCTTTACCGGCCGCTTTCAGGGCGGCTTCGCCGGCGAAATATTCCTTGTGATCGTCGCCGAGGTCACTGCCCGACATATTCTGGTGCTTCACGCAGGCGATGCCCTGACGGATCTCGGCGCGCTGGACGCCCTTGACGTACCCCAGCATCGCTTCGTCGCCGAAATATTCCTTGGCGAGATTGTCGGTCGACAGCGCCGCGGTGTGATAGGTCGGCAGCGTGATCAGGTGGTGGAAGATGCCCGCCCGCTTCGCCGAATCGCGCTGGAAGGTGCGGATGCGGTTGTCGGCTTCGTCGCCTAGCTCGGTGCCGTCATAATCGACACTCATCAGGCGGGCGCGGTCATAGGCGCTGACGTCCTGGCCGTCTTTTTCCCATGCGTCATACACCTGCTGGCGGAAGTTCAGCGTCCAGTTGAAGCTCGGCGAATTGTTATACGCGAGCTTCGCATTGGGGACGACTTCGCGGATGCGGTCGACCATGCCGGCGATCTGTTCGATGTGCGGCTTTTCGGTTTCGATCCACAGCAGGTCGGCGCCGTTCTGCAGGCTCGCGATGCAATCCATCACGCAGCGGTCCTCGCCAGTACCGGCACGGAACTGATAAAGGTTCGAGGGCAGGCGATTGGGGCGCATCAGCTTGCCGTCGCGGTTGATCAGGACGTCGCCGGGGTTGCCCGCGCCTTCGACCTCTTCGCAATCGAGGAAGCTGTTATACTGGTCGCCGAGATCGCCGGCTTCTTTCGAGAAGGCGATCTGCTTGGTCAGGCCGGCGCCGAGGCTGTCGGTGCGGGTGACGATGATGCCGTCCTCGACGCCGAGTTCCATGAAGGCGTAGCGGCAGGCGCGGATCTTCGCGATGAAATCCTCATGCGGCACGGTGACCTTGCCATCCTGATGGCCGCACTGCTTTTCGTCCGAGACCTGATTTTCGATCTGCAGCGCGCAGGCGCCGGCTTCGATCATCTTCTTGGCGAGCAGATAGGTCGCCTCGGCATTGCCGAAACCAGCGTCGATGTCGGCGATGATCGGCACGACGTGCGTTTCATGATTGTCGATGCTCGCCTGAATCTGCTTGGCTTTGAGCTCGTCGCCCTCGGCGCGCGCGGCATCGAGGTCGCGGAACAACATGCCGAGTTCGCGGGCGTCGGCTTGACGCAGGAAGGTGTAGATTTCCTCGATCAGCGCCGGAACGCTGGTCTTTTCGTGCATCGACTGGTCGGGCAGCGGCCCGAATTCGCTACGCAGCGCGGCGATCATCCAGCCCGAGAGATAGATGTAGCGGCCCTTGACGGTGCCGAAATGCTTCTTGATCGAGATCATCTTCTGCTGCGCGATAAAGCCGTGCCAGCAGCCGAGCGACTGGGTGTAGTTCGCGGGGTCGGCATCATAGGCGGCCATGTCGGCGCGCATGATGCGCGCGGTGTAGCGGGCGACGTCGAGGCCGGTGCGGAATTTGTTCTGGGCGCGCATGCGGGCGATGCTTTCGCCGCTGATGCCGTCCCATGTGCCGTCGTAATCGCGGATGAGGCGGCCTGCCTGTGCCATGTCTTCCTGATAACCCATCGTCGTATCCTTGTGAGGAGGTGATGGGTGGATGTTGGCGAAGGTGCCGCGGAAAGTGAAAAGCTTTGTCAATAATATTTGTGAAATATGGCGTATCGGTGTAAATTGGCGTGTAAAGTAGTAAAGAAAGTTACAATCGATGGCGGAGCGACGGGTGTTTGCGGGGCCGGCGGTGCGCAAGGTGCGCCGCGAGGCGGGGATGACGCAGGCGGCGATGGCCGAGGCGCTCGCCATTTCCCCGAGCTACCTCAATTTGATCGAGCATGGCCAGCGGCCATTGTCGGCGACGGTGATCGTCAAGCTGGCCGAGCGGTTCGGGTTCGATGCGGCGACGTTGGGCGCGGATGCCGTGCCGGGCGGGCTGGCGGGACTGCGGCGGCGATTGTCCGACGCGCGCTTTGCCGATCTGGGGATCGGTGCGCAGGAGGTCGAGGAGTGGTTGCAGACCGCGCCGACGACCGCCGCGGCCTTTGCGCGGCTGTTCGATGCGGCGCCCGAGGGCGGCGCGGCTTTACAGGAAGAAGCGCCCGAAGTTGCCGCGGTGCGCCGCGCGATCGAAAAATGGCGCAACCATTTTGCCGATCTCGACGCCAAAGCCGAAGAGCTAGCCGACGAGCTGCGACTGGCAGGCGGCGACCTGTACGGCACGATTTCCGAGCGGTTGCGCACGCGGCACCAGCTCGGCATCCGCATCTTGCCGAGCGATGTGATGCCCGACCGGCTGCGCTGGCTCGACTGGCATGCGCGGCAATTGATGCTGAGCGAGTTGCTGCGCCCCGCGTCGCGCACCTTTCAGGCGGCGGCGACGCTGGCGCAGATCGAGGCGAAGGCCGAGATCGACGCGCTCGTTGCGGGCGCCGAGTTTGCCGAGAGCGCCGCGGCGCGCCTGTTCGAGCGGCATCTGGTCCATTATTTCGCCGCGGCGCTGATGATGCCTTACGGTCGCTTCCTGCGCGCGTGCGATGCGACGGGGTACGACCTGCTGCTGCTCCAGCGCCGTTTCGGCGCAGGCTATGAGCAGGTCGCGCACCGGCTGACGACGCTCCAGCGCGTCGGCGCGCGCGGGCTGCCCTTCTTCATGCTGCGGATCGACCGCGCGGGGCAGGGCAGCAAACGCTATGCCGGGGCAAGCCAGTCGCCGCTGGTCGACGGCGACACGCGCTGCCCGTTGTGGGGCGTCCACGAAGCCTTTGCGCGCCCCGGCGAAGTGATCGCCGATCTGGTCGAGCTGGAAGACGGGTCGCGCTGGTTCACACAATCGCGGAGCGTTGCCGCGCCGGGCGCGACCGGCAGCGGCACCCCGGCGCGCTTCGCCGTATGCGTCGGGGTCGATGCCAAGGTTGCGGCGCCCTTGATCGCGGCGCGCGGCATCGACCTGATGCGCGAGCGGGCGACCCCGATCGGCCTCGGCTGCCGCCGCTGCACGCGCACCGGCTGCGTCCAGCGATCGATGCCGCCGCTGGGCAGACCGCTGCGGTTCAAGGATGGCGAGCGCGGGGTGAGCGCATTCGATTTTGCGGGGGATTGAGAGGCGCCTTCCGGTCTTTCGGCGCACCATATCGAATCCAGTTAAAAGCGTGCGCTTTCTAGTCGTTAAGCGAGGGTGGCATTCGCCGCGCAGGACCGGACCCGATGTTGCTTCACCTCAAACCCGAACAGGTCGAAATCGGCATGTTCGTCGACGGGTTCGACGGGCGCTGGATCGATCATCCGTTCTGGCGCAGCCGGTTCCTGATCGAAACGGCGGATCAACTGGCGCGAATCCGGGAAGCCGAAGTGACAGCGGTGATCGTCGACCGCGGCCGCAGCCGGATGGAGCCGGGCGCCAGCGAAGAGGCGTTTCCCGTCGAGCGGCGGACCGCTGTCCCCAGCGGCATGACACCGCCCTATCGCGGGGTTGAGCGGCGCCGCGCGATGACATTTGCGCCGCCACCAAATGACCGCGCGATCCGGCCCGCCACCTATGCCCAGGAACGTCGCCGTGCCGAGCGCATCATCGCCAAGTCGCGGCGGGCGGTGATCGACCTGTTCGAATCGGCGCGGCTGGGACGTGCGGTCGATGCGCAAAAAATTGCCCCGCTGGCGCAGGCGGTCGGCGATTCGATCGCGCGTCATTCGCGCGCCATGATCAACCTGGTGCGATTGAAGCAGAAGGACGAATATACCTATCTGCATTCGGTCGCGGTCTGTGCGCTGATGATCAACTTTGCCCGCCACCTCAAGCTGGACGAGGCCGAAGTGCAGCAATTGGGGGTCGCCGGGCTGCTCCACGATGTCGGCAAGGTCGCGATCGCCGATGATGTCCTGCTCAAACCCGGCAAGCTGACGGTGCGTGAGCGCGCTTCGGTCGAAGGGCATCCCGAGGCCGGACATGCGTTCCTGGTGCAATCGCCCGATATTCCCGCCGCGGCGCTGGAAATATGCCTGCGCCATCATGAAAAGATGGACGGAACGGGGTACCCGGGCGGATTGGCCGGCGAGGAGTTGTCGCTCTACGCCCGCATGGGTGCGATCTGCGACGTGTATGACGCGGTGACGTCCGACCGACCGTACAAGGCGGCGTGGACGCCGTGCGAGGCGTTGACCGCGATGCAAAGCTGGAGCGGCCATTTCGACCCGCCGCTGCTCGACCGCTTCGCCGACAGCCTGGGCATTTTTCCCATCGGTACACTGGTCACGCTGTCGACCGGGATGCTGGGTATCGTCGCCGGTAGTGCGGGCCAAAACGGAGAGGTCGTCGTCGTCCGCGTGTTTTTCGATTGCGATCTGCTCGCCGAATGCCCGCCTTTCGATTGCGAATTTGCGCCGACGGCGCGCGAACCGCGGATCGTCGGCCGCGCGAGCCACAAATTCTGGCGTTTCGACGATTGGCCCGCGTTGGTGGCGCGGGTGCTCGCGGCGGTGCCCACGGCTGACGTGGCGCCCTAGCTGTGCGGTCCGGCGCTCGTGTCAGAGCAGATAGGCAATGGCGTTGCCGAAATTATGCAGCACCACCGGCAGCACCAGACTGCGCGTCCGCAGCACGAGCCAGACGGCGAGGAGCGACGGCACCGCGGTCAGCGCCATGATGAACGGTTCGAACGAAAAGGTCCCGTCGGAATAGCCGAAGGCGTGCGCGAGGCCGAACAGGACGCACGACAGGATCGCGCCCCAGCTCCACTCGACACCGAGAAAACGGACTCGCGCAGGGAACGCCTGCGCCAGCGCGAACAGCAGGATGCCGCGATAGAAGGGCTCTTCCTCGAACCCCGGCATGGTGAGCTGGAAGGCGAGCGCTTCGGGAGAGCCGCCGTCGTTCGGGAAAGCGAACGCCAGAGCGGCGAAAAATGCGCAATAGAGGATGGCGACGGGGATGGCGGCTTTCAGGCTGCCCGGTTGCTGCCGCAGCGTGAGGCCGACGCGGCGCCAGCCGAACACGGGCAGCGCGGCGATGGCGAGCGTTGCGATCAGCGCCAAAATCTTGCCCTCCCAATTCCAGTCGCTGTCGGGCAGGATGCTGGGGATCAGGCCATAGGCGCGGGTGAGCAGCAGGTCGTTGATGAACACCAGCGCTGCGGCGACAAGGAGCCAGCGGAGCGAAAAACTGTCGCGGCGGATCAGGCCGACCGCGGTGCCGGAAGCGAGCAAAATGACAATGATCGCGACGATCGAGATCAACCCGTCCATCTGTTCCTCCCGACCGGTGCGACCCGGCGCCTGCGCGCTCTGCTGCGGCGCGGCTTAGGAAATCCGGTGCCACCGCTCAAATGCAGTGGCGTACCGGGTCATGCGACCGCGGCGGCACGGGCGGCCAGCGATCAGGCTTGTTGCTCGGCGACCCAGCGATCGATCACCGATTCGAGCACCGAAATCGGCATCGCACCCGCGGCCAGCGCGGTGTCGTGGAAGCTGCGGAAGTCGAATTTGTCGCCCAGCGCGCGGCGCGCCTTTTCGCGGATCGCGACCCAGCTGACCTGCCCGACCATGTAGCTGGTCGCCTGACCCGGCCAGACGCAATAGCGTTCGATCTCGGTGACGTTCGACGCTTCGGAGGTGCCGAGCACTTCGTTGTAGTACGCGATCGCCTTTTCGCGGCTCCAGCGGAAATGGTGGAGCCCGGTATCGACGACAAGCCGCGCGGCGCGGAACATATAGGATTGCAGATAGCCGAGCTGGCCGAACGGATCGTCGGCATAGGCGCCCATCTCGTCGGCGAGCTGTTCGGCATAGAGCCCCCAGCCTTCGGTATAGACCGAATAAGCGGGCAGGCGGCGCAGGCGCGGAATACCCTCCGCCTCCTGCGCCAGCGCGATCTGGTGGTGATGCCCCGGGGTCGCTTCGTGATAGGTGAGGGACGGCAGCGTCCACGACGGGGTTTCGGCGGTGTCGCGCAGGTTGATATAATAGGCACCGGGGCGCGAACCATCGAGCGCGGGAACCTGATAATAGCCGCCGGGCGAGCCCGCCTCGATCTCGGGCGGCACGCGGCGAATGTCGACCTTGGCCTTGGGCAGGCGGCCGAACATTTCGGGTAGCCGCGTCTGCATCTTTTGCATCTGGTCGTTGAGTTCGGCGATCAGCTTTGCCTTGCCGTCGTCGGTGTTGGGAAAGATGAAGCGCGGATCCTTGCCCAGCGCGCGCAGCCGATCGGCGACGCTGCCTTTGCTCATTCCCTGCTTGCGGAGGATGGCATCGGCGCGCGCCGACAGTTCGGCGATGCGGTCGAGCCCGAGCTGGTGGATTTCCGCCGCGCCTTTGGTCGTCGTGGTCGCATAGGCCAGCGCATAGGCATAATATTCGTCGCCCTTGGGCAGCCGCCAGACGCCCGCGTCATGGGTGGCGCGCGGCCGCGCGGCGGTGAGTTCGGCGATCTGGCGCTGCATCGCGGGATAGATTTTGTCCTTGACGATCGCGGTGCAGCGGCCCGCCCAATCGCCGGGAATATCCTTCGTCTTTGCCTTGAGATTGGTGACCAGCAGATTGTCCTGCGGCGCCGGGGCGATGACGGCGCGATATTGCTGGAGGGTGCGGTCGATGACGAAATCGGGCGGGATGATCCCGGCGGCATGTTCGGCGGTAATCCGGGCGGTTTCGTTATCGAGTTCGGCGGCGAACGCGGTGCAGCGCGCCAGATAGGCATCGGCATCGGCGGCATTGGCGATGCTGTGCTGGTTGGCGAGGAAATCGGGGATCAGGCGATAGATGCCGCTGAGCTGGGTGACCGGGTGCGGCTCGGGCCAGCTGTGCAGACCGTAGCTGAAGGTATCGTAGGCGTTGACATAGGTTTCCCAGGGGCCGCGGAAGGTGTCGTAGTTGACGCGGTCCATGCCCGACAGCCTGGCGGGGTCGAAGCTCTTCAGTTCGGCCAGCCCCTGACGATAGAGATTCTGGCCGCGCACGATGCCCGCGGGAGAGCGGTCGGCGAGGCGCGATTTTGCGGCGGCGCGGTCGCCCTTGTCGGCGCCGAGCGCGGTTGCGAATTCGGGGTCGAGGTCGAGCAGCATGTCGTAGATGCGCTCATAGAGCGCGGTGAGGCGGGCGCCTTCTTCGGCAGGGGTGTTTGCCAGCGCGGCGTGCACCGGCCGGACCCCGGCGAGCAGCGAGGAGGCCGCGGCGGCGGCAAGCAGGGTACGGCGGTCGAGCATGATGCGATCTCCAGAATGGGCGTGTTGTGGGGGTGTTTATCCGCGCCGCCTCAACGCTGTATTGTAACCAATTGACGCTGGCGCAAGCGCTGCGGTGTACTACCGGTGAGTAGCGCGACGGCGCGGGTCATATGCGCCTGATCGGTGAAGTGCAGGCGATGCGCGATCGTCGCCAGCGATTCCGTCGTCGCACGGATCGCCGCCAGCGCAGCGCGCGCGCGGACATGGGCGCGATAGGCTTTAGGCGTGCAGCCATAGGCACGGCGAAAGCCGCGGCTGAGCGTTTCAGGACGAACATCGTGGCGGCTGGCCCAGTGAGTCAGCGAAAAAGCACCGTCGCGCCGCAGATCGTCGGCGAGCAGGTCGGGCCAGTCCAGCGGGGCTTGCGGCGCCGCGACGAACGTCTCGGCAAAGAAGGTCGATGCCGCACGGGCGTCGCGCTCGGCAAGGCGCACGAGGTGGTCGGGGTCGGCGATCCGGCCATTGACGGTAGCAGTGTCCGAAAGTTCTTTAGGGAGCGCCAGAATGAGGACGCGGGCACCCCCAGCATCGAAGCGGTCGAGATGCGATTCGAACGCGTGGTGGATCAGCGCGTGGCCGGGGCGCACATTCCACCGTCCTTCGTCCCCCGCCTCCTGATAGCCGCCTTTGAGCACAACCGCGACGAAGCTTTCGTCGTGGCAATGGCGTTCGCGCAGCTCATGTGCGCCATGGTGGAGGAGCCCCAGCGGAGCGGCGGCAAAGCCGGAGATATGGGTCATGCGGGCAGGTGGCTATTCGCGTGCCTTGGCGGCGGCGCGGACGTCCTGCGATCGCGCGAGCGGCATGACGAGGATGTCGTCGCCGTCGACGATCACCGCGACATGGTCCATGCCGACCAGTGAGACGCGCTTGCCGCCGGTGCGGACGAGATTGCCATGGCTGTCGTGCAGGAAGGCGTCGCCGGTGATGGCGTTGTCGGCGGCGTCCTTGGGCGCTAGCGTGTGGACCGCCTGCCAGCTGCCGAGATCGGACCAGCCCATCGCTGCGGGGACGACGGCGACGCGGTCGTCCTTTTCCATCACGGCATAATCGATCGAGTCCGACGGGGCCGTGGCGAAGTGGACCGGATCGGCATAGAGCGCGTCGCCGTCGACCATCCCTGCTGCGACGGCGCGGTCGGCGGCTTCGAAAATCGCGCGGCAGTGGGTAAGCATCGCATCGCGCATCCGTCCGGCACGGAACAGAAAGATGCCGGCGTTCCAGCTGTAGCCGCCCGCCGCGAGCATCGCCTGTGCGTCGGCGAGCGGCGGCTTTTCGATGAAGCGGTCGACGGCAAAGCCGTCTTCGCCAAGCGAGGCGCCATTAGCGATATAGCCGAAGCCGGTTTCGGGGGCGTCGGGGGTGATACCGAAGGTGACGATCCAGTCCTGCCGCGCCAGCCGCGCGCCGCGGGCGATCGCGGTATGGAAGGCGGCGACGTCGGCGATGACATGGTCGCTCGGCATTATCAGCAGCAGCGTGTCGGCGTCGGCGCGCGCGACCGCGAGTGCAATGGCGGCGGCGGTATTGCGCGGCATTGGTTCGACGAGGAGCGATGCTTCGCACACGCCCATCTGGTCGCGCACCGCGGCGACATGGGCGTCGCCGCACAGGATGATCGGGGGGGCGAAACCAGTGTCGGCGGGGGCTCGCTGCACCGTCTGCTGGAACAGGCTTTGCGCGCCGGTCAGCGGCAGGAACTGCTTGGCGCGGTGGCCGCGCGATTCGGGCCACAGGCGCGTCCCGGCGCCGCCGCACAAAATTACGGGTTGAATCATATCGGTCATCGCGCGGGTCTATCGCGTCAGGCGCGGCGGGTCATCCCCGATTGCGCGCATGGGACGTGTAAAATTAACCGACAGTTGACGCCTCGGTTGTAGTATTGCGCGACGCGAAAGGGCTTTGCATTTTTCATGTTCCGGCTGTTCAAACATTATGTTCCGCACGCCGTCGTCTGGCTGGCGCTGATTGAATTTTTCGCGCTGCTCGGCTCGGCCGAAGCGGCGTGGCATCTCTATGCAAGCCAGGCGGCGTTCGATGCGGGACCGCTGGTCGACCGCTGGCTGCCGCTGGCGACCTTTGCGGCGTCCAATTCGCTCGCGATGATGGCGACCGGGATGTATGGGAACGAGGGGCTGCGCTCGATGCGTTTTGCCACCGCGCGCCTGCTCGCCGCGATTTCGCTCGGGGTGATTTTTCTGTCGGTGCTGGGGTTCCTGTTGCCGACGGCGACGTTGTGGCGCGCGAACAGCCTGTATGCGATGGCGCTGGCGATCGCGGCGCTGTTCGTCATCCGCCTGGCGCTGACCCAGTCGGCAGGAGCCGAGGCGTTCCGGCGCCGCATTCTAGTGCTGGGTGCGGGGCCACGCGCGGCGCGGCTGGCGGCGTTGGCGGATGAACCAGGCAGCGGCCTGGAGATTGTCGGCTTTGTCGCGATGAGCGGGGTTGAGAAGGCCGTTGCCAGCGCCGTGCCGCGCGAGGCCATTCCCAATCTGTCCGAGCATGTCGTGACGCTGCGTGCGGGGGAGGTGGTGCTGGCGCTCGAGGAGCGGCGCAATGCGCTGCCGCTGAACGACCTGCTGCGCGTCAAGACGACGGGGGTGCATGTCAACGACATCGCGAGCTTTATCGAGCGCGAGACCGGACGCGTCGATCTCGCGACGACGAACCCGAGCGGGCTGATCTTTTCGGACGGATTTTCGGCGGGACAGCGGATTTCGAAGGTCGGCAAACGGTTGTTCGACATCGTCGCCAGCCTGATCGTGCTCGTCGTCGGTTTGCCGCTGATCGCTGTTGCGGGGATCGCGGTGGTGCTCGACAGCCGCGGGCCGGTCTTTTACCGCCAGCCGCGCGTCGGCTTGTTCGGCGAAGCCTATGACATCTACAAGATCCGGTCGATGCGCACCGACGCCGAAGCCGCGGGCAAGGCGGTGTGGGCGAGCGAGAACGATCCGCGCGTCACCCGCGTCGGGCGGATCATCCGCAAGCTGCGGATCGACGAGCTGCCGCAGCTGTGGTGCGTGCTGAAGGGCGAAATGAGCTTTGTCGGGCCGCGCCCCGAACGGCCAAGCTTTGTCGAAGAGCTTGAACAGAAAATGCCCTTTTATGCCGAGCGGCACATGGTGAAGCCCGGGCTGACCGGCTGGGCTCAGATCAATTACCCCTATGGCGCGTCGGTCGAGGATGCCCGGGTGAAGCTGGAATATGACCTGTATTACGCGAAGAATTATTCGCCCTTCCTTGACCTGTTGATCCTGCTGCAGACGGTGCGCGTCGTGCTGTGGCCCGACGGCGCACGCTGACATGCTGACCGGATTGTCGGAAACCCTGTCGGTGCTGGCGCTGGTCGGCTTTTCGGCGGTCACGCTGTGGTTGTTGGCGCGGCCCGCGGCGCGGATGGCGGCGCTGATGCCGTCGCCGCGGCTGCTGACGCTGGCCGCAGCGACGACGGCATTGTGGTGCGCCGCGCTGGCGCTGTTCGCACCCGGTTCGTCGCAGGCGATGGTGGCGCAGGCGCTGCGCGACCTGGCGATGCTGGGCTGGCTGGCCGCGACCTTCTGGTCCACCGGCGCGCCGATGTCGCGGCCGCTGCGCCTGATCGTACGGATGCTCGCGACGATTTGTGTCCTGACGCTGGTACTCGGCGCCGCGGCGCATCTGCGCGCCGGGACTGCGGCCGGGGCGTGGATGGCGCCGACGCTGGTGTTCGCCGCGATGATCGTTGCGACCGGGGGGCTGCTGATCGTCGACAGCGGTGTGCGTCATGTGCGCGCCGGATTGAGGATGCCGGTGATGGCGGTCGCCGGCGGGTTCGCCATGCTGTGGGCCTATGAACTCAACGTCCAGCTGATCAGTGCGCTGACTGGCAAGGCCGCATCGACACTGATCCAGCTGCTGCCCGCGGTCGTGCTGCTGATGTTGCCGACCTATGTCGTCGCGGCGATGGATGTCGGGCGCGAGCGGATGCAATTGTCGCGGACCGCGGCAATGCGGACGCTGATCCTGTTGGGCGCGGCCGCATATCTGGTCGTCATCGGGCTGACCGGTGCGATCGCGCGGCTGGTCGGCGGCGACTATGCGCAGCTGGCGCAGGCGGCCTCGCTGGTTGTCGCGCTGGGCGCTGGTGGGTTGCTGATCGTGTCGGCGCGGGTGCGCGCGTGGCTGTCGGTGATGATCTCGAAGCATTTTTTCGAACATCGCTATGATTATCGCACCGAATGGATGCGCTTCACCGCGACGCTGGGGCAGGGGGGCGGCGAAGATGATCGCAACCTGTACCGCCGCGTTGCCAGGGCGCTGGCCGAGCTGACCGGCAGCCCCGGCGCACTGTTGATGCTGCCGGGCGCCGCGGGCAGTTTCCGCATCGCCGAGCAATGGCATTGGCCGGTCGATGTCGAAGCCGACGACGCGACCCTGTCGTTGCGGTCGGCGTTCATGCTGCAGGAGACGCGGTATATCGTCGACCTTGACGCGCAGCGGCGGGGAAAGTCGGGAGAGCTTCTGACCGGCGAGGATCTGGCGATGCCCGACTGGCTGCTCGCCGACCTCCGCGCCTGGGTCGTCGTCCCGGTCCTGCATTTCCAGCGGATGATCGCAGTCGTCGTGCTGCACCGCCCACCGGTGTCGCGTGCGCTCGATTGGGAAGATCTCGACGTGCTGCGTATCGCCGGGCAGCAGGCGGCAAGCTATCTGGCCGAATCGCAGAGCCAGCAAGCCTTGTCCGAGGCGCGGCGGTTCGACGAGTTCAATCGCCGCTTTGCGTTTATCATGCACGACATCAAAAATCTGGCGAGCCAGATCGGCCTGCTTGCGCGCAATGCCGAGCGCCATGCCGACAACCCCGATTTTCGCGCCGACATGACGCAGACGCTGAAGATTTCGTCGGGGCGGCTGAGCGATCTTTTGGTCCGCCTGTCGCCGCGCGAGCGCGGACCGGCGGCGGAAGCGGGGCGGATATTGATCGAGCCGATCCTGAACGAGATCGCTGCCGAGGCGCGGCCACGCCGGGCGCTGTTCGTCGGGTGCCAAACCGGACTTGCAGCATGGGCCGACGCGGTGTCGCTGCGTCAGATTGTTCAGCATCTCGTCGCCAATGCGATCGACGCGTCCGCCGCAGACAGCCCGGTACAGGTCGTCGCGGTCGCCGAACAGGGACGGGTGCGGATCGATGTGATCGATCAGGGCGCCGGGATGACGCGCGGCTTCATCCGCGAGGAACTGTTCAAACCCTTTGTGTCGACCAAGGACGGCGGTTTTGGCCTTGGCGCCTTCGAAGCGTTGCAGATCGCGCAGGCGATGGGCGGCGCGATCGATGTCGAGAGCGAGCCGGGCAAGGGCAGCCGCTTCACGCTGTGGCTCCCGCTCGCCGATGCGCATGCCGGCGAGGGCGCCGGCACCCCGATGATGAAAGTGGCTTCGAAATGAATGGCAGTACCGCCAAGATCCGCACCCTGCTGGTGGTCGAGGACGACCCGGGGCTGCAAGCGCAGCTCAAATGGGCCTATGAAGATTATCGGGTGCTGATCGCGGGCGACCATGATGCTGCCATCGAACTGCTGCGCGCCGAGGAGCCCGACGTGGTAACGCTCGACCTGGGGCTGCCGCCCGATCCCGACGGGACGCGCGAAGGGTTCCGCACGCTGTCGGCGATCCTGGAGGCAAAGCCCGATACCAAGGTGATCGTCGTGTCGGGGCATGGCGAACGCGCCAGCGCGCTGGCGGCGATCGCCAGCGGCGCGTGGGATTTTTACCAGAAGCCGATCGACATTGACGAACTGGGGCTGATCGTGCGGCGGGCGTTCCATGTTCGCGAGCTGGAAGTCGAGAATGCGCGGCTGGCGCAGCAGGGGAGCAGCGACAATCGCGTGCTGGGCGGGATGATCACCGGCGCGCCCGAGATGCAGAAGGTCGCGCGGACGATCGAGCGCGTCGCAAACCTCGACGTCAGTGTGATGCTGCTCGGTGCGAGCGGCACCGGCAAGGAGCTGCTGGCGCGCGGGCTGCACGAGGCGAGCGGACGGCGCGACGGCGCGTTCGTCGCGATCAACTGCGCCGCGATCCCCGAAAATCTGCTCGAAAGCGAGTTGTTCGGGCATGAAAAAGGCGCGTTCACCGGCGCGGTCAAGATGACCGAAGGCAAGATCGAGCTGGCGCATGGCGGCACCTTGTTCCTCGACGAAGTTGGCGACATTCCGCTGCCGCTGCAGGTCAAATTGCTGCGCTTTTTGCAGGAGCGGACGATCGAGCGGATCGGCGGGCGCAAGCCGATTGCGGTCGACACCCGCATCGTGTGCGCGACGCACCGTGACCTCGACGCGATGATCGCGGCGCAGAGTTTTCGCGACGATCTTTATTACCGGCTCGCCGAGATGGTAGTGAAGATCCCGTCGCTCGCCGAACGGCCCGGCGATGCGGTGCTGCTGGCGCGCCATTTCCTGCATCAATATGCGCCCGAAATGAACCCCGCGGTGCGCGGCTTTGCCCCCGACGCGTTGCAGGCGATCGACGAGGGGCGCTGGCCGGGCAATGTCCGCGAGCTGGAAAACCGGATCAAGCGCGCGGTGATCATGGCCGATGGCAAGCTGGTGATGAAAGACGACCTCGATCTGGCCAAGGGCGGCGGCGCCGATGACGGCGAGGCAGCGTGGCTGAACCTGCGCAGCGCGCGCGAGGCCGCCGACCGCGTCGCGATCCGCCGCGCGATGACGCAGAGCGAGGGCAATATCTCGGCGACCGCGAAGCTGCTCGGGATCAGCCGCCCGACTTTGTACGATCTGCTCAAACAATATCGGATGCAGGCCTGAATGGGTTTTGGCCGTGTCTGGATCGGCGCGCTGCTGCTGGCGGCGCCGCTCGCCGGATGCGGCGACGCGGGTTCCGATGCGCCGCGGGCGGCGTTCGCGGAACGGCGCGCCGAATTGCAGGACGCGATTGCCGATAATCCGCAGGCAATTGCCGAGCGGGTCGAACTGGCGCGCGTCGCGATCCAGCTGGGTGACGGGGTGGGCGCCGAAGCTGCGGTGAATGGTGCGCTGGCGGCAGGCGGCAAGGAAGCGGCGCTGCGACCCTTACTCGCGCGCGCCTTTGCGATGCAGGGCGAAGGGCAGCGCGCGCTGGAAACCATCGATGGCGGCGAGATCATCCCCGAAATGACCGGCGAGGCGGCGTGGGTGGCGGGTGATGTGCATCTGTCGAACGGTGACCTCAGTGCGGCGCGCGATGCCTATGACCGGGCGGTACGCGAGCTGCCGCGCACTTCGGCGCTGTGGGTCGATGTCGCGCGCTTTCGCGCTGCCAGCGCCGACACCGCGGGCGCGCGCGATGCAGTCGATTTTGCGATCGAACTCGATAAGGCGAACAGTGTGGCGCTGGCGTATAAGGCGAATCTGATCCGGACCGGGGAGGGGTTGAAGGCGTCGCTCACATGGTATGACGCGGCACTGGCCGCCGACCCCGACAATGCCAGCGCGTTGATCGATCAGGCGGCGACGCTGGGCGATCTGGGGCGCTATCGCGACATGCTGGTCGCGCTGCGTCATGCGGCGACCGTCGTGCCGGGCGACCCGCGAATCTACTATCTGCAAGCCGTGCTGGCGGCGCGCGCCGACAATTACCGGCTGGCGCGCAGCCTGCTGCAACGCACCCGCGGCGCGATCGACGATCAGCCGGGTTTCATGCTGCTGAGCGCGGTCGTCGAGCTGGAGCTGGGCGGCGAGGCGGTGGCGGCGACCTGGGCCGACCGGTTGCTGATCGAACAGCCGTATAATTTCGCCGCGCGGCGCATATTGGCGGCCGCGAATTGGGCCGATGGCGATGCCGACGGCGCGATCGAGGCGTTGCTGCCGATCGTCGATCGGCCCGACGCCGACAGCTGGTCGCTGCTGCTGGCAGCGCGGGCGGCGAGCGAATTGGGGCGGCGCGGCGAGGCCGCCGACTATCTGGCGCGCGCCGCGACGCTGACCCGCGGCGAGGCGGTGCCGTTTGCGGCGAATTATGATTATGGCTTGCTGAGCCGATCGGCCGATGGCGAGCCGCTGAACCCGGCGTTGGCGATCCCGGCGATCGCCGCGGATATTTCGAATGGCAATGGCGCGCAGGCGATCGCGCGCGCGGCGCGGCTGCGCGACGCCAATCGCGGGGTGGCCGAGGCGCATATCCTGCTCGGCGACGCGGCGCTGGCGGGCGGGCGGTTCGACCTCGCGGTGCAGGCGTATCGCGCCGCGCGCGATCTCGACGCGAGCGAGCGTTCGACGTTGAGGCTGGCCAATGCGCTGTTCCGCGCCGGCGATGCCGCAGGGTCGGGCGCCGCGATCCTGGCGCTGCGCGACAGCCAGCCGTCGAGCATCGCCGCCGACCGGCTGGCGGGGCATCTGGCGATGGATCTGGCGCATTGGGACGAGGCGATCGCGCATTTCGAGCGCGTGCGTGACCGGATCGGTGATCGCGACGTGGTAATCCTGCGCGACCTCGCGCGGGCGTGGGCGGCAAAGGGCGACGATGTCCGCGCGCTGGCGCTGATCGACCGGGCGTATCGGCTGCAACCGCTGAACGCGGGGATCATGCGGATTTATGCTGATTTGCTGGCGAAGCGCGGCAACCGGCAGGCTGCGGCGGATTTGCGCGACAAGGCGGCGCAGGTGGGGCGGTAGGGGACTGGCGGGTGACAACCAACTGCGGACGATAGTCGTCAAGCCAAACTTATAACCCCGTTCGACACGAACGGAAATAGACGACGGTTTCGAAACCACCCCTAAGCGGACAAAAGGGTCAGGCTTCGGTCAAATCCAGCAAGGTTCGCGCGTCCAAACCGATGCGGCGCATCTGGTCGGCAACGGGAGGCCAGACGTTGGTCAGGAAATCTTCGCGCATCAGGGTACGCAGGCGCTCGGTCGCGCCCTCGGCGACAAACATCCCGACGCCGCGCTTGACCGTTACCAGCCCTTCGTCCTGAAAGGTCTGATACGCCTTCGCCACGGTCAGCGGATTGGCGCCTTCCTCGGCCGCGAGCGAGCGGACCGACGGGAGCATGTCGCCATCGCCAAAACTGCCATCGAGGATCGCGTTGGCGATGACGTCGCGCAGACGCTGATATACGGGTTTGGATTGATCGAGCATGCCGCCTTAATGCCATAAGACAGCAGCACAGTCAAATGCCGATTATTACAAAGGCGCGTGGCGCTACGTAACTAAATTTCCCAAGTCCGAACAACATCATCATATTCGGGGCGTGGCCGCTCGTCGAGGTCGCGGGCCGGAGAGCCGATGAAGAAATAACCGACGATGGTGTCGCCGTCGCCGGCGCCGAACGCCGCGGCGACCTCGGGGCTATACGCGGCCCAGCCGGTCAGCCAGCTGCCGACAAAGCCGTGCGCGTGCGCGGCGTGGAGCAGGTTCATGCCCACCGCGCCCGCCGACATCTGTTGTTCCCAGACCGGGATCTTGGCTCCGGCGACAGGGGTCGACAGCAGCACGAGCAGGCTGGGCGCCTGATGCGCGAACTGGTCGAGCGCCGACAGGTCGAGCCCGGCGGCGCCGGGATTTTCCCGGACCCACGCGCCCTTGAGCAGCGCCGCGAGCGCGTCGCGCTGGTCGGCCGCCACGGTGACAATGCGCCATGGGGCGAGCTTGCCATGGTCGGGGGTGCGCAGCGCGAGCGCGATGATGTCGCGCAACTCTGCAGCATCGGGGCCCGGGGCGATCATGTCGCGCGCCTTGCCCGAGCGGCGGGTCGCGAGGTGCGTGCGGAGCGAAGACGTGTCGTTGAACATCGCGTTCCTGTGGCGGCGCGGCGGGGCGCGCGCAACCCCGATTCGCGCGCCCGAATGCGCCGGACCGATGGTTTCACGCGCAATTAGATTCTTCCCATACGCAATTTTCGCGCTAGGTTGCCCCATTCGCGCGGCGGAGAGCCGCGCCTACGATAACAGCGAAAAGGGACGCTTTAATGAAAGATATGGGCCTTTGGGATGAAGGCGACTGGATTGCGGTGGTCGCAGTGGTCGTGTTGGGCGCCTTTTTGAGCGTCGGCGCGTTGATTGCGGGCAGCAAGAAACCCGAATTCGCTGGTCACCCCAAGGGCCTCTACATGCTCTTTTTCGCCGAAATGTGGGAGCGTTTCTCTTATTACGGTATGCGCGCGCTGCTCATTTTTTACCTGACGCAGCACTGGCTGTTCTCGGACGGCAAATCGAACCTGATCTATGGTGCCTACACGGCGCTCGTCTATATCACCCCGGTGCTTGGCGGTTATCTTGCCGACCGTTACCTCGGCCAGCGCAAAGCGGTGCTGTTTGGCGGGGTCTTGCTGGCGTTTGGTCATTTATTTATGGCGTTCGAGGGACTGCAAGGGATTACCGATGCAGCGGCCAAACAGGCCGATCCGGCGATCAACATTTTCTGGATGGCGCTGGCGCTGATTATCGTCGGATCGGGCTTTTTGAAGGCCAATATATCGGTGATGGTTGGACAGCTTTATCGCCTTACCGACATGCGCCGCGACGCGGCCTATACCATCTTTTACATGGGAATTAACGTCGGGGCCGCGCTCGGCACGATCCTCGTTGGCTATCTCGGCCAGAAAATCGGCTGGGCCTACGGCTTCGGTCTTGCCGGCATCGGCATGGTCGCCGGCCTGATCGTCTTTGTGCTCGGCAAGAATGTTCTGCTTGGCGCGGGCGAGGCTCCTGCGCCGCTGGCGAAGAAGACCGAACTCGGCGTTTATGGTGCGGGCTTTGCCGCGGTCGCGGTGATGTGGGCGCTCGTGCAGTATCAGGATGTCATCCAGAACCTGCTGCTCGTTTCGGGATCGCTTTTATTGGTCTATGTTGCGGCAATCGCCGCGTTGCAGCTGCCCTATGGGAAAATGGGCAGCGCTCCGACCGACAGCCGTTCGTTGATCCTGGCCGGCATGGTGGCGATGCTGTTCCTTCCGCTGTCGAATTTCATGGAACTGTCGACGTCAGGCGAAGGCGGGAAAATTTTCGGCTTGACGGTCGCGCAATGGCTTTACGTCCTTGGTCTGCTGGTCGTGCTGATCGCGCTCGGGATCGAAAAATTCCGGATCGAAAATCATGCCCGTGACCGGATTTACGCGATCCTGTTCCTGATCGCGCTGAACCCGCTGTTCTGGGGTCTGTTCGAACAGGCTGGCGGCAGCTTTAACCTCTACACCGATCGCTATGTCGACAAGGGCGGGGTGCCCGCGTCGGTGTTCCAGTCGATCAACCCGATTTACATCATCCTGTTCGCGCCGATCTTTGCCGCGTTGTGGCAGTGGCTTGGCAAGAAGGGGCTCGAACCATCGGCACCCGCCAAATTCGCGCTCGCGCTGGCGCAGGTTGGCCTCGGCTTCCTCGTCTTCGTGTGGGGCGCGAGCACCGTCGGCCCCGAAGTGGCGACCCCCGTCTTCTTCGTCTTCATGCTCTACCTGCTTCACACCACGGGCGAGCTTTGCCTGTCGCCGGTGGGGCTGAGCGCGATGAACCGGCTGGCGCCTTCGTTCATGGCATCGCTGATCATGGGTGCGTGGTTCTACATGACCGCAGTGGGCAATTTCGTTGCCGGCAAGATCGGCGAAGCGACGGGCGGCGAGAGCGGCAATATGACCAAGGACGCGACGCTGAACATCTATTGGCAGATTGGCCTGATCACGCTGGCCGTCAGCGCCGTGATCCTGCTGCTGTCGCCGATCGTGAAGAAGTGGATGCATCTCGACACGCTGCGCGATCGGGATGACGGTTTGGCCGGGATCGGCGAAGCTGAACCGCAGGCCGCGGGCGTTCATCCCGAACCCAAGGGAGCGTAACCCATGATCCATGGTGTGAAGGGCGGCCTGCTGGCTGCGGTGTCGCTGGCGCTCGTCGGCTGCGCGGCGACGGGTGGCGAGGCGAAATCGGCGGGTGACAAGCCCGCTGCCGCCGAAAAGCCGGTCAAGTTTAACAAGGATCCCTATCCGTCGACGTATCGCCCCTATGGCGGTCGGCCGACAGCGGTGCGGGGTGTCACCATCTTTGATGGCGAAGGCGGGCGGATCGACAATGGCACCTTGTTGTTCGTGAACGGCAAGGTCGAGGCGATCGGCGGTGCCGACACCGCGATCCCCGCGGACTTCGACGTGATCGACGGGAGCGGCAAGTTCGTCACCCCCGGGGTGATCGACATCCATAGCCATCTGGGCGATTATCCCTCGCCCAGCGTCGAGGCGCATTCGGACGGTAACGAGGCGACGTCGCCGACGACCCCCGAAGTATGGTCCGAACATAGCGTCTGGCCGCAGGACCCGGGGTTCAGCCGGGCGCTCGCCAATGGCGGCGTGACGGCGTTGCAGGTGCTGCCGGGCAGCGCGAATTTGATGGGCGGACGCTCGATCACGCTGAAGAACGTGCCGTCGCGCACGGTGCAGGGAATGAAGTTTCCCGATGCGCCTTATGGTCTGAAAATGGCGTGCGGCGAGAATCCGAAGCGCGTCTATGGTGGCAAGGGCCGCGCGCCCTCGACGCGCATGGGCAATTTCGCGGTCAACCGCGCGACCTGGCAGAAGGCGGCCGCCTACAAAAAGAAGATGGACGACGGGAAAGCCGTCGACCGCGATCTGGCGATGGAGACGCTCGCGGGCGTGCTGGCGGGCGAAATCCTCGTCCACAATCATTGCTACCGCGCCGACGAAATGGCGCTGGTGATCGATATGTCGAAGGAATTCGGTTACAAGGTATCGACCTTTCACCACGCGGTCGAAAGCTACAAGATCGCCGACATCCTGGCCAAAGAGGGCATTTGTTCGGCGATGTGGGCCGACTGGTGGGGCTTCAAGATGGAAGCCTATGACAGCGTGAACGAGAATATTCCGCTTGTGTACAAGGCGGGCGCGTGCACGATCGTTCATTCGGACGACGCCAACCAGATCCAGCGGTTGAATCAGGAAGCCGCAAAAGCGCGCGCCGCGGGGCGCCGCATGGGGATCGACGTCAGCGACGAACAGGCGTGGACCTGGCTGTCGTACAACCCGGCCAAAGCGCTGGGCATTGGTGACAAGACGGGAAGTTTGAAGCCGGGCAAGATGGCCGATGTGGTGCTGTGGAACGGCAATCCGTTCAGCGCCTATACGCGGCCCGAAAAGGTGTGGATCGATGGCGCGTTGATGTTCGATGCGTTCGATCCCAAGCGGCGTCCGGTGAGTGATTTCGAGCTGGGCCAGCCCGGTGAGGGAGATGTGAAATGATGAATCTCCTGAACGCCATCTACCTCCTCCGTTCGTCCCGAGCGAAGTCGAGGGACGTGAAAGCAGGTGCCAACGTGTCTCGACTTCGCTCGACGCGAACGGGGTTGGGGGGCGCACTGGTTGCAGCCTTGGCGCTTGCTGCACCTGCTGCCGCACAAGACATCGCGATCACCAACGCAAAGCTCGTCATCGGTGACGGCAGCGCGCCGATCGAGGGTGGCACCGTCGTCGTGCGCGGCGGCAAGGTCGTCGCCGCGGGCGCCGGGGTTGCGGTTCCGGCAGGCGTGGAGCGCGTCGATGCGGGTGGCCGCTGGGTCACGCCGGGAATCGTCGCGGCGTTCAGCCGGGTCGGGCTGGTCGAGGTCGATGCGGTGACCGGCACCAACGATCGCAATGCGCCGCGCACCCGTTTTTCGGCGGGGCTGGATATCGCCCCCGCGCTGAACCCGATGGGATCGCCGGTCGCGGTCAATCGCGCCTCGGGGGTCACCCGCGCGATCGTTGCGCCAGGGAGCAGCAGCAATCTGTTCGCCGGGCAGGGCGCGGTTGTCGACCTGGCCGACGATATGGATATGGTGACCAAGCCGCGCGCGCTGCAGTTCGTGGCGTTCGGCGAGGACGGCTCGGCAAAGGCCGGCGGCAGCCGCGCGGCGACCTTCCTGCTCTTCCGCGAACAATTGCTCGCGGCGCGCAGCTATGCCCGCAATCCCGCGACGCTCGCCGAATGGGGCAATGACGCGATGATCCAGCGCGCCGATGCCGATGCGCTGGTGCAGGTGATCAACGGCACGACGCCGTTGTTCGTGCGCGTCGATCGCGCGTCGGACATCCTGAATGTGGTTAAGCTGAAGGGCGAGTTTCCAGCGCTGAAGCTGGTGCTGGTTGGCGTCACCGAAGGCTGGCTGGTCGCGCGCGAACTGGCGGCGGCGAAGGTGCCGGTGCTGGTGTCGCCGCTGACCGATCTGCCGTCGAGTTTCGAGCAACTGGGCGCGACACAATCGAATGCCGGGCGGCTGAAAGCTGCCGGGGTCGATGTGTCGGTCGGGGTGTTCGACGACGATGACGCGCACAAGATGGGCTATGCGACGCAATATGCCGGCAATCTGGTCGGGCTGGCGCGCCTGCCCGGAGCCAGCGGGATGACGTGGGATCAGGCGTTCGCGTCGATCAGCAGCGCCCCGGCGCGGGCGGTCGGCATGGAGGCGAGCGTCGGATCGCTGCGCCCCGGCCGCGTCGGCGACGTCGTGATGTGGGACAATGACCCGCTCGAACTCGGCAGCCGTCCGACCGCGATCTGGATCGACGGCAAGGCGCAGTCGCTGACGACGCGGCAGGACCGGCTGCGCGACCGTTATGCGACGCCGAGCGAAGGCGCGTTGCCCAAGGCTTATGATCGGTAAGGTAGAACCCGTCATCCCGGCCCCTTCGACTGCCTTGCAGGCGCTCAGGACAGGCTTCGCCGGGATGACGAGAGGTGTTACGGTAGAGCGGCACTGACGGGAGAGGGGCTTTTCCATGCAACCGATGTCGCTTTTGATCACGACCTGCGTGCTGTTTGTGGGCTCGCACCTCGCGCTGTCGCACCCGCTGCGGAGCGGGCTCGCCAGTCGGCTGGGCGAGCGCGGGTTCCAGATCGTCTATTCGATCGTCGCGATTGCGACCTTCATCATGCTGGTGCAGGCGTGGCGCGGCATGCCGCCCGAACCGCCTCTATGGGCGGTCGGCGATATACTGTGGATACTAGCCTCAGTCATCGTGCTGTTCGCGAGCGTGTTGTTCATGGGCTCGCTGATCGGCAATCCGGCGCTCGCGGCTCCGGGCGCCGCAGCGGCCGCGCAAGGCGCGCCGCGCGGGGTATTCGCGATCACGCGGCATCCGATGATGTGGGGCTTTGCGCTGTGGGCAGTGGCGCATGTCATGGTCGTGCCGACGCCCGCGCAGATCATCTTGTCGGGCACGATCGCCTTTCTCGCGCTGTTCGGTTCGGCGGGGCAGGACGGCAAAAAGGCGCGACTGATGGGCGACAGCTGGCGGCACTGGGCGGCGCGGACCAGCTTTGTCCCCTTTGCCCGGCAGATCAGCGGCGCGACGCCGTGGGGCGACACAATCCCGCGGCCGCACGCGCTGTTCGGCGGCATCGTGCTGTGGCTGGCCGCGACGTGGGGGCATGGCGCACTGGGCTATATGGTCGCGGGCATCTGGCGCTGGGTAGGGTAGGCGGCATGAGCCCAGACACCGCGCTCGCTGATCTGGCGCTCAAGCTGCTGGGCAAGGACATCGCCGATGCCGATGATGAAGAACGGCGCGTTTTGCAGTCGATCGTCGAACGCAGCCTGATCAGCCGCGACGCAATGGATGTCGCCGACGAACAGGCGACCTTTGGCGAACGCCTGTCCGACCGGGTGGCGCGGGTCGGCGGCTCATGGGGCTTCATCATCGTCTTTTCGCTGGTGCTGTTCGGCTGGATGATCCTCAACAGCGAAATCCTTGGCCGCTGGCACGACGCCTTCGATCCCTTTCCCTATATTTTTCTGAACCTGATGCTCTCGACCATCGCGGCGATTCAGGCGCCGGTGATCATGATGAGCCAGAACCGGCAGGCGGCGAAGGACCGGCTCGCCGCTAGCCTCGATTACCAAATAAATTTGCGCGCCGAGCTGGAGATCATGCGGCTGCATGAAAAGGTCGACGAGATGCGGTTCCATGAACTCGCGGGCAAGATCGATGAGCTTTGTGCCCGGACACCGCCGAAGGAGTGAGGGGGATGCGGTTCCAATCTGGCTGCGCGGTTACAATGGCTGTCTGCCTATTCGCTTGCGGCAATGGAACCGGCAAAACGCCGCATCCCGATGATGCGATCATCGAGCGAGTGTTTCAGCCCGCCGAGACCGCTTATGCGGTCGTCACCGAAAGCGTTCGCCAAGATCCCGAATTTTATCCTGCCTACAAGCGCTTAGGGGAGAGGCGCTGTCTCGTCTATTTGAAAGCTTGGAAAACGGCCTTCAGGGAATCGATGCCTGATGTGCGCAGAACCTATTATGCGGCTTTCCGGGAGGTTTACCCGAGCGATCGACTTAAGACGTTCGAGGGTTTGAAGCTCGACGGACGAGCACGCGGCATGTTTTCGTTTCGCGCGCATGACGTTGTAATGTCAGGTCCGGGTAAAGCCTTATTGGAACGGATGGAGGTATCGGTTCTCGCACATATGAAGAAATCGGCGCAGTCAACCACCGCCCCGTCCAAGGAGGAAGAACTGATGGCCGAACTCGAGGTCGGCCGCAGCAAGGTTTGCGGACTTACTGCTGAAATGATTGAGGCCCAACTTCAGAAGCCAGTCCGAAACGCCCAATGAATGGGGCGGAGCCCGCCTACAGCCGCACCATCCGCATGCCCATTTCGCCATAACGCGGCCCGCTGGTGCCGCCCTTTGGCGCCGCCGCCTCGATCGCCGCGAGGTCGGCGGCGGTCAGCGACACATCGGCGGCGGCGGCGCTGTCTTCCATGGTGACGCGGCGTTTGGTGCCGGGGATCGGGACGATGTCGTCGCCCTGCGCGAGCAGCCACGCCAGCGCGACCTGTGCCTTCGACACGCCGTGCCGGTCGGCGACCGCACCGATCGCATCGACGATCGCTAGGTTGGCGGGGAAATTCTCTTCCGAATAGCGCGGGTCGTTGCGGCGCCAGTCGGTTTCGGGAAGCTCGTCGCGGCTGCGCACCGCGCCCGCCAGGAAGCCGCGGCCGAGCGGCGAATAAGGGACGAAGCCGATGCCGTGTTCGCGGCACACGCCGAGAATCTCGTCCTCGATGTCGCGTTCCCAGATCGAATATTCGCTTTGCAGCGCGGTGATCGGCGCGGCCTTGGCGGCGCGGCGCAGCGTGTCGGGGCCGGCTTCGGACAGCGCGATGTGGCGCACCTTGCCCTCGTTCACCAGCTCCATCATCCCGCCGACGACCTCTTCGATCGGGATCGCGGGATCGACGCGGTGCTGGTAGAAGAGATCGATCGTGTCGATGCCGAGCCGCTGCAGCGAATCCTCGCACGATTTTCGGGCGTTGGCGGGCGAACCGTCGACGCCCGTGATCTGCTTGCCGTCGAATTTGAAGCCGAATTTGGTCGCGATGACGAGGCCGTCGCGCTTGCCCTTGATCGCAGCACCGAGCAATTCCTCGTTGCTGAACGGGCCATAGATTTGCGCGGTGTCGAAAAAGGTGACGCCCATGTCGATGGCGCGGTGGATCGTCGCGGTCGATTCGTCGAGGTCGGCGGCCTCGCCATAGAGGATGTTGCCGCCCTTGATCATCGGCATGCAGCCGATGCCAATCGCGGACACTTCGAGGCCGTGGCCGAGTTTGCGATATTTCATGGCGTGTCTCCTGTGGGTTCGACTGTTTCGACGCCATCGGCGGCAAATTTGGTTGCCGCGACGTCGCCGACGACATTGCCGAGGGTGCGGAAAATATCGGGGAAGGTTTCTACCGCGACGAGCAGCCCGAGCGGGGCAACGGGGACGCCCATCGACACCGCGATCGGCGCGATCGAGGTCACGAAACTGATCGATCCGGGCAGGCTTACCGAACTCAGCGCCGCGGCCATCGCCACGGCGAGGCCGACCGCCATCTCCCACGGGGTCAGTTCAACCCCGAACAGCCACGCGACATAGACAACGACCGCGAGGTTCATCGCCGGGCTGGTAAACCGGAACAGTGCGACCGCGAGCGGCAGCACGACGTCGGCCTTCTTGGGATCGACGCCGAGTTCTTCGGACGATTTGAGCATCGCGGGCAGGCTGGCGAGCGAGCTTTGGGTGCTGATTGCGACTGCCAGCGTCGGCACCATCGCGCGGACGAAGCGCGGCAGCGGGATGCCGACGACGAGCCACGCAAGCAGGAGGCCGAGGATCAGGCAGCTGATGCCCACCCCGGACAGGATCAGAACATAGTGGATCAACCCGCCGAACGCCGCGAACCCCGCTTTGACGGCGAGCGCATAGCCGAGCGCGAACACCCCGATCGGGGCAAGGGCAAGCACCCAGCTGATGACGATGAGCATCGCGTCGCCAAGGGCTTTGAAGAATCCCGACAGCGTGGCGCGCTGGACCGGTTCCAGCTTGGTGATCGCAAAGGCAAAGATGGTGGTGAAGATGATCAGCGGCAGGATCGCCGTATCGGCAGCGGCGGCGATCGGGTTGGTCGGGATCAGCGACAGCAGGAAATCGCCAAAGGTCGGCGACGGTCCTGCTTCAGTGGTGCCGCCAAGGCCATTGCGCAGCGCGTCGGCGGCGCCGGTCGAGAGCGGGAAAAGCCTCAGCAACAGCGGCGTCATCAGCAGCGACATCGACCCCGAGATAAAAATCGCAGCGAGGAAGGTCATCACGGCGCGCGCCGCGAGCTTGCCGGCACGTGCGGCGTCGGCGGTCGCGGTGATGCCGGTGATCAGCAATGCGACGACCAGCGGGACGATCGTCATCTTGAGCGCGTTGAGCCAGAGCAGGCCGATGGGTTCGACAAAGGGCAGCGATGCGGTCCCCGCGTCGGGCGCGACCAGTTCGATGGCGATCCCCAGCAACATGCCGGCGATCAAGGCGGAAAGGATGATCCAGGCGGATTTCAAACCATATTCTCCCGGCGAATTTTCTGGCCAGCTTGCCAAGCAAAAGAGGGTGACTTAGAGCACCTCCCAGAACAAGGTGGAACCGGTTTTTGGGCCGGAAGATGCTCCGCGGGGGCCATCCCGCAGGAAGCCGGGGCAGGCGTTTGTCGAGCTCGTGGTTAAGTAACAGAGGTGCAATGCGCAAGTTTTTCGGAACCGACGGGATTCGCGGGCTGACGAACCAGATTCCGATGACGGTCGAGGTCGCGATGCGCGTCGGCATGGCAGCGGGCGCGCATTTCCTGCGCGGCGACCATAAGCACCGGGTGGTGATCGGCAAGGACACGCGATTATCGGGCTATATGCTCGAAAATGCGCTGGTCGCTGGCTTTACCAGCGTCGGCATGGACGTGGTGCAGGTCGGGCCGATGCCGACCCCGGCGATCGCGATGCTGACCCGGTCGATGCGCGCCGACCTCGGCGTGATGCTGTCGGCGAGCCACAACCCTTTTTACGACAATGGCATCAAGCTGTTCGGTCCTGACGGGTATAAATTGTCCGACGAGGATGAGGCGCAGATCGAATTGCTGCTCGCGCAGCAGCCGACGCTGGCTGACCCCGCGCATATCGGCCGCGCCAAACGGATCGAGGACGCGCGCGGGCGCTATATTCATGCGGTGAAACAGAGCCTGCCCGAATCGGTGCGGCTCGACGGGCTGCGCATCGTGCTCGATTGCGCCAATGGTGCGGCCTACAACAGCGCGCCGACAGTATTCTGGGAACTCGGCGCCGATGTCGTTGCGATCGGCGTCGAACCGAATGGCATCAACATCAACGACAAATGCGGATCGACCGCGCCCGCGCTGCTTCAGGAAACGGTGGTCGCCAGCGGCGCCGACATTGGCATCGCGCTTGATGGCGATGCCGACCGGCTGATCGTCGTCGATGAAAAGGGCAAGATCGTCGACGGCGACCAGATCATGGGGCTGATCGGCGCGAGCTGGGCGCGGCAGGGGCGGCTGAAAGGCGGCGGGGTCGTCGCGACGGTGATGTCGAACCTGGGCCTCGAACGCTTTCTGGAAGGCGAGGGGCTGCGGCTCGAGCGGACCAAGGTCGGCGACCGCCACGTGCTCGAACGGATGAAGGAAGGCGGCTTCAACGTCGGCGGCGAACAGTCGGGGCATATGATCCTGTCGGATTATGCAACGACCGGCGACGGCACGCTCGCGGGCTTGCAGGTGCTGACCGAGCTGGTCGCAGCGGGCAAGCCGGCGAGCGAGTTGCTGCACCAGTTCGACCCGGTGCCGCAGTTGCTCAAGAATGTGCGCTTTGCGGGCGGCAAGCCGCTCGACGATGGCAAGGTTCAGGCGGCGATCGCCGAGGGCGAAGCGATGCTGGCCGGGCGTGGGCGGCTCGTCATCCGTCCCTCGGGCACCGAACCGCTGATCCGTGTCATGGCCGAAGGCGACGACGCCGGACAGGTCGAGCGCGTCGTCGACATGATTTGCGACGCGGTGCGCGCCGCGACGGCATAACCCATAATTCATCAGAACTGAAAGAGACTTATCATGCTTGAAATGCGACCCGATTGCGAAAAATGCGGCCGCGATCTGCCCGCCAACGTCCATGGCGCCTTCATCTGTTCGATGGAGTGCACCTTTTGCGCGAATTGCGCCGACCGGATGGACGAGCGTTGCCCGAACTGCGGCGGCGACCTGCTCGACCGGCCGCTGCGCGAAGGCGCGATTCTGGCCAAATACCCCGGCTCGACGGTGCGGAAATACAAGGTTTGACGCTTTGCTTTCTTCGTCATGCCGGATTTGATCCGGTATCCATCGCCGCGCCGGCAGCATGGACCCCGGATCAAGTCCGGGGTGACGAGGATGTGGAGATTTCTTCGTGACTGCGCGCGTCCTGATCATCGCCGGGTCGGATAGCGGCGGCGGCGCGGGCATTCAGGCCGACATCAAGACGGTGACGATGCTCGGCGGCCATGCGATGACCGCGATTACCGCAATCACGGCGCAGAACACGCTGGGGGTGCAGGGCGTCCACCCGGTGCCGACCGCGATGGTGCTGCAGCAGATCGACAGCGTCGCGTCTGACATTGGCGTCGATGCGGTCAAGATCGGAATGATCGGCAGCGCCGAAACTGCGGCGGCGGTGGCCGAACGGCTGTCCCGGCCCGATCTGGCGCAGGCGGCGGTGGTGTTCGACCCGGTGATGGTGGCGACCAGTGGATCGGTGCTCGCCGATAGCGCGACGATCGATGCGTTCCGGGCCTTGCTCGACCGCGCGATGGTCGCGACGCCCAATTTGCCTGAGCTGGACGCGCTGGGCGGGGAGGACGCGGTGCTGGCGCATGGCTGTTCGCTGCTGATCAAGGGCGGCCATGCCGAGGGCGAGACGGTGATCGACCGCTTGCTCGAAACCGGCGAGGGCGAAGTCGCGCGCTGGGAGGCGCCGCGGATCGACACGAAGCATAGCCATGGCACCGGTTGCACGCTGGCCAGCGCGATTGCTTGCGGTTTGGCGCAAGGCATGCCGCTGGAACCCGCGATTGCACGCGCGCGCGATTTTGTCCGGCTGGCGCTGATGGGCGCACCGGGGCTGGGCGCGGGGCATGGCCCGATGGGGCAGCAGTTTGTGCGCAACGACGGGCTGTTCACTGGTCCGGCGCTCAATCAATTCACCTTGCCTGCAAGCGATTATGCGGCGTCGGTCGCCTTCTACAAACAGATGGGGCTGACACAGATCGTCGACAGCCCGGACAATGGCTATGCCCGGTTCGAGGCGGCCAATGGAGTCACCCTGTCGATCCACGTCGATGACGGCGCGGCGGGCGGGGCGACGGCCTATCTGGAGAGCGGGGCACTCGATGCGTGGGTGGCCTATCTCGCGCGGCGCGGCGTACGATTCGAGCAGATGCCGACAGATGAAGAATGGGGCTGGCGCGAGGCGCGGCTCAGCGATCCGGCGGGAAACCGGCTGTGCCTGTATCAGGCGGGGGAATATCGGAGGTACCCGCCGTGGCGGGTTTAGGGGACGTCAATTCTCCCCTCCCTTTCAGGGAGGGGCCGGGGG
>JAEMRT010000156.1 GCA_016463225.1 Sphingopyxis sp. | reverse complement strand
CGCGCTGTTCGCCGCGCGACAGTGACTGGCTGCGCTGCTGCTGAAGTTTCTGCCAGTAATCGACGAAGCGATCGGCGCGCTTGGCGGGATCGGTGCGGATTTCTGATTCGAGTTGCATCGCACGGATCGCGGCCTGGCTGTGGCCCTGCGCTGCTTGCGCCACTAGCTCAGGCTGGCGCTCGAACGCCGACGCCAGATCGGCTCGCGCGTGCGGATCGATCGCGCCCAGAGCATCGCCGGCGCGCGCGAGTGCATCGCGCTGGTGCCGCAGCACTGGCAGGTCTTTTGCGTGCATGCGGTCGATGTCGGCTTGCGCGCGGGCGTATTGTTCAACCGCGCGCCGCGTGTCGGCGGTCAGCGATGTATCGCGCTGTTCGATGCTCGCCCGCTTCACGGTCGGCTTGAACCCGGCAAAGATGCTGCGCGCCTTCTCCGGGACGTGCTTTGCAATCCCTCGACCCGCTCGGGACAGGTTCTCGGCAACGCGCTCGCGGAAGGTGATGCCGCGCTGCTCGGCATAGCGGCGTGCCGGATCGGCCCTGGCATAATCCTGCGCCATGTCCTTGGCGCGCTCGCGCGACAGCGTGCGGATCAACTTGCCCTGATCCTTGAAGTCGTCGCGGCCATAATGAACATCGACGGCGCCGCGGTGGCGCGACAGCGCGACATAGGCCGAATGACTGTCCATACCCGGCGTAGCGAGCACATGGGTGCGATCCACCGTCATGCCCTGCGCCTTGTGGATCGTCGCCGCATAGCCATGATCGACATGGGCATAATCTTTGAGGTCGAACGCCACCGAACGGCCATCGTCGGTGCGAACGGTCATGCGTCGCGCATCGACCTGCTCGACGACCCCAAGCGTTCCGTTCTTCACCTCCAGGCTGCGCTCATTGCGCAGGAAAATGATGCGGTCGCCAGACGCGAACACGCGGTCACCGCGCTCGACCTTGACCGCGACATCACTGCCGAGTTCGCCCGCCGCGCGCATCCGATCGCGCGCTGCATCATTGAGCGCGCGCACCTCGTCATTGGTGTGGGTAAGGATGATCCGCGTATCGCCCGGTCTTGCCTGCCGATCACGATCCCAGCCATCGACCAGTTCGGCGCGCGCAGCCTCGCGCGTCGCCGCGGGGTGTACCATGCCCGCGTCGTCATAAGCGCGGATCGCTTCGCCGGTGCGCCCCGTGGCAAGCTCGCGGGTCGCCTCGCGCTGCCAGTCCGCCTGCTGGCGCCGCACCTCGGTGATCTCGGCGCCGCCGTGCCGTTCGTGGATCGCGCGGAACGCTGCGCCCGCTTCGATCGATTGCAGCTGCTGCGGATCGCCGACCAGCACGACCTTGGCGCCAACATCGGCGGCGTGTGATAGCACGCGCTCCATCTGCCGCGTCCCGACCATCCCCGCTTCATCGATGACGAGTACGTCGCGCGTCGTAAGCAGATCGCGGCCCTGCGCCCAGCCATGTTCGAGGCTGGCGATGGTCCGCGAGGCAATGCCCGAGCCATGCTCCAGCCCTTCGGCGGCGATGCCCGACAGCGCCGCACCGCGCACGTTCAGTCCTGCACTTTCCCAAGCGTCGCGCGCCGCGCCGAGCATCGTGCTTTTGCCGGTCCCGGCATAGCCAACAACGATACTCAGGTCGCCGCGATTGGTCACATGGTCGAACGCGGCGCGTTGTTCGCCCGTCAGATGCAGGCCGCGTTCCGATGCGCGCGCCAGCGCAGCGTCTCGGGCGGCGTCAGACACGCGATGTCCTTTTCGCACTGCCATGACTTCGGCGGCGCGGTGGAGCCGCTGCTCGGTCTCGATCATATCGCGCGAGGTGAACCGATCCTCGCCGCGTCCGTCCTTGCCGAGTTCGATCAGGTCGGGAGAAGACCGGACCGCGCCCACGACGGCATTGAACTGGTCGCGCCCGTCACTGTGGCGGTGCGCGAACATGGCGAGGTCGCGATTGGTGAAGGTCGCTCGGCTGTGCGTGATCGCGTCCAATGCCAGGCGCGGGTTAGCGATGATCCGCTCGCCATTGCGCTGGGCGATCTCCCGATGGTCGGCAAGCCGCTCGGCCTCAAGCCCGCGGTCCCCCATGCGCGATGCCGCGGGGCCGATCTTGTCCTGCGGTTCAAGCTCGATGCCCTGTGCAGCAAGGCTGCGGTGATCGATGCGCGCATCGATATCGAGTTCGGCGAGGCGCTCGTTGACATGGCTTGCCCAGCGCTCGCGCCATTGCTCGACTTGGCTTGTGCGATTCCACTCGCGGACCTTCTGACCGAAGCCCGCTTCGCCATCCTCGCCGACGACGATCTCGCGCATCGTCAACATCACATGGGCGTGGGGTTTGGCGAGCCCGTCGGCGCCGATGTCCCAATGGACATTGAGATCGGCGACCATGCCGTGGTCAACGAACTCTCGGCTGACGAAGTCGCGGGCAAGCTCGATGCCCTGTTGCTGGTTCATCTCGCGCGGGATCGCGAACTCGATTTCGCGGGAAAGCTGCGCGTCCTTGCGTTTTTCGAACGCCTCGACGTCATTCCACAGGCGTTCGCGGTCGCGCCATTGATCGGGCGCATTATCGGGGAGAAGCACTTCCGAATGCACGACACCCGATTTGTTGGTGAAGTCATGAGCACGGTCGAGCCGTTCATCTTGCAGCCGCTCGGCCGAACGATAGGCCGCGGCTGCCACGGCGCTCCGTCCGGCGGCGCGGCTGATGATTTTGACTGAGAGATGGAAGATCGCCATTGCGGCCATCCATCTACACTTCAAAAGCCACGTCGGCACGACGTATAAGCGCGCCCTCACACGGAAAAATCCGCGGAGGGACTAGGCTGTGCCACACCGTCCCGACGACCTTGCTGCGCATCGGAAGGCGCATCCCTATGATGGGGCCATCACCCCAACTTGGAGATGCGACATGCGCAAACCCCGCGATATCGATTCGGAATTGAAGGCGCTCGAGGCCAAGGCGAAGACCCTCAAGGAACGCCGCGTTCGGCAGCTCGGCGAACTCGTCATAGCCACCGGCGCCGATGCGCTCGATGCCGACATACTGACCGGCGCGTTGCTCGGTGCGGCCGCGACGAAAGATACAAACGCGAAGGAGGGCTGGCGCAAGGCGGGCGCGGGGTTCTTTCAGCGTGGCGCGCGGAAAGCTGCGGCAGGAACTGATCGCGGCGCAGCGAATGACACGACGCCTGCTCGCAATGCGGCATCGGCTTGATGCTGTGCAGGCGCGCACCGGCATGCGCGAATGGCAGATCAAGCGACGCGAACGCACGCGGCAGTTGATCGAACTCGGCGGCCTCGTTGCGAAAGCGGGGCTCGTCGATCTGACCGACGATAATCGCGCGATGCTCTATGGCGCGTTCCTCTGGGTTGCCGACAAGCTGCGCAGTGATGACGGCGCCCATGCTGCCGCGCTTTGGCGCAAGCGCGGCGCTCGCGCTTTCGAGAGCGAAGCCGCAGCCGCCGCGCCGCTCGATCCGCCGCGCCGCTAATCCAGGTCTTTCAAGGCGCGGCGCAGTGCGATCAGCGTTGCCGCTATATGGCGCTCGACCTCCTTGATGTCGATGTCGAGGCGCCGCGCAATGCGCTCGTAGCTCAAATCTTCGAAGCGGTGCATGAAGAACACCTCGCGCGTGAGTTCCGGCAACCCGGCGATGGCGGCCTCAGCCCGCGCAATGCGCGCATCGCTTGGTGCCGCCAATGGACGACGCCGCGGTTCGCGCTGTCGCCAAATGGTCCAGCGCATCACCATTGCTCCGCAATCGCGGCGCGGCACAGCACGAGCGCGCGCATCATGTGATATTCGACCGTCGCAATGCTGATCCCGACCTGCTCGGCGATCTGTTTGTAGGTCATGCGGCGAAGCCGGTGCATCACGAACACGCGCCGCGTCTTGGGCGGCATTGCGCGAACCGCTTGCCGATACAGCCGCAGCAGATCCACCGCTTCGATCCGCCATGTCTGTTCGGCACGCGACGCGGCGTCGCGGTTTTCGTCGAGCGGAAAGAATATGGAGCAGTCGCGCCGCTTTTGGCGTGCGCGGTCGATCAACAGGTTACGCGCGATCCGCGTCAGATACGCGGGGGGATTGTCGATCCGGTCCAATGCCCCGCTGCCGAACATGCGTGCGAACACTTCCTGCACCATGTCGGGAGCTGCTTCGCGGCCGACGCGCCGGTTGAAGTAGCGGAGTAAACGCGCATGTTCGGCGGGGAGCGTGGCTTGGAACGCCGCCATAGGAGGTTGGAGCGTCATGGCTGCGCCCTCCCGCCGTCGCGTGCACCAAGCGGCGCATCACGCGATGCGCGATAGAGAGTGATGCCCGCTTCGATCCGGTCGAGGATGAAGGTGTCGCGCTCCGCTTTCGCGACGCGGATGTCGGACTTGGCGAAGATTTCGAGATCGACCGCGCAGCGGTCGCCAAGTTCGCGGCCGATGACATCGCGGGCGCGCTGCCAGCAGCGTTCGTCGGTGAACAGCGGATGGTTGACGACGATCCAGAACTCATAATCGGAAAAGTCGATCGTTCGTCGGTCTTCGTACCAATTTCTCCGTGCATAGGGACCGATCAGGATAATGCGTTTGATCTGGCCGGGCTCGGGTGCCTGAACCTGACCCGGATCGAAGAAGGCACGCAGAATGCGCGTGACCCGTTCGATCTCGCGCTGCTTGCGGCGGACAAGATGGCCGACGCGCGCCATTACGATATCGCGCGCGTAAACGTCGTTCAGTGGGGTGGTCATGGTAAGCTCGCACAGCGGCGGTCCGCGCGTTGACGCGCGGATGTGCAAGCGGTGTCCGCTGTGTGACGCCGCTCTTGCGGCTTACAGCAACTGCCCGACCATGGCGGCCGAACCTACATGATGCCTGGCAGGGTTATCCTCGGGATGACCGCCAGTCACTCCATCCCGTGGCTCTGATTATGTCAGAATCTGGGAGTCGGAACAAGTCGAGTAGCGGGAGGCGTTTGGGCAAAAGTTGCAGTTCCGGAATCGACCGATAGCCGACTTTCTGGGTCAGGCCGGTTGAGGCTGCCGTCCGGTCGGCAACACCGTTACTGCCAAGAGCGAAAACAGAAGCGCGAAGGTGGCAATGAAAGTCAGTGATTGGTTCGCCGATCCAACGATTCGTGTCAGCGGATCGATCAGGTCGAACCTCGCGAGCAACGATCGGATGGCCTCATTTGCTGGGAAGCACGCCGCTGCGAACAGGAAAGGCCAACCGTTTCTGCGATCCCTGAGGAAAAACAGAAGGCCCACAACAAAACAAATGGCTTGCCCTGTCGTGGCGGCAGTTTGAAATCGGTAGAATGTTTCCGGACCCTCGATCTTGAACTGGGGCACGAAGCTTATCAACGCGAAGAATAGGGCGACACCCATGAAAAGGATTGTCGTGCTCATCAGCAGCGATGCATGTAATTTCCTGCTACGTTTCAACAGGAACGCGAGGAAAATGAGAAGTCCCAGTTCGACCGTTATCATGACGTTCTGAATGATCAGGAAGTCACCTTCTCCTGAAACAACACCCTTGTAGGCCGAAAAAACTGAGAGCGCCGCCGTCGTGCCGACCAAAAGCGGGCCGGCAACCAGTATCGCCAGTCCAATTCGCCGGTGCATCTCGCGATTTCCGCCAGCGATGAACAGGAGTTGGATCAGCACGAGGCCCATCCACATGAAAGCAGTTGCGATATGAAGGTGGTGGTGAGGCTGCGCGTTCGCCTTCGGCCCGACATAGATGTCCCAGAAGCCGAGGACGGTTATCAGCGCCACCGCCGCAATCAGTGCGAACTCAAACGTGTACCGATGATACTGACCGATGCGTGTCATCAGCGGCCCTCCCCCGATTTTTTGTACCTGTTCTGCCGAACGGTCGCAACTAGCCTCGAATGCAAACCGCCTTCCGCGCTCAGCGACTCCGAATGGCAGCTCTCCACCCCAAATTTGCCGTTCCGGCCTATCTGCGGGCTGCCACTTCAAGTTGGGCTATGCGTTCGGAACAGACCTGATGCACGACACGACCAAGCTCCTCGACGCGCGCGCCGAGCCAAATCAGTTCTTCCCCGCTGATATTGTAATGTTTTGAATATCTTGCCTTCGTGTACGCTTCTTTCAGCTTCTGGAACATAGCGCGTTCGCGGTGTGTGTCCTCCGGCCAGATGCCATAGAGGCGCCGATCAAGCCCTTCGGCGAGTGAGCGCAGGAAGGCGATATTATGGTTGTAAGGCGAGTAATATGTCACCGTGAGCAATAGACAAGCGTACAGGCGCTCAGTGGCCTGATGAAGTTCAAAAGCTGCTATCTTGCCGCGCCCTTTCTCCATCGCGTGCTTCGCCTGATCATAGAAGTCCTGCGAGCTGGTCAGCCAGTCATCAAAATACTCTTTGGCGGTAGCCAGCGCCTCTTCTGGCGTTTTCGGCTTCGGCGTTGCAAGTTCCCGGTCATCGGCTTCGTAAATCGCGATGCCATCCTTTGCGACCTCCATGAAGAAGACACGGCCATGCGCGAGCCCATCGTTCACTTCGTGCAGGGAATGGACAATGAAATTGACCGGAGTCCTCAGCGTCTTTTCGATCGTGTAAGCACGGATCAGGCGTTCCTCGGCCTTTGCCCAATAGGCGGCGCGGTCGGTCAGCTCCTTCTGGCTGACGATGACGAGGATGTCGTAGTCGGATTTATACTGGTTCGCCGACAGCGGCGCATCGACCCAATCGCCGCGGGCATGGCTGCCGAACAGGATGATTTTCAGGATGCGGGCGCCCTTGCGGCGCCCGGTCGCATTTTCGGTCGCCTGACCGAATTCGTCGAACAATATCTCGACGATGCGCTCAAGCTCGCGCTGCTTCGAGGCAGGAAGATGATCGACGTCGGTTCGCATGTGTCCGAGAATCTTCGGGAAGTTCGCCCGCTTTGGCAAGGACAGATTGCCCGGCGCTTTGCGCCGGGCCAAAAATTTGGGGGAGCGGGCGCAGCCGCTCCCCCAATGATGATTGCGGAAGTCGATCACGCTGCGTGGCGCATCTCCGGTTCTTCCTCGGCCTCTGCCGGGACGAACAGCGGGGCGATGCGCTCGGACCGCTCGACGCACCCGATGCCGCCGCACTCCGTGTAACCGGTCGGCGGAAAGGCAAACCAGCGGGGGAGCCAACCCTCGACCTTTTCGCGGCCATTACCGCCGGTGAGGCAATCAATGAGAATGCCGCGCTGCACCTTGGCCGTGGCCTCGGCGTTGGCTTCCGCGACATCGGCGCCCGCAACCTCGCTGACAATGGCAGTGAGCAATTGCTTGTCGCGGATCAAGTCGGGCAACACGGTGGTGTCCTGCCAACAGGTCCGCATGTCGGTGCCAAGCAACTGGCCCAGCATATCGACCCCGGCGCTACCGACCGCCAGCGTCTCGCCAATGACGACGGGTAGGATGCCCATCACCGCTTCATCGGACAGCGCCAGCAATTGCGTGAACAGGCCCGCGATACCGTACTCACCGTCATAGCCGCCAACCACCGTGGGCGTCTCGGGATCGAAGCCGAGCGTGGTAAGCACCTCCCGGCGCTTCGCATCGAACGCCGCCTCGCTCGCCGACACCTCGACACTCTCAGCAATGGCATCGCTGGCGGCGCACTGCCGTTCGATATCGACCCGCCACAGCGGCGACCCGACGATGGCATGGGCCACCATCAAGCGCAGCGCCACGCCCGGTTCGGACAAGATCGATGCGCGCACGGCGGCATGGCGGTGGAGATCGATATAGTTGCCAAGCGCGGCACTGACCTCGGGACGCACGGGCTTTGGCGTGTCGGCACCCGCTTCGCCCTTGGCGCGCTGCCGGGCTTCCTTCATGGTGATATAGCCCTCGTGGAAGGCGACCTCGCCGCGATGGCTGACCGACACGAAAATCTTGCCGCCCTTCTTCTTTGGGCAACGGTCATGCTCCCATGAATTGAAATAGGCGCCACGCTCCATGACGACGATCTCGGACCAGCCCGCCTCGTGATAGGCTTTGGCCCGGTCCTCGACTGCTGCCATCTGCGCCGTCCAGAAATCGTGCGCGCCGGCAAAATAGCGATCGTCGCCGAACAGGTCGGAAATGATCGCATCCTCGTAACCTGCAAGGTCGAACAGCGCCGCCTTGGTCGCAATCGCGCTGCCGCCGAACAACCACGCTTTCAACTGCGCGCCGGTCGGGGCGTGTTTCTCGGGACAATCGACAAGGTCCAGCCAGTCGCGCTGCTGCACCTTGGTGGCGAGGGTCAGATGCCGCATAGTGACGACATCAATCTTCTCGGCCCGATAGAGGTTGCGGATGCGGGGCAGCAAATTGCCGATGGCCAGCGTCCGCTTCACCTGCAAGCTGGTCAGCCCAAAGGTCAGGCCGATGTCCTCGACGCTCCGCCCTTCGCGCACAAGCCGGGTAAAGGCTTCGCAGCGGTTCACCTCGTCGGGATCAAGACGCGCGATGTTCTCGATCAGCGAGGCTTCAAGCGCCGCGGCGTCGTCACCCGCTTCCATCACGGCGCAGGGCAGAGGGTCGATGCCGTCCTGCTCCTCGGCAACGGTGAGCGCCGCATGATAGCGACGTTTGCCCGCGACGATCTCGTAGCTGCCGTCTTCGGCACCGGGCCGGACGATCAGCGGCACGAGGATGCCGCGCGCCCGCACCGATGGCAGGATGTTGGTCAGGTCCGGCTTCTTCGTGATCCCGCGCATGTTGGCGGACGAAACCGAGAGGTTGGCGATGTCGATATGCTTGAGTT
>JAEMRT010000232.1:957-2403 GCA_016463225.1 Sphingopyxis sp. | reverse complement strand
TCACGCTTCCCGCGGAGCATGCCTATCAGTGCCGCCCCTGTCTGCGGGTCGCCGCCATCCCGCTGGCTTGAGACCGAGCTGACCGTGAACGTCGAGTTTCTGCGATTGTAGTTACAGATCGGCACTCTCGTAACTAATCCGGGCTCCAAGAAAGGGCAGTAGTACTCACTAATTGTTTTTGAGTGCCGGCACGTGCGTTGGGTTCGCGCAAGTGCGCGCTGCCACCGTTTTGGTGAACAACCTATTCGCCTGTGGCGCGCTTCTGAGCCGGACCTGGGGATACGGATACGGGGCGATCGCTCAAATGAGCCTGATCAACCTTAAGGCTGACGTATCGACCGGAACCATTCTTAATAAATGCTTTTTCGATCGTTGCCATAGCACGATTGGCGCCGCCCCTTACGGCCTCTCGGGCCGCCCGATCGCCATTGGACGCGTCACGCATTGGATCCTCCTGGATCTAAGTGCGGATGAACGTTGGGAAGGTTCATTTGTTCCGCTAGAGCGAGGTTGGCAAGAAACCCAATAAAGCTAAGTCGCCACAAATCCGAATTTTTGGGCTGGAAGAAACCCGGCTTGTCGCAGTCAATACTCAAGACCGCCATTACCTTTTTCTTCGTGAATTTTCCAAGATCATTCGTCGCTCGATAGACCGGCAGCTGCATGGAAGAGTAAAGACCACGATCGCGATCAGCTTGAGCCTGATCAAAGTCAAGCCACTCCCGCAAGTTGCGCGACTCAACTACATCCTCCGTTATAATAGGCGTCCGGAGATAAACGCACGTGCGACCTGATATCTTGTATCGTCGCAATCAACTACGCGGGACTTGAAGACACCGCGTGAAGGGTACACCAAAACACTTTTTAGGCGATTCGCTGGAGCGGTCGGCACTAGCCTCCAATAAACAAGGTTGAACTCCGGCGAAGGACTAACGTTTCGAAGATAATAGTGAATGCTATGTAAGGTTAAGTCGCGGAGCTTGTCAGCTGAGAACGACCGAGTATTCGTTTCGGCCATTTCACGCATTAGAGTGGTCGTAATGATGTTGCGTGCAGAAGAGATCAACAGTTGATTGTCTAGTTGAGACTTCAAGAAGGCGGTCTCACCACTGCTCATTTCACCGAGCGCAAAGGGGATAGGCGCTTGGGACGGACCGAATTCAGCTTTGAGACGATGTAGTGCCGTTTTAAGGCTTCCATATGAACGTTTGGGCGCGTGCTGCACGAATTGGTCTCGCGCGCGATTACCGAGCTGCTCCCAAAGCTTGTCTGTAATGAAAAGCTCGTCCGTCAGGGGCGCAAGCTTTCTTTCATTCTTTAAGAAGGCGTCAAAATCAGCGGCTCGCCCCGCGTCGACGCCAGCATCATTCAGATAAACAAGACCAAAATGCGCCTTTATCCGGAACCGTCGACGAGCTTCTTCGGGATTGGCCTCTTTGCCCAAAG
>JAEMRT010000232.1:0-947 GCA_016463225.1 Sphingopyxis sp. | reverse complement strand
GTGGAAGCGGTTTGAAAGGTTAGCGCTTGGAGCTCGGCCAAGAACTCCCGAGCGGCGGCGATAGATCTTCCGGAATCTTTAGCCGCACGAAAAAGCGCGAAGCCTCCGTCGCCTTCCCAATGACGAACTTCCCCTCCGTGGTTTGCGCAACACTTCGCGAAAACATCACTGACGTACTCCTGACAGTTCGACTTTTCCTGCTCACTGCACTTGAAGCGGCCGAAGAACTCTTGGGATTTCTCCGTATCGATATGAAGTATCTCGCAAGGTACCAATGAGTGGTTTTTCGGCAAAATGCTCCTCCCAATCTGCTCCTGCAGATTTCGCAAAAAGATTGATCAGAAATCCAGGCTAAGTGCCGATATTGAAATGCACGCAGAAGAATATCAAGAGGGCAAAGGTAGCCAAATGCGCGCAATCCAATTGCACTTTGAGCTGTCCTACCGGTGTGGGTTTGCGGGTAGCAGCACTTGGAATACTCCTTCGCCACAAACCCGCTGACATCCCGTCGAAAACGTGTACGCTTTCCCAAAAGCGGAGGAGCGGCATGTTTGAAATCAAGGGGTTCGACACGGCGGGCATCGTCAGCCTGAAGCGGCCTTCACTCGCCGCGGCGCTCAAGAAAGCCAGGGAGCTGGTCGAGGACGGGTGCTGGGACGTTCAGGTCGTTGATCCCGCCGGCCGGATCTACACCTCGTTCGAGGAGGAAGCAGCCTAGCGCTTCTGTCTTCGACGGGATCAAGAGCGCGCCCCTGTCCCGACTACCGCGCGACGCGAGGCAGCTCGACAAAGAGCTGATCGGCCGCAACGAGCCATGCCCATGCGGCTCGGGACAAGAGATGCTGCGCGCTCAACTGAGCAGGCCGGCTATCCTCACTGCAGCGCAATCGCATATGGGAGCGATGTTGCTTGTGGCCATCCTTCGAGACGCCCGCCGTTGGCGGGCC
>JAEMRT010000155.1 GCA_016463225.1 Sphingopyxis sp. | reverse complement strand
CGCTGCGCGCCGAGGATCGCCTGGCGCAGCGCGTCATGGCCGTCGGGATCGAGCCCGCTGCCGAGCCCACGCAATTCATCGAAATTCCGCGGCCCTTGCTCCAGCCCCAGCCAGCGCCCCAATTTCTCGCTTGCCTCGATCCGCCAGTCGGCGCGGATAATGACCGGCAATTGCGGCGACGCCTCGACCAGACTGGCAAGCCGCTCAGCCTGCCCCGCCACAAACGCCGCGCGCCGCTGCATGGCAATCCCGCGCCCGACCGCCCACAAACCGGCGAGCAACCAGAGCGCTGCGAACAGGCCCAACGCAAAGAGCGCCCCCGACGACAGCGTCATAGAGGGGGCGCCGCGAGGCGGGTGGACGGGCAAGAGCGGCGGTGGGCCATCGGCTCGCCCTATCGACTGTCCCCGAGGGTTTCAATCGCTAGGCGCCGGAGCGACTGCACCGCGCGTCACGGTGGCTCGCAGCTCGCGGCTGACCATGATGTACCGGTAGGGTATTTTAACGCAATTTGCTTGACTTGCGTGTGCAGCTTTGGGACGATTCGGGTTCGGCAGCATTAAGCCCGGGAATCGGGGCAGTTGCGAAACGTCATCGGCTTGACCTTTTGTAAACGCCCAATGCGGCAAAATGCGGTCAGAACGAAAAAAACCGGGGAAACTGAAATGAACAATGAACAGTGGGCCGCGCCGCGGTCGCGACGGAATCTGGGTTTGGCCAGCCTTTCGGCAATGGCTGTGATGCTGGCAACGCCGGCCTTTGCACAGACGGACGAGACCGAGGTCGCCCCCGCCGCCGACGAAATGGCCGACAGCGCCAATCCGGGCGAGGCGATCGTCGTCACGGGGTCGCGTATCCGCCGCCCCAATCTGGAATCACAGGTTCCCGTCGTTTCGATTTCCGGCGATGAGTTTTTCGAACGCGGCAACACGTCGGTTGGCGACACGCTGAACGAACTGCCGGCGCTGCGCAGCACATTCAGCCAGTCGAACTCGACGCGCTTCCTCGGCACCTCGGGCCTCAACCTGCTCGATCTTCGCGGCCTTGGCACGCAGCGCACGCTGGTGCTCGTCAACGGTCGTCGCCATGTCGGTTCCGACGTGCTGTCCAACGCGGTGTCGCCCGACACCAACACCTTCCCGACCGACCTGATCGAGCGCGTCGATGTGGTCACCGGCGGCAATTCAGCCATTTACGGTTCGGACGCGCTGGCGGGGGTTGTCAACTTCATCCTCAAGGACAGCTACGAAGGCCTTCAGCTGCGCGGCCAGGGCGGCATCAGCAAATATGGTGACGCGGGTTCCTATTATGCCAGCCTGCTGGCCGGCAAGAATTTCGCCGACGGACGCGGCAATATTGCCCTGAATCTGGAATATGCGCGGCAGGACGATTTTTACGCCTCGGGTCGCCCCAACCTGCGTCAGAATGACGGCTTTATCACGGTCGATACCGATCCGGCGGGTTCGGTAAACGGCAGCGACGGCACCCCCGACGCCCTGTTCTATCGCGATATTCGCAGCGGCACCTACAGCAATGGCGGCACCTTCCTGTCGTATCTGGGCGGGTCGAGCTATACGCCGTTCCTGTTCCAGCCCAACGGGACGCTGGTCCAGCAAACGGGTGCCCAGACCGGTCGGCCGCCCTTCCCCGCCTACCTCGGCGGCAATGGCGACAATTTCCGTGACGGCACGCAGTTCGGCCTGACCCCGACCCTCGACCGGTATAGCGCCAATCTGATCGGGCATTTCGAAATCAGCCCCGGCTTTGTGCCTTTCATTGAAGCAAAATATGTCCGCACCGACTCGCTCGGCAATGCGTCGGGTCCGTTCTTTACCGGCGCGACCGGGTCGCCGCGCGAACGCTTCTTCACGCAAAACCCCTATCTGAACAATCAGGCCAAGCCGATCATCCGCGACTATTATGGCGACTATTATGATGGGGCCGGCAACGACACCCCAGACGGCATCCCTGACGCCGACCAGACCGGCTTTACCTTCCTGAAAAATGCCGTCGACCTGACCAACCGCGAAGAGCGCGCGCGGCGCGAAACCTATCGCGCGGTACTGGGTGTTCGCGGCGAGTTCAACGACGGCTGGAACTATGAAGTTTCGGCCAACTACGGCGAATTCCGGGAAAGCACGGCCATCTTGGGCAACGTCAACCTCCAGCGCTATTTGCTGGCGATCGACGCGGTCGATCAGGGCTTGTTCCAGAATGGAGTCGCCAACGGCAATGTCGTATGCCGCGCGTCGATCGATCCTGCGGCCCGCGTCGCGCTCGAAGTCGCCGCGAATCCGACCTATGCCGCGTCGCAACTGGCGGCTGATGTCGCGGCCTGCGTTCCTGTAAACCTGTTCGGTTCGGGGAATGTAACCCAGGCGGCGCGCAATTATCTGCTGCAAGACTCGCTGGCGAAGGGCAAGATTTCGCAATTCGTGGTCAGCGCCTTCATGTCGGGCGACAGCGGCAAATGGTTCGAACTGCCGGGGGGGCCGGTCGGCTTTGCAATCGGCGCCGAGTATCGCCGCGAAACAGCCGATTACGTCCAGGACGCGGCGACTGCAGCCGGGATGACCTTCTATAACGCCATTCCGCAGTTCAACCCGCCGGCCTTCGAGGTGAAAGAAGCCTATGCCGAAATCCGGCTGCCGATCCTCAAGGACACGCCGTTCTTCCAGGAGCTGACGGTTTCGGCCGCGGCACGCGTCGCCGACTATCGCGGCTCAACCGGCACGGTGTTCGCATACAACGGTGGCATCGAATGGGCGCCGTTCCGGTCGCTGCGCTTGCGCGGCAACTATTCGCGCGCGGTTCGCGCCCCCAATCTGGCGGACCTCTACACCCCGCTGGGGCAGAATTTCGCGACGGTGGTCGATCCTTGCTCGGCGCGTAACGTCGGCACCGGCGCCTCGACGCGCGCCGCGAACTGTACGGCGGATGGCGTGCCGGCGGGTTATGATTATGTCTATACCTCGTCGATCGGTTTCCTGTCGGGCGGCAACACAAATCTCGGCGAAGAAACCTCCGATTCCTACACGCTCGGCGGCGTCTTCACCCCCGACTTCATTCCGGGCTTCACCTTTTCGGCGGACTATTACAACATCACCGTCAAGGACGTGATCACCGCACCGTCGGCGCAGGGCATCCTCAACGCCTGCTACGATGCGGCCTCGCTGAACAACCAGTTCTGCGCGCTGTTCTCGCGTGCTGGCGCCGGTGGCGGTCCGCGCGGCGAAATTCCGGGGCGCATCCTGGAAAACAGCCTGCAGGTCGTGCCGCTGAACTACGCAAAACTGCAAGTTACCGGCATCGATTTCGAAGCACGTTACGACCGCCAGATCGACAATTTCGGCAAGATCTCGCTCGGCGGCATCTACACCATGGCGCTCAAGAACAACTCGTTCCTGTCGCCGACCGACCCCGGCCGCGCCGATCGCATCAACGGCGAATTGGGCGATCCGCAGCATGCCTTCAACCTCAACGCATCGCTGGTCTCGGGTCCGTTCACCTTCGGATACCGCGCCCGCTACATCGGCAAGATGTCGAACGGCGCCTGGGAAAACTACAACAGCGTTCAGGGGCGCCCGCCGCAGAATGCCGACGCCTTTGCCGACGGCTTCAAATATTATCCGGCGGTCTGGTATCATGACTTCCGGATGGGCTTCGACGTCGCCGAAAAATTCACCTTCTATGGCGGCGTCGACAATGCGTTCGATCGCGACCCGCCGTTCGGGTTGAGCGGCGCCGGCGGTGGCAGCGGCATCTATTCGAACCGCGGCCGCTTCTTCTATGCCGGGTTCACCGCCAAGATGTGACCGGCGCCGATTTCGAAAATTTGGCCGGGGCTTGCCCCGGCCTTTTTTTTATGACTAAGCCGCAGCTACTACGCCACCAATGGCCGGGACGCTGCGAACACAGGGATCATGATGGATCGCATCTCCACCAGGGTCGCCGACATACGCGACGAGGCCGCGGCACTTCGCGCAGCCGGCGAGCACAGGGCGGCCGCAGACCTCGACTCTCACGCTGTCGCCGAGGAGGCCCAAGCGCCTGCGATCATGCAGGCGAGCCGCCTGCTGATGACCGGACAATTGACGCAGGCCGAAGCCATCGTGCGGCCGCTTCTGAAAAGCTCCCCCACCAATGTCGCGGCGCTGTGCATTCTTGGCGAAATCGCGGTCAGGCTGGGCATTTACCCCGAGGCGCAGCGGCTGTTTCGCGAAGCGATCGCCGTCTCGCCGGACTTTGCCGACGCAAAGACCAACCTTGCGCGCGCGCTGTTTCGCACCAGCGATTTTGGCGACGGCCTGTTCCTGCTCGACGAAGTGCTGGCGCTTGATCCGCAGAACCGCATCGCCCTCAGCACCAAGCTCGCCACGCTGGGGCAGATTGGCGCCTATGACCGATCACTGGCGGCGCATGAACAGGCGCTCGCGCAGCAACCCGACCAGCCGTGGCTTTGGGTCAGCTACGGCAATGTCTGCAAGACAATGGGCCTCTACGACGAAAGCGTCGCGGCCTTTCGGGGCACACTTTCGCTCGATCCGCGTCGCGCCGAAGCCTGGTGGGGGCTGGCCAATCTGAAGCGCGTATCGTTCGACGCCGCCGATCTCCAGGCGATGCTCGACCTCGCCGCCGCCCTGCCCGATACCGATCCCGGTCAGGTGCAGCTGAACTTCGCGCTCGGCAAAGCCTATGAGGATGCGCGCGATTTTGAACGGTCGTTCGACCATTATGCGACCGCCAACCGCATCCGCCGCGCCGAATTGCGCTACGACGCGCAGGCGATGACCGACGAGGTCGCGGACTCGATCGCCTTTTTCGATGCCGACTATTTCGCCGCGACGAAAGGCTTCGGCGATGCGGGCGCCAGGCTGATCTTCATCGTTGGCATGCCGCGTGCGGGATCGACGCTGGTCGAACAGATACTCGCCTCGCACAGTCAGGTCGAGGGCACTGCCGAACTCCCCTATATCCCGCTGATCACCCAAAAGATCGTCGCCGACCGCTGGTCCGACCAGGTCGCCAAATATCCGCAGATCTTGGCGTCGCTTCCCGCCGACGCCATTGACAGGCTGGCCGCCCATTATCTGCGCTCGGCGGCGCAGCATCGACAGACCGGCAAGCCCTGGATGATCGACAAGCTGCCGAACAACTGGCTGAATATCGGGCTGATCCACACCCTGTTTCCGGGCGCGAAGATCATCGACGCGCGGCGTGCCGCGATGGCGTGCTGCTTTGCCAATTTCAAACAGCATTTTGCCCGCGGTCAGGGTTTTGCCTATTCGCTGTCCGACATGGGGCGATATTATCGCGACTATGTCCGTTTCATGGATCATGTGGATCGGGTGTTGCCGGGGTCGGTGTACCGGCTGGTCCACGAACGGCTGATCGACGATCCCGAACGCGAAATCCGCGGCTTGCTCGCCTATCTGGAATTGCCGTTCGAGGGCGCCTGCCTCAATTTTCACGCGAACAAGCGCCCGGTGCGAACGCCGAGCGCCGAGCAGGTGCGCCGCCCGATCAACCGCGATGCGGTCGATCAATGGCGAAATTATGAAAGCTGGCTCCAGCCGCTGAAGGATGCGCTGGGCGATCTGGCCGAAAGCTGACGAACCGGGCCGGCACAAGATGCCAGCCCGGCGTCGCGTTCATCAATAGCGGTAGTGGTCGGGCTTGAACGGCCCTTCGACCGGCACGCCGATATAATCGGCCTGCTTCTGGGTCAGCTGGCTCAGCTTCACGCCCAGCTTGTCGAGGTGCAGCGCCGCGACCTTTTCGTCGAGATGCTTGGGCAGGACGTACACGTCGTTGCCGTACTGCTCGGCGCGGGTCCACAGCTCGATCTGCGCCAGCGTCTGGTTGGTGAAGCTCGCCGACATCACGAAGCTCGGATGGCCGGTCGCGTTGCCGAGGTTGACCAGGCGGCCCTTCGACAGGATGATGATCTGCTTGCCATCGGGGAATTCGACCAGGTCGACCTGCGGCTTCACTTCGGTCCACTTGTAATTGGCGAGCGCCGCGATCTGGATCTCACTGTCGAAGTGGCCGATGTTGCAGACGATCGCCATATTCTTCATCGCCGCCATATGTTCGGCGGTGATCACGTCGGCATTGCCGGTCGCGGTGACGAAGATGTCCGAGCGCTTGACGGCTTCGTCCATCGTCACGACCTCAAAGCCCTCCATCGCCGCCTGCAGTGCGCAGATCGGGTCGATTTCGGTAACGAGAACGCGCGCGCCGCCGTTGCGGAGCGACTGCGCCGAGCCCTTGCCGACGTCGCCGAAGCCGGCGACGGTCGCGACTTTGCCCGCAAGCATCACGTCGGTGCCGCGGCGGATGGCGTCGACCAGCGACTCTTTACAGCCATAAAGATTGTCGAACTTCGACTTGGTGACGCTGTCGTTGACGTTGATCGCGGGGAAGGGCAGCTCGCCCTTCTTGGCGATGTGGTACAGGCGGTGGACGCCGGTCGTCGTTTCTTCGGATACGCCCTTGATCGCCTTGACCGTCTTGGTCAGGTAACCGGGGTTCGCCGCGACAAACGCCTTCAGCGCGCGCTGCATCTCGATCTCTTCTTCATTCTCGGGCGCCGGCATGTCCTGTCCGGCCTCGAGCTTCGCGCCCCACAGCGCGAACATCGTCGCGTCGCCGCCATCGTCGAGGATCAGGTTGCAGGTCTCGCCCGCTTCGACGCCCCAATCGAAGATGCGACCAACATAATCCCAATAATCGGCCAGGCTTTCGCCCTTGATCGCGAACACCGGCACGCCCGTCGCGGCGATCGCGGCGGCGGCATGGTCTTGCGTCGAAAAGATGTTGCACGTCGCCCAGCGGACTTCGGCGCCGAGCGCCGTCAGCGTCTCGATCAACACCGCGGTCTGGATCGTCATGTGGAGCGACCCGACAATCTTCGCGCCCTTCAGCGGCTGCGCCGCGCCGAATTCGCTGCGCAGCGCCATCAGGCCCGGCATTTCGGTTTCGGCGATGTTGATTTCCTTGCGACCGAAATCGGCAAGGCTGATGTCGGCAACGACATAATCACGGGTATCGGCGGCGAGAGTGGCCACGGTCTGTCTCCTGTAGGCGAGGTTCGGCCGCAGGCGAGCGGCCCCGAAAAGTGGGTAATTATGTTGCGCGCCCTAGCTCAAAGCGCGTCGCCGATCAAATATAAACTTTTCTTTATATCGCAATTGCCGCGCGTTCCGCCGAGTGCCGCGGACACGCGAATCAGCGGCGCAAAATGCACCGGGGCGGAAATTTATTTTCAGCGGGCGCAATTGTGACAGCCGGCACCGCGAAATTGTGACACCGAGTCGCGAAGGCCAAGATTCTGAAAATCCTGACTTATAATACGCCTTGCGGTTAGCATAATCGCTGATTGTGACACGAGTGTTACAAACCGCCGAAAACATTGACTTTTCTGACGATGAGGGAGAAAATCGGCTAAAGTTTTCGAGGGGATAGAGAGATGAAAAAAATATTGCTGCCGCTGGTCGCGCTGGCCTTTGCAAGCCCGGCTGCCGCGCAATCGATCATCGTTGTCACCGGCCCGCAAGCCGATTCGACGGCACTGCCGGTCGCCTATGCCGAGCTGCGCGCTGGCGAAAATCATGCCGCAGTCGCCAAGCTGACCGGCGACACCACCCTCAATGCCCGCGACCCGTCGCGGCTGATCAATCTCGGCACCGCTTATGCTCGTCTGGGTCGCACCAGTGACGCCGCCGCCGCCTATGATGCGGCCCTCGCCAGCCCGATCCGCTACGACCTCGAACTCGCCGACGGGCGCTATGTCGATTCGCGCTGGGCCGCCCGCACCGCGCGCGCCAATCTTGTCGCCGGTCGTCCGCTGCTCGCGCTCGCGCGCTAAGCCTCGCCGCCCTCGGTTGTCAGCAAGCGGGCGTCCACTCCCGCTTCGGCAAACGCCGCCTGCCAGCGCTTGGCGGGCGGCGTGTCGAACAACAGGGCATCGCTGCCCGGGGTGACGTGCCAGCCGTGGCGCACCATCTCGCCCTCCAGCTGCCCCGCCGACCATCCGGCATAGCCCAGCGCCACCAGCCATCGCGAGGGGCCGCGCCCTTCGCCGATTGCGCGCAGGATGTCGTGCGAGCTTGAAATCATCCAGCGGTCGGCGACCTGCACCGCCTCCTGCCCGCCCCAGTCCATGCTGTGCAGGACGAACCCGCGCGACGGCTCGACCGGGCCGCCCAGAAACACCGGTTGCTCCAGCGGATCGTCATGGTCGATTTCAAGCTGATCGAGCACCGCACCGACGGTCATCCCGGACATCGGGTCGGAAATCCCGATCCCCATCGCCCCCTCTTCGTCATGGCTGATCATCGCGATCACCGAATGCTCGAAGCGGGGATCGCCGATCCCGGGCAGCGCAAGCAGCAGCTGGCCGGTGAACCAAATGGGGTCTATCTCCATCGCGCCATCATGCAGCGGTGGGACGGGGCGGTCCAGCATCTTTGGCGATTAGGGGACGGCTTTGGGGTGGTTAGCGGACGGCGAGCGCGCTAAATGTGACATTGTGGCGGGGGGAAGAGGAACCCCGCAAGGGGACCAGAGGCGAAAGCTGACCGCGCCCAGGGTCTTGGGCACCGCTTACGTTAAGCCTATGCGTGAGCCTTAGCCCCGCCACACCGCCTACGTCCACAATTGGTCGATTCCCGACCTTCGTCATCCCGGACCTGATCCGGGATCCATCTGCCATCGCGGTTTAAGGGCGGTGCAAGAGATCATGGACCCCGGATCAAGTCCGGGGTGACGGTCTTTTATGCCTGCTTTCGGCCGTCAGCCATCATTCCCGCCAAAATCCCGCCCCTACCC
>JAEMRT010000056.1:27493-32336 GCA_016463225.1 Sphingopyxis sp. | reverse complement strand
GTGACGTCGAGCAGCAGCACGTCCTTGACGTCGCCCTGCAGCACGCCCGCCTGAATCGCGGCGCCGATCGCGACGACTTCATCGGGGTTCACGCCGGTGTGCGGTTCCTTGCCGAAGAAATCCTTCACGACTTCGCGCACCCGCGGCATGCGGGTCATCCCGCCGACGAGGACGACTTCGTCGATCGCGCTTGCCGAAATTCCGGCGTCCTTGATCGCCTTCTTGCACGGCTCAAGCGTGCGCTTGACCAGCTCTTCGACCAGCTTTTCGAGGTCGGCGCGCGTGATCGTCTTGACCAGATGCTTCGGCCCGTTGGCGTCGGCGGTGATGAAGGGCAGGTTGACCTCGGTCGACGCGGCGGTCGACAGCTCGATCTTCGCCTTTTCGGCGGCTTCCTTCAGGCGTTGCAGGGCCAATTTGTCGCCGCGCAGGTCGATGCCTTCGTCCTTCTTGAAGCCGTCGGCGAGATACTGGACGATCTTGCTGTCGAAATCTTCGCCGCCGAGGAAGGTGTCGCCGTTGGTCGACTTCACTTCGAACACGCCGTCGCCGACCTCGAGGATCGAGATGTCGAAGGTGCCGCCGCCAAGGTCATAGACCGCGATCGTCTTGTTCTCGGTCTTGTCGAGGCCATAGGCGAGCGCCGCCGCGGTCGGCTCGTTGATGATGCGCAGCACTTCGAGACCCGCGATGCGGCCGGCGTCCTTGGTCGCCTGGCGCTGCGCGTCGTTGAAGTAGGCGGGAACGGTGATCACCGCCTGCGTCACGGTTTCGCCCAGATAGCTCTCGGCAGTTTCCTTCATCTTCTGCAGGATGAAGGCGCTGATCTGCGACGGCGAATAATCCTCGCCGCCCGCCTTGACCCACGCGTCGCCATTGGTGCCCTTGACGATCGTGTAGGGAACCAGCTCGGTGTCCTTCTTGGTGATCGGATCGTCGAAACGGCGGCCGATCAGGCGCTTGACCGCGAACACGGTGTTTTCGGGGTTGGTGACCGCCTGGCGCTTCGCCGGCTGGCCGATCAGGCGTTCGCCGTCCTTGGCAAAGGCGACGATCGACGGCGTCGTGCGCGTGCCCTCGACATTTTCGATTACCTTGGGCTTGCCGCCTTCCATCACCGCGACACAGCTGTTCGTGGTGCCGAGGTCGATCCCGATCACTTTTGCCATTTGTTACTCGTCCTTGTTGCTTCTGCGGCGCCCTGAAAAGGCACGCCTGATATGGGGTTCTGGGCGCGATATAGGTGCGCTAATCCTTGGCACAAGGGTTTTGAGGGCTTATCGGGGATGCGAAATCATGCACCGTCACGGAGTCCTCCCGAAATGAAAGCTTTCGCAATCGCCGCCCTCGCCGCCACGGCGCTCACCCTGTCGGCGTGCGGGGAAAATCTGGGCAAGGGGCAGCCGCTCAATGTCGTCAGCGGTCATATCGTGATGGGCGCCACCGATGATCGCCCCGCGGTCGGCTATTTCCGGGTCGAGGGCGGGCCGCAGCCGGTGCAGTTGGTCGCGGTGACCGCTGATCTCGCGCAGCGCGTCGAAATGCACGAAAGCGTGCGCGAGAATGGCGTCGTGACGATGAAGCCGCTGCTCCGCGCCGACGTCCCGGCCAAGGGCGAGCTGGTGTTCAAACAGGGCGGCAAGCATCTGATGATCTGGGGCATCAACGGCGCCGCGGTGCGCGCGGGCAAGCTGCCGATGGCGTTTGTGTTCACCAACAACAATAATGAACGCATCCTGTTCGACATGGTGATCAAGCCGGCGGAAGGCGCGGCTGGTGGCGAGGCGGCGATGGATCATGATGCGATGGGGCATGGTTCGGCGGATATGGGCGCCGACAAGGCGGCACCGGACGCGGCCAAGAAGTAAGCGCGGGTGCCGCGTGCCTCGCGATCCCTGACCAGCGGCGAGGTCGCGCTGGCGCGTCAGGTGTTCGGTGACGCGATCGCCTATGACCGCGTCCGCATCTGCCATCACAAATGGATCTTCTTCCAGCCGCGCGGCGTCGTCATGGCGCCGATGGGCAGCCTGCATTTCAACCCGCATGGCGAACTGTATTGCGACGATTTCAGCGCCGCGTCGCAGCGACTGCAAGGGCTGTTCATCCACGAAATGACGCATGTCTGGCAGGCGCAGACGCGCGGCCGCTGGTATCTGGTGCTGATGCGCCACCCGTTTGCGACCTATAGCTACAGCCTGAAGCCCGGCTGGCTGCTGGGTCGCTACGGGCTGGAACAGCAGGCCGAGATCGTCCGCCACTACTGGCTGCTCACGCAGGACATGGTCGTCGGCGGGGGTCCGGGGGTCGAGGCGTATCGCGCGATATTGCCCGAAGAATGGGATGCAGCATGAGCGATTTCGAATTCATCTTCGCGCTCTACAGCCTGCTCCTCGGCCTCTCGATGGTCGAATTGCTCGGCGGATTGGGGCGCGCGATCGAGGTGCGCTTTGCGGCGCAGGCGGAGCGCGCGGCGTTCTCGATCGGCTGGCTGACGCCGCTGCTCGCGATCTTTGTGATGCTCGATCTGTTGTCCTTCTGGGGCGCGGCATGGACGGCGCGCGGCAGCCTGACGGTGTCGAATACCGTGCTGATGGCGGTTGCGGCCTTCGCCGCGGTCTATTTCCTCGCCGCGCGGCTGGTCTTTCCTTCACATCCCGAGGGGTTCGCCAACCTCGACGTCCATTATTTCCGCGTCCGGCGGATCGTGCTCGGCCTGCTCCTGGTGCTGCTCGGCGCCCAGCTCGGCTTTTACCTGTCGCAGCCGGGCCTGGCCGCGAACCTGACGCGCCCGATCGCGTGGATCATGACCGCGGTGCTGGTCGCGCTGATGGTCGCGGCGATGTCGGTGAAAAACCGCCGCTGGAGCATCGCCATCCTCGCCGCGCTGATCCTGCGCTATGTCGTCGTCTATCTGCTCTGAACGAAGGAGACGCCGATGCCCGAAGTTCTCGACCGGTTCCGTTCCTCGACCTGGGGGTGGCTGCGCGGCACCTTGCTCGGCTGGCTGACGCTCGCGCTGTGTCTGGTCGGCGTGGGGTTGGTCATCATCCTGATCCAGTGGATCCGCTTTCTCGACGTCACCTATGAGCTGACCGAGGACCGGCTGATCCTGCGCAAGGGCATCTTCGTCAAAAGCATCGACGAAATCGAGCTCTACCGGGTGAAAGACGTCCGGATGGATTTCACGCTGATCAGCCAATGGGCGGGGATCGGCACGATCGGGATCGATTCGAGCGACGAAACGACGCGCGAGGGCGCGCTGGTGATCCCGCATATCGAGCGCGCGGCCGAGCGGCGCGAAGAGATGCGGCGGCTGGTCGATGCGGCGCGCCAGAAGCGCCGGGTGCGCGAACTGGATGTTTCGAGCGATTTGCTCTGAGCCGGCAATTAGCGGCGCGGCAATTACGGGCTAGCCAGCGGGGCGGCGTTCGTCCTATGTTCCGCTGATGGATGGAATGTCGCTTCTCGTCGCCCCTGTTGCCCTCGCCATCGGCGGTCTGATCGGCTGGCTGTTCGCCGGCCGGCAATCGGGTGCGCTCAAGGCCGAGCGCGACGGGCTGGCGGAGCGGTTCAAGGTAGCGGTGACCGACCTGGCCGCCGAGGCCGAGGCGCGCAAGGCCGCCGACATCCAGCTTGCATCGCTGCTCAGCGAACAGCGCGCGCGCGACGCCGCGCATGACGCCCAGATCGCGCAGCTGAAGGACGCACAGGCGGCGCTTACGACGCAGTTCCGCGAGGTTGGGCAGGCGATGCTCGACGGCGCGCAAAAGGCGTTTCTTGAACGCGCCGAGGCACGCTTCAAGGAAAGCGAGGCCACCGCGGGGCAGAATTTGAAAGCGCTGCTGTCGCCCGTCCACGAGCGGCTCCAGAAATATGAGGAGGCGGTCGGCAAGGTCGAGGCCGAGCGGCGCGACGCCTTTGGCCTGCTCCACGGCCAGATCGCGGCGATGCGCGAAGGCACTGAACGCGTGTCGAGCGAGGCGGCGAAGCTCGTCAATGCGCTGCGTAACGCGCCCAAGGCGCGCGGGCGCTGGGGCGAGCAGCAGCTCAAGAACGTCCTCGAAAGCTGCGGCCTGTCCGAACACGCCGATTTCCAGACCGAGGTCAGCGTGACCGACGGCGACGGCGGACGGCTGCGCCCCGATGTCGTCGTCAAGGTGCCGGGCGGGCAAAGTCTGGTGATCGACGCCAAAGTGTCGCTCAACGCCTATCAGGATGCATTCGGCGCGGTCGAGGAGCGCGAAAAGGCGCTGCATCTCGCCGCGCACGCCGCGGCGATGAAGGCGCATGTCAACACGCTGGGCGCCAAGGCCTATTGGAACCAGTTCGACGACACCCCCGATTTTGTCGTGATGTTTGTGCCGGGCGAACATTTCCTCGCCGCCGCGCTCGATCAGGATCCGACGCTCTGGGACTATGCGTTCGAACGCAAGGTGCTGCTCGCGACCCCGACCAACCTGATCGCGATCGCGCGCACCGTCGCGGCGGTGTGGCGGCAGGAAAAGCTCGCCAACCAGGCGCGCGAGATCGCCGCGCTGGGCAAGGAGCTGTACGCGCGCATGTCGGTGATGGGATCGCACATCGCCAAGGTCGGGCGCAATCTCGATCAGGCGACCGGCGCGTATAACGCCTTTGTCGGCAGCTTTGAATCGCAGGTACTGACGCAGGCGAAACGCTTCGAAGCGCTCGATATCGAAACGGGCGACAAGGAGATTGCGGTGCTGCCGGTCGTCGAACAGGCGGCGCGTCCGCTCGCGAAGTTGGCGGCGGCACCGGCGGCGGTTAACGACGCGGGGGAGTAAGCGAACCCATAAGCCCGTTCGTGTCGAGCGAAGTCGAGACA
>JAEMRT010000056.1:0-27483 GCA_016463225.1 Sphingopyxis sp. | reverse complement strand
GTCTCGACTTCGCTCGACACGAACGGAAGTATGACGCGGTGCCTCAGATCACCCGCCGCAAAACCGCCGTCCGCCCCGCGCTCCCGGTCAAAATCAGCGTCCCGTCATCGGCAAAGGTCAGGCGCACCGGCGCCGCCATCAATTGGAAAAACGCCGCTTCCTGCGTCATGCCCGGACCCGGACACGCCATTTCGGTCGCCATCAACGACCCGGCGGTCAGCGTGCTGTCCGCGGCCGCATAGCTCCCCGAAAAGCGGTTGCAGCCCGCGCTGCCGCTGAGCCGTGTGCCGTCGAACTGGAGCGCCGTCGGCCGATCCTTCGCCACCGCGACGCCGCCGATCGACACGAAGGTCCAGCTCGATCCCGCGAGCGTGTCGGGCGGCAATATCTTGCCGCCGCAGCCGTGCAGTGTCTTGCCGTCGGCGACGACGCGCACCGTGTCGGCAAAGCGGCGGTCGCTCATCCCGTCGCTGCACGGCGCGGTCTTGATCACCACCGACAGCCGGTCGCTGACATAGGTGCGGCCGTTCAGCGACGGTTTGGCGCCGGGGTTCGTCGCCATGATCTTGGTCGCGCCATAGTCGCCGTCATAGTTGAGGCGCGCCGGGGTGATCTCGAGCGTCCAGCCGGGTTCGGTGCCAAGCGCCATATAGGCGGCGCCGGGGGCTTCGCCGGGGCTCTGCGGCGGCGATTCGGTCGCGGGCGCGCAGGCGGCGAGCGCGGGAAGGGTGAGCAGGGGCAATAAGCGGATCATCACAAGCTCCTTTACTCCGTTCGTGTCGAGCGGAGTCGAGACACCTGTCGGCATTGCGCAAGGTCGAGAGGCATCTCGACTTCGCTCGATGCGAACGGGAAGAGAAGACGCGATAGTAGCATGATGTTGGCGGGAGGCTGAACCGAAATGCCGTCCCCGGTTCAGCGCCGCCGCTGGTTCAGCACCTCATACGCCATCACCGCGGTCGCGACCGCGGCGTTCAGGCTGTCGGCTTTGCCCAGCATCGGCATCTTTACCCGGACGTCAGCCGCGTCGGCATATTCGGGCGGCATCCCCTGCGATTCATTGCCGGTCAGGATGAAGGTCGGGGCGGCATAGCGCACCGCCTGATAATCCTGCGTATCGCCGCCGAGCCAGGTCGCGACGAGCTGCCCCGGCCCCTGCCGCAGCCACGGCAGAAACTCGTCCCAGCGCGCCTGCACCAGCTGTTGCGTAAAAATCGCCCCCATGCTCGCGCGCACCGCTTCGACCGCATAGGGATCGGTGCTCTCGTCGAGCAGGATCAGCCCGCCCGCGCCGACCGCATCGCCAGTGCGCAGCATCGTGCCGAGATTGCCGGGATCGCGCAGCCGCTCGGCGACGAGCCAGATCGGCGCGGCATCGCGGTCGAGATCGGCGAGGGTTGTCCTGGGTTCGGCGTAGATGCCGACGACGGTCTGGGCATTGTCCTTGCCCGACAATTTGGAGAGGATTGCGGCGGTCGTATCGATCACCTCGCCGCCTGCGGCCAGCGTGTCGGCGACCAGCGCCGCGGCGAGCGGGTGGGCGTCGCCCTCGGGTCCGAGGAACAGCCACAAAGGCAGCACCCCCGCCTCGCGCGCCTCGGTCGCGATGCGCAGCCCTTCGGCGAGGAACAGTCCTTCGGCGCGGCGGTGGCGCTTTTCGCGCAGCAGCCGCATCCGCTTGATCAGCGGGTTCGACAGGCTTTCGATGGGAGAACGGCGACCGGTGGCCATGGGCTCAATCCTCGCCGAAGCTGTCCTTGACCAGCCCGACGAGTTTCAAGAGCGCGGCGTCGGCGCCGTCGCCGCGGGTGTGGATGGTGATCGTGTCGCCCTTGGCCGCGCCGAGCATCATCAATCCCATGATCGACGTGCCGTTGACGCGCGATCCGTTCTTTTCGACTTCGACCGACACCGATTCGGGCAGGCGGCTGACAAAGGTGACGAATTTGGCGCTGGCGCGCGCGTGAAGCCCACGCTGGTTGGTGATCTCGACGGTTTCGGAGACCTGATTCACAGGCCGACGCCCAGCATTTCGGAAGCGACCGAGATATATTTCTGCCCGGCTTCCTTGGCGGCGATCACCGCGGCGCGCAATTCCATCGATTTGCGCGCGCTTTCCAGCCGGATCAGCATCGGCAAATTGACCCCGGCGATCACTTCGGTGCGCCCCGATTCGAGCAGACTGATCGCGAGGTTCGAGGGGGTGCCGCCGAACAGGTCGGTCAGCATGACGACGCCGCGCCCTTCATCGACCTGGCGAATCGCGTCCGCGATTTCGCGGCGGCGCATTTCCATATTGTCGTTGGGGCCGATGCACACCGTCGCGATGGCGCGCTGCGGCCCGACGACATGCTCCATCGCGCGCACCATCTCCTCGGCCAGACGGCCATGGGTGACAAGGACCATTCCCAGCAATGGCAAGGCTTTATCGGTGGGCATGAACTGCGAGACCCTTATATCTGGCCGCCGGCCGCGGATGCCGCGGGCGGGGGCCTGCCCTCAAGCCCATCTTGCGGGGCAGAGTCAAGGTTGCGGTGGGTGAGGGTCGGTTCATGGCCGGCGGCGCGTAGCGTTTGGGCAACACGCGCCGCGACATGGACCGACCGGTGGCGGCCGCCGGTGCAACCGAACGCAATGGTGACGTAGCTTTTGCCTTCGGCGCGGTAGCGTGGCAGCAGCGCGAGGAGCAGCGCCTCGATCTGCGCCACCGTGCTTTCATAGGCGGGATCGGCGGTGACATAGGCGGCGACGTCGGCGTCGAGCCCGGTGCCGGGCTTCAGTTTCGCATCCCAATGCGGGTTGCGCAGATAGCGCATGTCGAACACCAGATCGGCGTTGCGCGGCAGCCCGCGCGCGAAGCCAAAGCTCAGGATATTGAGCACCGGCTCATTGTGATCGCTGTCGCCAAAGCGCTGGCGGACCTCTTGCTGCAGGTCGTTGCTGCTGTAGTTGGTGGTGTCGATGACATGCTCGGCCCAGCGGCGCAGCGGCTCCATCATCTCGCGTTCGCGCGCGATGCCGTCGGCGGCGGGGCGGTCCTCTGCCATCGGGTGACGGCGGCGCGTCTCGGAAAAGCGGCGCTCGAGCTCGGCGCCGGCGCAGTCGAGGAACAACGTCTGGACGTCGCGCCCGCCGACCTCGCGCAGCGCCTTGATTCGCTGCACCAGCAGCGCGGGGCGGAACCCGCGGCTGCGGCTGTCGATACCGACCGCCAGCGGCCGTCCCGCCTCGCCGCGCTTCACCGGCGCGTCGATCAATGTTTCGAGCAGCGCGAGCGGCAGATTGTCGACAACCTCCCAGCCCAGATCCTCGAGCACCTTGAGCACCGTCGATTTGCCGGCGCCCGACAGGCCTGTCACCAGCAACAGCCGCGGTTCGGCGGCGTCCTTCATGCCCCGCTCGCCAGCCGGTCGAGCGCCAGCATGACCTTGATCGGCGCCGACGCTTCGAACGCCGACAGGGTCAGCGACGGCAGATCGTGCCCGGCAATCCGTTCGACCGCGCGTTCGGGCGGCATACGCTCGTAGCGATCGGCGAGGCGCACCGCGATTGCCAGCGGCACCGGCGCGGTCCACGCCTGTTCGACGATGCCCAGCCCGCGCACTTCGAGCTTGCCCGCCAGCTCCGCGGGCGGGCGGCACCACAGGCGCCCGCGTTCGAACCAGATATCGCAGCGGTCGTCGGCGACCAGTCGCGCGCCGCGATCGATCAGCCGCAGCGCGAGGTCCGACTTGCCCTGCCCCGACAGGCCGAGCAGCAAAATGCCGCGGCTGCCCGCGGCGACGCAGCTCGCATGGATATTGACGATATCGGGTCGGGTCCGGCTGGGCAGCATCGCGCAAGGCTTACCGGTGACGAAGCGGGGCCGCAAGGCGGCAAACCGATCCTCCCTGTGGCGCAGCCATAGGGAGGTGGCAGCGGCGTAGCCGCTGACGGAGGGGCTTTGGCGCAAACGTCGCCGCCCCTCCACCATTCGCTTCGCGAACGGTCCCCCTCCCCATGGCTTCGCCACAGGGAGGATGTTCAGCTCGCGCCTGTCGCGCCCTCGCTCGCAGGCAGGGTAATGAGCAGGCTGCCGCCGGGTTTGCCGTCGTCGCGATCCTTGGCGTTGATCGTCCCGCTATGCCCTTCGATGATCGTCCGCGCGATCGCGAGGCCGAGGCCGCTGTGGCGGCCAAAGGCCTCGCCAGCGGGGCGTTCGCTGTGGAAACGGCGGAAAATTGCCTCGCGCTGGTCGGGATCAATGCCGGGGCCGTCGTCGTCGACGCGAATATGGACCTCGTCGCCCAGCCGCGTGGCGGCGATGCAGACGAGGCCGGTCGGCGGCGAGAAGCTGATCGCATTGTCGATCACATTGTCGATGGCGCGTTCGAGCCGGTGGCCGTCGCCCATCACCAAGGTCGTACCCTTGCGCGGGCGGGCAAAGGCGATGCGCGGGTGCGGCGTGTCGGCGTCGATGCGCGCGGTACGCGCCGCCAGCATCGATTCGATCATCATCCCGACATCGATCGGCTCAAACAGCGTGCGCGACAGCTGGGCATCGACGCGGCTCGCCTCGCTGATGTCGTTGACCAGCCGGTCGAGCCGCCGGACATCTTCGTCGGCGATCGCGAGCAACTGCGCGCGCTGGGCGTCATTCTTGACGCGGCCAAGCCCTTCGATCGCCGAACGCACCGACGCAATCGGGTTTTTGAGCTCGTGCGTCACATCGGCGGCGAAATGTTCGCCGGCGTCGATGCGTTGGCGCAGCGCCTGCGTCATGTCGGACAGCGCGCGCGCGAGGGTGCCGATTTCGTCGCGGCGGCTGGGCAGGCGCGGGACGACGACTTCGCGGGCGCGGCCCAACCGGACGCGGACCGCGGCGCGCGCGAGGCGTCGGAGCGGGCGAACGATGGTGCGCGCGAGGAACAGCGACAGCAGGACCGAGGTGATCAGTACCATCGCGACGACGATGGCGAGACGGAAGCGTTCGGCGCGCACGGTGCGCGTGATGTCGCGCGCGTTGAGTGTCATCAGCACCGTCTGCGGCGCTTCGAGCTCGACGACACGCGCCGCGCTGAGCAGCGGCGTGCGCTCGGGGGCGTAGCGGAAGCGGCTTGCCGCCAAGCCGCTGGTCTGTGCCTCGACCACTTCGGGCCAGGACGCGGCGCGATCGACGGCGGGTTCGTGGAAGTCAGGATAGGAGGGGGCGCCGACGATCCAGTCGATGCCGCGGTCCATCGCGCGCGCGGCGTCGCGCTGCCACGCCTGCAAATTGGGGTCGCGCAGTGTGTAGGTAGCCGGGCCGGCTGCGAAACTGTCGGACAGCTGCTGTCCGTCGGCGGCGTAGAAACGCAGCCGCGACTCGGTCGCGGCGGTAAATTCCTTGATCAGCTTGCCACGCTGGTCGGGACGCGCTGCTTCGAGCGCGCTGTCGAGCATCGCGAGCTGGTCCTTCATCACCTCGATTCGGGTGTCCACGAGCCGGCTGCGATAGGTGTCGAGATAGTAGAAGCCGCCGGCGAGCAGCGCGACCGCGAGGATGTTGACTGCCAGGATGCGCGTCGTCAGCGACCAGCGCGCCGACCAGACGAGCGGCGATTCCTCCTGTTCGGCGATGCTCGCGTCGGGTTTGAGCGGTTCAGGCATCATCGGCAAAGCGGTAGCCAGCCCCGTACAGTGTCGCGATGCCGTCGAATTCGGGATCGACCTCGCGGAACTTGCGACGCAGGCGTTTGATGTGGCTGTCGATCGTGCGGTCGTCGATATAGACATCGTCCTGATACGCGGCGTCCATCAACTGGTTGCGGCTGCGCACGATACCGGGGCGCGCGGCGAGCGTCTCGAGGATCAGGAATTCGGTGACGGTCAGCGTCACATCCTTGCCGTCCCACGCGACCCTGTGGCGCGCCGGGTCCATGCTCAGCCGCCCGCGGGTGATTGGTTCGGCCACTGGCTCGTCATCTTCGGCGGGCGCATTCTGGTTCAGCTCGACGCGGCGCAGAATCGCCCGGATGCGCGCGATCACCAAGCGCTGCGAGAAAGGCTTGGCGATATAGTCGTCGGCGCCCATCGCCAGCCCCAGCGCCTCGTCGATCTCGTCGTCCTTGCTGGTGAGGAAAATCACCGGAAGCTGGCTTTTCTCGCGCAGGCGGCGCAGCAGTTCGAGCCCATCCATGCGCGGCATCTTGATGTCGAAGACCGCGAGGTCGGGCGGATTGTCGATCAGCGGCTTCAGCGCTGCCTCGCCATCCGAATAGACGCGCGTCACAAAGCCCTCGGCCTGGAGCGCGATCGACAGGGATTGCAGGATGTTGCGGTCGTCGTCGACCAGCGCGATGGTTGCCGTCATGCTCTTTCCGTTGGGCGGGGCCGCTCGCAGAGCTAGCCGATCCGGCCCCGACCGACAACTGCCACGGAAGGGGGCGCTGACGCGCTGGAATCTTTTGACCTCTCCCCCCATCCTCGCTAACGCGACCCTTGATTTACGGAATCGGCGTCACGTCGGCACCCATGGTAATGCGGGCCTGCCCTTTTGCGCGGCACGTTGTGCATACCTATGCAGCCAGGACTGGCGGACACGTGGAAAGGTTTGGAAGATGACCAAAGTTGTGATCGGCAATCTGGCCGTTGAAACGCAGGCGGACGTTGCCGAAAACTGGGGCACCTCGGCGCTGATCGAGGATGCCATCCGGCACGGCGAAGGCCTGCTCGCCAAGGACGGCCCGCTGGTCGTCGAAACCGGCAAACACACCGGTCGTTCGGCAAAAGACAAGTTCATCGTTCAGGACGCTGAAACCGCCGACACGATCTGGTGGGGCAAGACCAACGTGCCGATGACCCCCGATCATTTCGCGGCGCTGAAGGCCGATTTCTTCGCGCATATGGCGGCGCGCCCGCGTCTGTTCCGCCAGCAGCTGTTCGGCGGTTCGCAGCCCGAGCATCGCGTCGCGGTGCAAGTCGTCACCGAATTCGCCTGGCACAGCCAGTTCATCCGCACGTTGCTCGTCCGCCCGACCGCCGGCGAACTGGCGGCGTTTGCGGCCGAATATACGATCATCGACCTGCCCAGCTTCCGCGCCGATCCGGCGAAGCATGGCACGCGCACCGAAACCGTCGTCGCGGTGAACTTTACCGAAAAGCTCGTGCTGATCGGCGGCACCGCCTATGCCGGCGAAATGAAGAAGTCGGTGTTCGGCATCCTCAACTATCTGCTCCCGGTGAAGGGCGTGATGCCGATGCATTGTTCGGCGAACATGGGTCCGAACGGCGACACTGCGGTCTTTTTCGGCCTCAGCGGCACCGGCAAGACGACGCTGTCGGCCGACGCCTCGCGCACGCTGATCGGCGACGATGAGCATGGCTGGTCGGACACCGCGGTCTTCAACTTTGAGGGCGGCTGCTATGCCAAGATGATCCGCCTGTCGCCCGAGGCCGAGCCCGAGATTTTTGCGACCACCAAGCGCTTCGGCACCGTGCTGGAAAATGTCGTGATCGACCCGGTCACCCGCGAGCTCGATTTCGACGACGCCAGCCTCGCCGAGAACAGCCGTGGTTCGTACCCGATCGATTTCATTCCGAACACGTCGGAAAAGAACATGGGTCCGGTGCCGCAGAATATCATCATGCTCACCGCCGATGCCTATGGCGTGCTGCCCCCGATCGCGAAGCTGACCCCCGATCAGGCGATGTATCATTTCCTGTCGGGCTACACCGCGCGCGTCGCGGGGACCGAAATCGGCGTGACCGAGCCCGAGGCGACCTTCTCGACCTGCTTCGGCGCCCCCTTCATGCCACGCCATCCTTCGGTCTATGGCAATCTGCTGAAAGAACGCATCGCCAAGGGCGGCGTCCAGTGCTGGCTGGTCAACACCGGCTGGACCGGCGGCATGGCGACGATGGACGGGATCAAGCGCATGCCGATCAAGGCGACCCGGGCGCTGCTCAACGCGGCCATCGATGGCAGCCTGAACGACGCCGAGTTCCGCAAGGATCCAAACTTCGGCTTCATGGTTCCGGTCGCGGTGCCGGGGGTCGACAGCGCGCTGCTCGATCCGCGCGAAGCGTGGGCTGACAAGGCCGCCTATGACCGCACGGCGCAAACGCTGGTCGGCCAGTTCATCGACAATTTCGCGCAATTTGCGGACCATGTCGACGAAGGCGTCCGCCAGGCCGCACCGCAGGCGGCCGTCGCCGCGTAACTTGCCCGGATCTCTTCCGGGTGGCAAATCACCCGGAAGGACCGGACAATGACCACCGAATATTCCCCGCGCCTGTTCGAGCGCGACTCCGACATCCGCGCGCTTGGCGAAGGCCTGCTGGCCTGCGCCCTGCCGCGCGAAGCGTGGACGCATGAGGCGCATCTGGGCGCCTGCCTGTGGCTGCTCAGCGAGCGGCCCGATATCGATGTCGATGCCGAGGTCGGCACCATCATCCGCCGCTTCAACGAAAGCGTCGGCGGGGTGAACGACGATACGCAGGGCTATCATGACAGCATCACCCGCGCCTATGTCGCGGGGGTGCGGTTGTTCCTGGCGGAGACAGGCGATACCGGGCTGGCGGCGCGCGTGAACGCCATGCTGCTGTCCGACGTCGGTCGCCGCGACTGGCCGCTGCGTTTTTACAGCCGCGACTTGCTGTTTTCGGTAGCGGCGCGGCGGGGGTTCGTTGAGCCCGATCTCGCGCCGTTGCCGGCCTAAAGTTTCATCCCCGGCGTCCAGCCGCTTGCCGCGAGGAAGGCGGCGGGATCGCGCATTTCGATGATCGCCTTGAGCGCCGCCGCCTTGTCAGGCGCGCGGTTGTAATAGCTTTTGACGATCCGGTAGCCGACCCAATAGCCAAGATCGCCGGGCCAGTCCGGGGTGCCGAGCTGGTTGTAAACCCAGCGCGAATCATTCGCCTTGCCGTCCTTTTCGGCCAAAAAATCGCGTTCGACCGCTGTCTCGCGGCCCGCCGCCCAGCGGTGCAGGTGGGTGTAAGCGACCGAGCCGCTGATCTGTTCGGCGACAAATTCGGCGGCGCCCTCGACGAGCGAGGCGTGGAGCACGGTGTCGCTATCGCTTTCGACCTGCGCGAGCGGTTGCTGGGCATGGACATATTCGTGCGCGATGACGTGAACGAAACGATCTTCGTCATCGGCTTCGAAAAATTTCGCCGCGCACAGCGCTTCGAGCGAGACGTACAGCCCCTTGCCGTTCGCCGCCGCGACAGGCGTGCCGCGGCTCATCGCAATGGTGATCGGCGGAAAGATCGCCGGAGGATAGAGCGCCGCCAGCCGATCGGCCGCGGCGGTCAGGCGGCCGCGGACATTGCCGAGCGTGTTGGCGCAGCTCCGCGCATCGCGATAAAGATCGGGCATGTCGCGCAGGGCCTTCGCCACGCGTTCGGGCGTGATGCGGCGCATCGCCATGAACTCGACAAGCCCCGGCGAAGCATCAGCGAGGTAGCGCGCCGCCAGCACGTCGGGCTGCGCGGCGATCGCCGGGTCGTCGTACAAGGCATAAAAGCGATCGACGTCGGACGTTGCAATTGCGACGCGTGCGGTTTCCGGCGGCGGGGCAGGGGCATCGGCGGCATTGCCGGCGCCGCTCACAAGCAGCGCCGCGCCCAGTGTCCACAAAGCCACGCGTCGTCGCATCAGCCCGTTTTCTCCGCCACATAGGCCGCGACATTCTGCGCCAGCACGTCGAGCGGCACATTGCCGCCCTCGACGACGACATTGTTGAAATCGCGCAGATCGTATTTCGGCCCCAGCGCCGCCTGCGCCAGTCCGCGCTGGCGGACAATCTCGCTGTGCCCAACCTTGTATCCGCATGCCTGTCCGGCCCAGCTGCAATAGCGGTCAACCTCGCTCGCGACCTCGAGCGGGTTCGAGCCATTTTCCCTGACGAAAAACTCGACGCCCTGTTCGCGCGTCCAGCGCTTCGCGTGCAGGCCGGTATCGACCACCAGACGACAGGCGCGGAACGCGAGCGACTGGAGGTAACCCAGCCGCCCGACCTCGAAATCATCGTAAAGCCCCAGTTCGTCGGCAAGCTGCTCGGCGTACAGCGCCCAGCCTTCGCTATAGGCGTTGAACGCCAGCATCGTGCGGATCAGCGGCATCTGGTTGGCATATTCGCCCTGCCACACATGCCCCGGAATCGCCTCGTGCATCGCGAGGTCGGGCAGCGAATATTTGCTGTGCAATTCGGTCGTGCGCAGATTGATCCAGAATTTACCCGGGATGCTGCCGTCGATCGACCCCGCGCCGCCGTAGGCGGCGGGCGCGCCGGGTTCTTCGGCGAGCGGCAGGCGCTTCACCTCGACATTGCCCTTCATCAGGGTGCGGAAGGCGCGCGGCAGCTCGGCGCGGATCTTGCCGAGCCAGGTCTGGATGTACGCGACGATTTCGGCGCGGCCGGCGTCGTTGTCGGGGAATTTGTAGCGCGGATCCTTGGCCAGCGCATTCATCCGGTCACCGACCGACCCTTGGGTATAGCCCAGCTTCTTCAGGATCGGGTCCATCCGGCCATGGAGTTCGGCCAGCTCGTCGCGGCCCATCTGGTGCACCTCGTCGGGGGTCATTCGCGTCGTAGTGCTGGCGCGCAGACCCCAGGCATACCATTCGTCGCCGCCCGGCCGCGCCCACATGCCGGCGTCCATCGTCGCCCTGGTCCGCTGCGCTTTCAGTTCGGTGAGCTGGCGCTCGAGTGCCGGGACGACTGCGCCGCGCGTGATTGTTTCAGCGCGCGGTCCCCAATTGCCGTCGATCTTGTTCTCGCGCGTGCGTTTGGCGAGGCTTTCGACCAGTCCGCCGCCGGTGCGCGCGTCGGCGAGGCTCGCTTCCATCTGCTTGACCGCCTTGTCGATCAGAAAGGCGGGCGCGATCATGCCCTGGCCGCCCGCCGCCTTCAGTCGCCCGGTCTCGCCGTCGAGGGCGCCCGGATAGGCATTGAGGCGCGACAGATAGGCTTCGGCATCCGCAGCATTTTTGACCGGGTGGTCGCTGTCGAGGAATTTCGGGACGTCGAGATAGGCGCCGACATTCTGGATCACGACATAGGGGGTGTTGCGCCAACCGCCCACCGCGACGTCGCCATAGGGCAGGGCAAAGCCGTCGAGCGCGACGCCATAGGCGCTCTCGACGACCGCCAGGCTGGTGCGCGTCTTGTGATCGAGCCCGGTCTTGTCGAACGCGCGGACGCGCGCGACGTCGGCTGTCAGCGTGTTGGCGACCGTCTGTTGTCCCGCCGCCGAGCGGTCGGACAACTTGCCGCGCTCGGCGGCGCGCGCCCCGGTATCGATGCCGAGCGAGGTCGCGCCCTCGGGCGACAGCGCGAGCAGATTGTCGGCGATCGATAAGAGCAATTGATCGGCGGCTTCCGCGTCATCCGCTGGAAGCATGCCTTGGTAGGGGCGGCGGCTGGAGGCGCATCCTGCTAGCAGAGTCGTTGTTGCACCCGCGCCGAGCGTGGCCAGTGTCTGGCGGCGGGTGAACGGGGTGGACAGGCTGTGATGCACGCGGCGGCTCCCTTGCGATCTTGTTTCGTCTGAAACCTGTCTAGGCGGGGCTGCGCGGCGGTCAACGAAAAGGGGGCGGAAAAGCCGATGCCTGCCCGCCCCCAATCGAATTTTATCGGCGGTTCGTCAGTCGGTGAGGTCGGCGGGCACCTTGCCGCCGTTCGCCGCGAGTTCGCGCATCACCGCCTTGTGCAGCCAGATGTTCATCTCGGCGCTGCCGTCGAGGTCGCCGGTGTAACCAAGCTCGGTCGCCAGTTCCTTGCGATTGGCAAGGCTCGAATCGATGCCGAGCAGTTTCATCAGGTCGACGATCGAGGTGCGCCAGTTGAGGTCTTTGCCTGCTGCTTCGGCGGTCAGGATCGCGTCGACATCGACCTCGGCGGGCGGAGCGGCGGCGGCAGCCGCCATCGCGCTGGTCGCGGCGTCGAGCGCGCTGCCGATCGGGCTGGGCGCGGCCGGTGCGGCGGGTTCGGCCGCGACCGCTTTCTTGCCGAAAATCGCGTCTTTGATGCTGCTGAAAATGCCCATGATTTCACTCCCACTATGGCGCGGCCCAACCCGGACGGGGTGAGTCGGATGGCCAGAGGCTAGGACTATGCATCTGAAAATGACAGCCAAATGAACGACTCGTCCTCTGCCCCTGCGCTGTTATAGTTGTCGGCGTGGGCGTGGTCCGATCTGCGCCGGAGAGGGAGGATGAAGAGATGAACCTGACCGACATTCTGGCGCAGGCTGGCGGCATCGAATCGATGGCGAAAGATCTGGGCATTCCGCCCGCCATGGCCAAACAGGGCGCCGAAGCGCTGCTCCCCGCGATCCTTGGCGGGTTCAAGAAACAGGCGCAATCGGGCGGCATTGAGGGGCTGGGCGGGCTGCTCGGTCAGCTCGGCGGCGGCGGTTTGCTCGATTCGGTGCTGGGGTCACAGCCGACCCCGGTCGCGCCGGGTAACGAGGTGCTCGGCCAGATTTTCGGATCGAAGGACGTCAGCCGCACCGTCGCGGGGCAGGCGGCGACGCAGACCGGACTCGATTCGGGGCTGCTCAAGAAAATGTTGCCGATCCTCGCGATGATGGTCGCGGGCTATATGGCAAAGCAGGGCGGTCAGTCGCAGGGCGGCGGCGGTCTGGGCGACCTGATCGGCGGCGCGCTGGGCGGCGGTTCGGGCGGTAGCGGCGGCCTCGGCGGGATGCTCGGCAATATCCTTGGTGGCGCAGTCGGCGGCGGCGCGGCGCCGGCGGCTGGCGGCGGCGGGCTGGGCGGCCTTGCCAACATGCTCGACCTCGACGGCGACGGCAATCCGCTCGACGATATCATGGGCATGGCGGGGAAATTGCGGGGGTAACGTGTTCCCCTCCCTGAAAGGGAGGGGCTAGGGGTGGGTAGCCGCAGGCGTTCTTTCTTCGCCGCAAACCCACCCCGCTACGACTAGGCAGCAAGCTGCCAAGTCTTCGCTCCCCTCCCTTTCAGGGAGGGGAGAAATCACGCCGCCATCAGGCGGAGTTCTTCACGGAAATCCTCGTCCACCCCGATGCGGCTTCGCATCGGGGTGGCGCTGGTATCGGCGTCGGCATCGCCCTCTTCGAACAGCGCGCAGGCTGCGTCACCGCTGCGCGCGAGGCTGTAGCGCTGGGCGATCTTGCCGGTCGGCTTGAAGCCCAGCTTGCGCAGCACCGCCCCCGAGGCCGGATTGTCGAGGAAATGACCGGCGGTCAGCCTGGGCAGGTTCATCGCGCGGGCGATGCCCATCAGCTGGCGTCCGGCTTCGGTCGCGAAGCCGAGGCCCCAATAGGGACGCGCGATCCAGTAGCCCATTTCAGGCCGGCCATCGGGGTCGGGCGAGATGCCGCAGCCGCCGACGAGGCGTGGCGCGCCGCCGGTGCGGGCAAAGATCAGGAATCGCGGCTGCGCAGGGTCCAGCGGCTTGCTCAGAAACGCCTGCGCTTCGTCCTCGCCATAGGGCCAGGGTGCGGTCGCGAGGTTGCGGACGACCGCTTCTTCGCCGATCGCCCGGGCCAGCGCCGGGGCGTCTTCCAGCCAGCCGGGCCGCAGCAACAGTCTTTCGGTACGCGCGAACATGTTTATCACTCCCAATTGCCCGTCGCCCTGACGCCAGATGGTGACGCTTTGACGACAGTCGATACGGAGGGAGATGGATAGCCCGATTTTCGCGTCCGTTTCCCATGATGGGCCGCCAAGTAGCGGACAACGGGCAAGAAAAAAGGGAGTCCGGGGTGACCCGTCTCCCTCTTTTCGAACTTTGTTCCCGCTGGTGCGGAAAGGACCGTTCCGGGTCATCCCTTGGTGGGCGACCCGTGCAGATCGTCCTTTATTCGGCTGCTTCCGCCATGACGTCGACCGACACAAATTTGCGGCCAAGCTTGCCATCGTGGAATCGCACATGGCCTTCGGCGGTTGCGAAGAGCGTGTGGTCCTTGCCCATGCCGACGTTGGCGCCCGGGTACACCTTGGTGCCGCGCTGGCGCACGATGATGTTGCCGCCGATCACTTCCTGACCGCCGAACTTCTTCACGCCAAGGCGGCGGCCGGCTGAGTCGCGACCGTTGCGCGATGAACCGCCTGCTTTCTTATGTGCCATGACTGATGCTCCTTAATTCGTTTCAGGGGCCGAGCCGCGTCGCCGCGCTCAGGCGTCCTTCTTGGGGGCTGCCTTTTTGGCAGCGGGCTTCTTGGCGGGTGCGGCCTTCTCGGCAGCGGCTTCCGATTTGGGGGCGGCGGCCTTCTTGGGCGCAGCTTCCTTCTTCGGTGCAGCTTCCTTGGCGGGCGCAGCAGTCTTGGCTTCGGTCGTCGGAGCGGCCTCTGCCTTCGGAGCGGCTTCCTTCTTCGGCGCGGCCTTCTTGGCTTCGCCGACGGCGAGGATGCGCAGCAGCGTCAGCGACTGGCGGTGACCGTTGCGACGGCGATAGTTGTGCCGACGGCGCTTCTTGAACACGATGACCTTTTCGCCGCGCGTCTGGGCGATGATTTCGGCCGAAACGACGAGGCCATCGGCGCTCTTCACTTCACCGCCGTCACCGGCCAGCAGGACGTCGCCCAGCGACACGGTGTCGCCAGCTTCGCCGTCGATCTTTTCAACGGCGATCTTGTCTCCGGCGGCGACGCGATACTGCTTGCCGCCCGTGCGCACGATTGCGAACATGGTCTTCCATCCAATCAAAAAACTAAATCACCCGCGCACCAGTCACCCACCGAAGCAGGCGATTTTTCCGGCATGCGGGAAAGTCAGCGCCACTAGCGAGCCAGCGCTTCGCTGTCAACCGCCAAATACCGTGCTTTTCGCGTGAAAAGCGGGTCAGATGGCGAATGACACGACGCACCGCCGATTCGGTACTTGCTGCCTTGCGCCAGCACCCATATCAGAGGCGGCAATGAAGCGCACCCTTCTTGCTCTTTCGTCGGCGCTCGCCGCGTCCTTGTCGCTGTCGGCCTGTGCCGCGGCGCAGAATTCGGGTGCGCCCTCGCTCGCCAAACGATCGGTCGAGGGGCGATTCGACGTCGCGCCGCCCGCAGTCGTGGTCGCGCCGCCGGGACCGCTCCCCGCCGACCTTGGCGGACGGCTCGCACGCTGGGAATCGGATGCCGCGGGTGCACAGCAGGCCTTCGCCGCCGAACGCAATGTGACGGCGTCGCTTGTCGCCGCTGCCGCGGGCGCGCCGGTCGCCAGCGAGCGCTGGGTCGTGGCGCAGCAGGCGATCTCGCGCCTCACCGCCACGCGCGCCCCACTCACGTCCGCGCTCGCCGATATCGACCGGCTCTATCTCGACCGCAGCGTCGAGGATGCGATCGACGGGCTGCCCGACATCTACGCGCTGCGCGACCGGCTCGCGGAAACGGTATCGACGCAGGATGCGGTGCTGGACGCGCTCAGCCGTCAGCTACCCGGGCAATAGTATCGACGTCGGCGAGCGCGCCGCGGTACGATAGACGCTCGATCAGGACAGCCTCGGCCTGCGCCATGTCCGCGGGGCTATCGACATCGTGGAGGTCGGCGTCGTCGGTCATCGCGCGTAGCGTCGGCTGCGCGGCGAGCAACGCCGCTGCGCCGACGTCCGCCGCGCCGCTGGTCAGCGCGGCGAACAGCGCGCGCGGCAGGCGGGCGGGAACGCCAAGGCGGCCGCCGGGGTATAGCGTCGCCACCGGCCGGTCGGGCTGACCTGCTTCGGCAATGGTGCGGACATGGCTCGCGGTGATGAGCGGCATGTCGGCGAGGAAAATGCAGGCCGCTTCCGCGCCGGCCCGCTCGGCATCCCGGATCGCGCACGCCAGCGATGTTGACAGGCCGCGTTCGGCATCCTCGTTGATGGCAAGCGTCCAGCCGTGACGCTGGGCCTCGATAGCAAAATGTGGCGCCAGCGGTGGCACGATGATCGTGCCGGGGGCAAGACCGGCGGCCTCGATCGCGGCGAGAATCCATGCGCCCAATGGGCGTCCCGCGCATGGCGCGTCCAGCTTGGGGGCGCCAAATCGCATGCTTTGCCCCGCCGCAAGGACATGGATCCCGACGCTCATTGCCCCGCCTCCAGCACGCCATAACGAAAGATGATGTCCGACAGGGCCGACAGCGCCAGGGTGGCGGGCTGGCGCGCTTGCGGGAAAATCCCGACCGGGCTGGTGATGCGGGCGAGGTCGTTGGTCGCCACGCCGTCTTTCGCTAACGTCTCCAACCGCCGCTGCCGCGCGACTGCACCACCTTGCGCACCGATGTAAAAGGCGTCGCTGCGCAGCGCCCAGCTGAGCACATCGCGCTCCCATTCATGGTCGTGGAACAACAGGATGACTGCTGTCCACTGGTCGGGTGCAGGCAGGTCGGGCGCGCGCCCCAGCGCGAGCTGCGCGCTATCGGGACCATAGCTGCGGAGAGCGACTCCGACGGCGGTGGCGAGGTGCGCCAGTGCCGTGAGTTCGGGGCCGGCGCCCAAGGCCATGATGTGCAGGTCGGGGATGTAGCGCCGGTGGCGGAGCCGCGTGTGATCGTCGGTATAGGGCAATGGCAACGCAAGAACGCCGGGCCGCCGTTCGGCCAGGTCGCGCGCCACCCCCGCAATCGCCGCCCGATCCGGCGCCGGGTCGATCAGGATATGGATCGCACTGCCGCAAGGCAGACGAAAGTCGATCTGTTCGGAGCCGCTGCCATAAAGCCGCACGACGGGCCGGTCGATCCGCGCGACCTCGGCCACCAGTTGCGCCTCCAGACATCCGTCGGCGAGCGATCCGGTCACCGTGCCGTCGCGGCGAATCGCCAGCTGCGCGCCTAGCTGGCGCGAAAAGCTCCCTTCGATACCGACGATCGTACATAGCGCGCAGTCGCCTGCGGCCGCCGCGTTGAGGGCGGCATTGTCGGAGAAATTTTGCGCAATGAATGGCACGTCGGCCGAATCGATCGCGTCTTGCTGGTTGGAATGGATATTCGCACCCGTCGCCTTCACCGGTCTGCCCTTCTGTCCCTGTTGGATAAACAGCGCCGGTCCGGGCGCGGTAGGGTCATAAATTGCATCGCATTTCCTATTGTATTGGCAGGGCGGTGCATACCCATGCGCTGCGACGAGCTTTGCGTCGGCTATAGTGCCGTTCACCTGCGATTATCAGCAGTTGCGCGCGGGCGGACTCGGCGTAGAACCGATGATGACCGGTCGCCCTTATCGACGGTGTTGTCGTGCGGGACCGAACCGCGTCGCCGGAGCCATTTTCGGGCGGAAAACGGAGGGCCAGGTTTGACGCGCGATCGGAACACGAAATCTGAAAGCACGAATAATATCGATGCTCTCTACAAGCGCCCGGGTTTCCTGCTCCGCCGCGCGCATCAGATCAGCGTTTCGTTGTTCATGTCTGAAATCGCCGAGATCGGGGCGACGGCGACGCAATATGGCGTGTTGGTGATCCTTCGCCATTATGAAGGGCTCGATCAGATCGGGCTGTCGAAAAAGGTTGGGTTGGACCGGTCAACCACCGGACTGGTCGTCAAAAAGCTGGCTGACGATGGATTGGTCGTGCGCGTCGATGATCCCAAGGACCGGCGCCGCAAAATCCTTGTCCTCACCGCCAAGGGCGAACGGCATCTCGAGCGGTTGCGCGAGCCAGCGGCACGGGCGCAACAGATCGCGCTGGCGGTTTTTTCTCCCGACGAGGCCGCGACATTCCTGTCGCTGCTGGGCAAGTTCGTCGACGAATTCAACGATGTGACCCGCGCCCCGATCGTGTCCGACAAAGCTCCTGCCCAAAAATCCTAGGCGGCTATTGATTCAACCCATGTTTTTTCAGCGCGTGGCGGATCTGGTCGTAGCTGAGCCCCAGCGCCTCGGCCGCGACCTTTTGGTTGAAGCGGCAGCGCGCCATCGTGTCGGACAATATCTGGCGCTCATAGGCGTCGACGGCGGCGCGCATGTCGCTGACCGGACCGGTCGGCATCGCGGTCGATGCGGGTGCGGTTTCGGCGGGGGCAGGCGATGCATCGCCACCGTCCGCCTTCGCCGCCGGTTTGCGCACGACCGGCTGCCATGGACTCGCGAACGGATCAAAGCTCAAAGCATCGACGGGCTTTTCAGGGTCGGCCCAGCGATAGATCGCGCGTTCGATGACGTTGCGCAGCTCGCGGACATTGCCCGGCCAGTCATGCCCCTCCATCGCCGCCAGCGCGCGCGGCCCAAAGCCCGGCCATTCTTCCCAGCCGAGCACCGCCGCCATGCGCTGCCCGAAATAGGTCGCGAGCACTTCAATGTCGCCCTCGCGCGCGCGCAGCGGGGGCAGGGTGATGACTTCGAACGACAGCCGGTCGAGCAGGTCTGCCCTGAACCGATTCTCATCGACCAGCGCCGGCAGATGCTCGTTGGTCGCCGCGACGATGCGGACGTCGACGCGGATTGGGCGTGACGAGCCGACGCGGGTGACCTCGCCATATTCGACCGCGCGCAGCAGCCGTTCCTGCGCGCCCATCGACATCGTCGCGAGTTCGTCGAGGAACAACGTACCACCATCGGCCTCCTCGAACCGCCCCGCACGGGTGCGCGTCGCGCCGGTGAAGGCGCCCGCTTCGTGCCCGAACAGCTCGGACTCGATCAGCGTCTCGGGCATCGCGGCGCAGTTCAGGATCACATAGGGGCGGTCCCAGCGCGTCGACAGGCGGTGCAGGCGTTCGGCGATCAGCTCCTTGCCCGTGCCGCGCTCGCCGATCACCAGCACCGGGCGGTCGAGCGAGGCGGCCAGGCTGGCGCGTTCGACCGCGTCCTGAAACGCCGCCGACTGGCCGATGAATTGGGTCTCGCGCTCCATTCCCAATCATTGGCAAATATTCCCGCTGATTGGCAAGTCAATTCGATGGCGGAAGCGATTTGCGCGTGAAGTTGCGCGGTTTTGCGCGGCTTGGCGCAATTGGCACGGTGTCTGCATTGTTGGATACGAACCGGGACAAATTGTTCCGGTGCAGCGAAAAACCACAGGAAGGTTGGATCATGAAGTCGATGTTTGCCCAAGCCGCCACTTTCGTGCTGAGCACGGCCGGAGCGCTGGCCATTCTCGTCGGAGCGATCGACCAGCCGCAGGTCGCTGCCAGTGCCACCGGCGTTCACGCCGGCCCGCTGGTCGCCGCTGTCATGTCCCCGGCGGTCAGCGCTTTGGCCTGACCGGCACTGGTGCCGGGGCACTCTCCCCCTTGCCCCGCCCCGGCACCAGCCTTTCTTCAAAAACAGACACAGGTCTCAAGATTTTCGACAGGAGTTTAGTCAAATGGGTATTTTTTCACGCACCCGCGACATCATCGCCGCCAACGTCACCGACCTGCTCGACCGGGCCGAAGATCCCGAAAAGATGATCCGCCAGATCATCTTCGAGATGAACGAAACGCTCGTCGAAGTCCGCGCTTCCGCCGCCCGCACGATCGCGGACCAGAAGGAAATGCGCCGTCACATCGCCAAGCTCGAAAGCCTGCAGGATAGCTGGAAGGAAAAGGCCGAACTCGCGCTGTCGAAAGACCGCGAAGACCTCGCCACCGCCGCGCTGGTCGAAAAGCAGAAGGCCGGCGACATGGCCGAGCGCCTGAAAGCCGAAATCGCCGTCCTCGACGACGCGCTCAAGGGCTATGAGGACGACATCGCCAAGCTGCAGAAAAAGCTCAGCGAAGCGCGCGCCCGCCAGTCGAACGTCTCGACCCGCCTCGAAAGCGCCGAGAACAAGTACAAGCTGCGCGAAATGACCAACGGCGACCGCGTCGAAGATGCCTTCTCGCGCTTCGACATCCTCGAACGCCGCGTCGACGAAGCCGAAGGCCGTGCCGATGCGCTGAACCTGGGCTACAAGAAGTCACTCGACGAAGAGATCGCCGAACTCCAGGCCGCCGACAAGGTCGCCGACGAGCTCGCCGCGCTCAAGGCCGCCCAAGCCAGCAAGCAATAAGGAACCAGACCGATGGAAGAAGTCATCATCGTCCCGATCGTCATCGGAACGCTCTTCCTCGGTCTGCCCTGGCTGATCCTCCACTACATCACCAAGTGGAAACAGGCCAAGACGCTGACCGGAGAAGACGAGCAGCTGCTCGACGAACTGTACGACACCGCACGACGGCTCGAGAGCCGCCTGCACACCGTCGAACGCATCATCAGCGCCGACCATCCCGACTTCCGCCCTGCGGTACGTAGCGATGAAGAACTGGCGCAACTCGAAAATACCAGCCGGAGGAACTGAGATGTCTGCCAGCCGCACAAAATTCTACCTCGACAAACAGAACGCCAAATGGAGCGGCGTGTGCGCCGGGATCGCCGATTACAGCGGTGTCGACGTCCTCTGGGTCCGCGTCGGCGCGGTGCTGCTGACGCTGATGGGGGGCTTTCCCTGGACGCTGATCGCTTACTGGATGGTCGCCTGGATGGGCACGCCGAAACCGTTCGCGCTCTATGGCTCGAACGAGGAAGCGAAATTCTGGCAGGGGGTGCGGAGCAATCCGACCGCATCGACCCGCGATATCAAGTCGCGCTTCCGCGATATCGACCGCCGCCTTGCCGATATCGAGCTTTACTACACCAGCCACAACCGTCGGCTCGCCGACGAGATTGAAAGCCTGCGCTGAGCGGCGGCTGATACGCAACAGGGAGAAGACAGATGAATTTCGGTGGTACCGGTTTCGTCCTCGCCATCATCGCACTGTCGATCGGCGGCTGGATGTTCACCACCTGGATCCGCGCCAAGCACGGTTATCCGGTTGAAAATGAATGGGGTGGCACGGTTCATCGAACCGACCCCGACGCTGATCGAAAAATCGCGCTGCTGACCGACGACAATGCCAAGCTGGCGGGCCAGGTCAGCCGCCTCGAAGAGCGGATTTCGGTGCTCGAACGCATCGCGACCGAAACCAACGGTCAGGCCGCACAACTCGCCGACCAGATCGACCGTCTGCGCTGAGGGGATACACCATGAATTTCGATACCATCAACGCCCTCGCTCCCGTCGCCGCCATCATCGGCATCATGGCGGTCGGTGGCTGGGTCTTCACCACCTGGCTCCGCGTCAAGAACGGCTACCCGCTCGACGGCGCCTGGGGGCAGGCCGTTTATCCCAAGACCAGCGACGAGGCGATGGAACGCGTCAAGCTGATCAGCCAGGAAAATGCCCAGCTGCGCGCCGAACTGGGTTCGGTGAAGGATCGCCTCGCGGTGGTCGAGCGCATCGTCACCGACGAGGGCAGCCGGCTGAGCCACGAGATCGAGGCGCTGCGGCGCCCGGCGAACTGAGGAGACAGGCGATGGGCGATACCATCTGGATTCTGATCCCACTGGCCCCCTTCCTGCTCGCCGGTTTCATCTTCTGGTCGAAGCATCAGCAAAAGATGATCGAAAAGCAGTCCGAAATGACCGCTGAAAAGGCAGCCCAATATGCGGCAGCGACCGAACGGCTGGAACAGCGGGTGCGCGTGCTCGAACGGATTGTTACCGACAAGGGAATTGACGTGGCCGACGAGATTGAAAAGCTGCGCGACGCCCCGCTGAACTGAACCAAATTGTACTGAAGCAACGATAATAATATACGGAAGGATCCCCCATGAACCCGTTTGAAATGGTTATCGGCATTGTCCTGATCGTCACGATCGGCAGCGTCGTCCGCGCCAAATATGGCGTGCGCCGCGACAACAAGGGCAACGAGTTTTTCGCTGCCCCAGCCGACAATGCCGAGACCAAGGCGCTGCAATCCGAAATCCGCGCGCTCAAGGACCGCATCCAGGTGCTCGAACGCATCGCCACCGACCACAACCGCGCCGTCACGCTCGATGAGGAAATCGAGAAGCTGCGCGACCGGTCGCCCTCCTGACGACCGCGACGAAGAAGGAGCCGCACCATGGCCACCATTACGTCTGACCTTGCCACCAATCTAATGGTCAGTGCCGTCGCGCTGACCGCGCTGACCATCATGAGCCTGGCCGCGCTGCGCGGGTGGCGCGACTGGATCCAGCTCAAGCGCGAAGAACTCGCCGCGGGGCATGTCGCCGTCACCCACGACGCCACCGTCCCCCACGCCGGGTCGCGGATCGAGATCGCCGACCTCAAGGAACGTCTGCGCAAGCTTGAAGCGATTGCCGCGGGGGTGGATCTATAGCCCTTCTCCCTGAGGGAGAAGGATATGGAGCCTTCCCGCGAAGCGGTTAGGCGGAGTTGGATGAGGGGCTCTGCCCCGCCTGCAAGCGCAAATCCCTCCACCACTGCGACCAAGGCAGCAAGCTGCCAAGTCTCGTTGCCTTCCCGCAGCAGAGGCGGGAAGAAGTCTTCCAACTCCCCCTCAAATCTGCCAGTGCCGCCGCCATGCGCAGCCTGACCGACCTCCACGACGAATATGACTTCCTCGACGGCGACGATCGCTATCGCCTGCTGATCGAGCTCGGTCGCTCCCTCGACCCGATGCCCGATGCGCTCAAGACCGATGCGACGCTGGTGCGCGGTTGCAGCGCGAGTGTCTGGGTCTATCCGGTGCCACAGGCCGATGGCGCCTTGCACTTCCTCGCCGACAGCAACGCCGCGATCACCAAGGGCATCGTCGCGCTCGTCCTCGCCGCGGTGCAGGACAAGCCCGCCGCCGAGGTCGCCGCCATGGACGTCGCCGCCGCGCTCGCGCCGTTCGACCTGACCCGCCAGCTGTCGTCGAACCGCACCCAGGGCGTCCCCAACATGATCGCGCTGGTGCAGGACACCGCAAGGCGCATCGCTGCGGGTTGATCGGCAGACGCCGCATCTCGGGCGTACCATGTTTCAAACGGCCACGAAAAAGGGCGCGGGAGTTGCCTCCCGCGCCCTCCTTAATCGATATCGATAGGTTAGAAGTTAACCTTCACCCCGACGCGGACGCCGTACAGCGATACGCGGTTTGTCAGAACCTCGTTCGGCGCCAGCGTGTTGGTGTATTGATATCGCGTGCAGTTGGCTCCGCTCGTCGCGGCGCAGGTCACGCGCACCAAGGCCGAATTGTACGGGAATGCCACCTGACGGAGCGAACCCCAATCGCTGTCGATGAAGTTCAGCACATTCTCGACATCCGCGAACAGCTTGAACTTCGCATTGCCGACGAAAGCCGGGATTTCCTGGCTGAAGTGCAGATCGACCTTGAAGAAGTCGGGTGAAGTTTGGCTGTTCTTCTTGACGATTTTGCCACGATATTTTTCGAGCCCGAGCTGACCAATCAACTCGTTAAATGCCGCTTCGTTTTGCGCCGCAGTAACGGTCACGCCATTGGCGGTGTGAGAACCCCATTGGACGAGCGGATCGCCGGTACCGGTGGGAACATAGAGCAGCATGTTGCCGAGGTTTCCAACGGTGCCAAACACTGCGCCGCGACCGCTGCTGTTGTCCAGCATGGTGACGCTGTACGGACGGCCCGAACGATACTCGCCGAACAGGCTGATGCGCGTTTCGTTGTCGCCAAAGAAGTTGCGCTTGAAGTCGGCGCCGAATTTCCACTGGTGGGTATATTCGTAGATCGACCGACCATAAGCAGCGCGGTTCGGGTCAACGAAGGCGTTGTTGCCATAGTTCGACGATGAGGTTGACGACGTCAGCGCGCCTTCGTCCTTGACGTTTGAATAGGTGTAGCTGCCGTCGATCGACAGGCCGAAATCCCATGCTTTGGCAAAGCGAGCGGTGGCAAAGAAAGCACGGCCCTTTTCGCTGTTGGTGAGCTGGAGATCACGGTTGCTCGTCGCAACGCCGCCAAACGGACCATAGCGGGTACGCCCATCGGGCAGGGTACCGATCGGTACCGAGCGCAGGTCGGTCCACGTGTAGCCGTAGATGTTCTTGTCGTACAGGAACTGGCCGCCCACAAACCAGCCTTCGCCGATTTCATAGTCGGCCTGTAGCGACGCCTTCAACTTGCGTGCGATTTTCAGATCTGGATCGATATTGTCGGTCGGAGCGGTTGCTAGCGAGCCGACGTTCGTCGACAGAAAGCTGGTGACGCTGCTCGGGATCGTGCCATTCGACACGTTGGTGAGCGCGTTACAAGTCGCCGATGCTGCACAATTGGCATCGTTGATATCCACCGAGTTGGTCAGCTGGCCGGTGTTCGAGAAGACGTTTGACAAGAAGACGTCCGGTGTACCCCCCGAGAAGATGCCGACGCCGCCGCGAACGATCAGGCTGTCGGTGGCCTGCCAATTGAAGCCGAAACGCGGCTGGAGCACGTCGCGACCGTTGAAGGTTTCACGGTTGTGGAAACCGTAGCGCGCCAGGAAGTTGGCGTTCAGCGGCGGCTTCACGTCGTTGCCGAACAAGTCGTAACGGACCCCGAGCGACAGCGTCAGGTCGGGAGTAACCTGCCAGTCGTCCTGAATGCCGACGGTGTAGTTCTGCGTGCTGAACTTTGCTGCGGCATCGTTCGGGTCGAGGCTGGGTACGGCGTTGCCGTAACGCAGGCGGTTGGCGTTACCAGCGGCAAAATCGGCGAGGCTGTCGAAATAGAAATCGCCGAGCGAACGCTGTACGAACAGGTTGTACACCGAAACATCGGTGTAACCCGCCATGAAGCGGAACGAATGATCGCCGGCATCAAGGCGCGCGGTCAGATCGAACGACAAATTTTCGGTATTCAGATCATTCGAGTGACGGCTGACGTCTGGGCCAAAGAACAGACGCGTCCCGTCGCAACTGGTTGCCGAACCCGCCGACGTCGCGTCGGTGCAGACTTCCATCTGCGGGAAGTCGCGACCGCCGAACGGCGTCTGGTCGCGATTATAGTCGCGGTATGACGCGCGGAAAATCGTTGAAAAGCTATCCGACCAGGTCGAGTTCAGTTCGAACGAGCCCGAATTGACCTCTTCGGCGAGCTCATAGCCGTTCGACTGGAAACCCAGAGCGAAGGGCGCGGTCAGGAAGGTGTTCTGCTGAAACTGCTGCGTTCCGACGTTACGGATATAGGTCACCGACGCGCGCTGGGTGTCGCTGATGTTCCAGTCGAGCTTACCGATGATCTTCTCATCTTCTTCGACTGCGTTGGGCGACAGGCCAAGCGTGTCATATCCATAGCGTGACTGCGCGACGCTGCTGACCTGGTCTATCGCTGCCTGCGTCAGGCCGGGAACCTGATTCGCAAAGCCGTCACCGAAGCCATCGTCGAACGGATCGCTTTCTTTCGTCTTTTCATAGGCAAGCATGAAGAACAGCTTGTCCTTGATCAACGGGCCGCTGAGATGCGCACCATATTGTTTGCTGTCGAAGTTCAGGTTGACATTGCGACCGCGAGTGCGGTCGCCGGTCAGGCTGTCGTCGGTGTAGGTGAAGAAGGCGCCCCCGCTGAACTTGTTACCGCCCGAACGGAGAATGACATTGACCGCGCCGCCCTGAAAATCGCCCTCTGCGATGTCAAAGGGCGCAACCTTGACCGAGAATTGCTCGATCGCGTCAAAGGGAACCGGGCCGCGCGAGGTCGGCAGGCCGCCGTTGTTGAGGCCGAAATCATCACTGAACTGCACGCCGTCGACTGAGAAGCGATTTAGGCGACCGTTGTTGCCGGCGATTTCGATGGTGCGGGCGTTGGTAAGATCAAGGGTGACTAGCGGGTCGCGGCGCGCAAGGTCACGGATGTCGCGGTTGATCGACGCGGCGCCTTCGATTGCTTCGCGGTTGAGTGCGGTGATCGGGCCGTTCGATTTCTCGACCGCGCCGCCGACCGACGAGGCGGTCACGACAATTGCCGTATCTTCGAGCATAATCGGCAGGCGGAAGGGCTGGCCGGCCTGCAGGAAAAGATCGGTAACCTTTGTGCTGTCAAAGCCGTCGGCGGTCACTTCGACCGTGAAGGGGCCACCGACGCGCAGGCCGTTGGCGCCGAAATTGCCGTTGCCGTCGGTGGTCGTCCGCGACACGGTCCCTGACGGGACGTGCGTTACGGTGACGGCGGCGCCGGCGACCGGGCCGTTGGCTGTCTCGACGGTGCCGCGAAGCGACGAACTGGTTTCCTGGGCGGCAGCAGGTGCCGCGAGAGCGACGCTTACGCTCATCGCCGCGACGCTGGCGGCCAGATAATGACGGAAATGCATGTCAGGATGTCCCCTTGTGTGATGTCATTCGGCAGGCGCGCGAAATCGGGGCGCGCAAGTCCTGCGAGCGCCCCTGAAGCCCGCATGTGGCACGATTGTGACAGCAAATGTGACAGTGCAAGCGGCGTGCGGCGGTGTGCGCGGTCAAAGGTCAAAAAAGCACGAATTTGCGTGAAGGGCGGCGATTTATCCACAGGCCGGATTGCGTTTTTTCTGGCAACTGTTGCTGCAATGCAACAATTCTGGCGTGCCGCCACGGTCGAGTCGCTGTCTGGCCGCCTTGTTTCAGCGCGCGTTGGGTAGCTGTCCCAGGTTCACCGCGCTGATCGCGGCGGCGGTGCGCGCGAGCATCTGCGGCGTCGGCGGTGAGGGCAGGGTGGCGCGGATCTTGATCAGCCAGTCGCCGCGCTGGACGACATAATATCCGGTTTCCAGGCTGCGCTCGCCCAGCCGGCCGTCGAACCAGCCGCTGTGCAGGCCGTCGGCGCGCACCACCATGCCAGTGGGGGTCAGCGCCGGGGTCGCGGTGAAGGTGTTGGTGATCGCCGCTGCGACGTCGTCCGCCGTTTCCGCAATCGTCGCGTCGCCTGCCGGATAGGCGTAAAGGTCGACCCACGCATCGCCCGCCGCGCCGCCGTTTACCGTATATTGCACCGACACGTCGCCGGGTCCGAACACGGTGACCTTGCGCGCCGGCATGTCGCCGATGCTGCCGGGAAAGACATAACCCGATCCGACGTGCCGAAAGCGTTCGCCGTCGCGCTGGACGTCGGCCGAATCAACGACATCGGCCACCGGGGTGACGACCGGCTCGGCGTGGGCGGGAGCCGCGGTGAAGAGGGCGATACCGACCGCGAAGACCAGCGGCAGCGCCCGGCGCATCAGGCGGCGTCGCCCGCCGCTTCCTTCGCCTTGTCGGCATAGACGCGGACCGGGTCCTTGCGGCCCTCGACGACATCCTTGTCGACGACGATCTCGACCACATCGGTCAGGTCGGGCAGGTCGAACATCGTGTCGAGCAGGATCGCCTCGACGATCGAGCGCAGCCCGCGCGCGCCGGTTTTGCGTTCGATCGCCTTCTTGGCGACCGCGACCAGCGCATCGTCGGTAAAGGTCAGCACGACCTCTTCCAGATCGAACAGCTTGCGATATTGCTTCACCAGCGCGTTCTTGGGCTCGCCCAAAATCTTGACCAGCGCGTCGATGTCGAGATCTTCGAGCGTCGCGATGACCGGCAGGCGGCCGACGAATTCGGGGATCAGGCCGAATTTCAGCAGATCCTCGGGCTCGATATTCCGCAGCACTTCACCCATGCGGCGCTCGTCCGGCCCGGCGACATGGGCGCCGAAGCCGATCGACTTGCCCTGCAGGCGGTCGCCAATGATCTTTTCGAGGCCCGAAAACGCGCCGCCGGCGATGAACAATATGTTCGTCGTGTCGACCTGCAGGAATTCCTGCTGCGGATGCTTGCGGCCGCCCT
>JAEMRT010000154.1 GCA_016463225.1 Sphingopyxis sp. | reverse complement strand
CTCATGCCCCATCCCTATCGCACCGCCGATCGACTGTCATTCAAAATATCGAACATCATTCACCATTTACAACAGATGAGTCGATGTGACATCCACCAGTCACCGTGGAGACGGGCCAAAAGCTCGTTCGATATAGTGAATGGATATATGCGATGGTGAAGCTCACCGACTATAGCAGCTATGCCGATGCGCAGGCCCATGCGACGTCCAATGCGCCGTGGGAGCTGTTCGACGGCAACCGCGAAGAGATGAACATCGCGCATGAGTGCATTACCCGCCATGCCGATGGATCGGGCCGCGCAGCGGTGCGGATCGCGCACGCTGATGGCCGCGACGAAATATTGAGCTTCGACACGATTTCGGCCGGCGCTGCGCGCTTTGCCCATTGGCTCGATGCAGAGGGCGTTCAACCCGGCGAACGCATAGCCTTCATGCTGGAACCCTCCTTGCCCTTCTATGTCTGCCTGTTCGGGGCGATGCAGACCGGTGCGATTTCGGTGCCGCTCTTCACTTTGTTCGGTCCTGACGCGCTGCGCCTGCGGGTCGACGACTGCAAGCCGACGATCCTAATCACCAACAGTGAAAAGGCGGACCTTGCCCGCAGCATGAACGGCCCACGCGTCGTCGTCGCCGACGATGGCCTGCTCGACGAGATTGAGAAATACCCCGCGACCTACACGCCGAAAACCAAAGCGAACGACCTGGCCGTGTTCCAATATACGTCCGGCACCACCCGCGAACTGCCCGAAGCCGTCAAGCACAGCCACCGCGCACTGGTGACATTGATGTTTGCCGCGCTCTACGGCACTGGCATCCGTCCGGGCGACGAATTTTTCTGCCCCTCCTCGCCCGCCTGGGGTCATGGATTGTGGCACGGCACGCTGGCCCCGCTGGGCATGGGCGTGACGACCGGCACCTTTGCCGGCCGGTTCGATCCGGTGCGGCTGATGAAGGCGCTGGATGATTATGGCATCACCAACATGTCGGCTGCCGCGACCCATTATCGCATGATGAAGAATAGCGGCAAGGCAGGCGATTACAGCTTCCATTTCAAGAAGCTGTCCTACACCGGCGAGCCGATCGACCCGGCAACGCTCGACTTTATCGACACCTATTTCAAGGTTCCCGCCTGCTCCATGTATGGCACCACCGAAATCGGCGTGGTGCTGGTCAATTATCCCGGTGCCGACGATTTCACCGTCAAGCCCGGTTCACTGGGCAAGGCGGTGCCGGGCCAAAAACTGCAGGTTCAGCGCCCCGACGGCACCCCATCCGACCCCGGCGAAATTGGCGAACTGATGCTGTGGCGGCGCGACAAGTGGGAAACCACCAAGGATCGCGCGAAGATCGACGCCGACGGCTATTTCTACCATCGTGGCCGCGCCGACGATGTCATCATTTCGGCCGGCTGGACGATGAGCGCGGTGGAGATCGAAAACACCCTGCTCAAGCATCCAACCGTGCTGGAATGTGCCGTCATCGGCGTGCCCGATCCGCAGCGGGGGCAGGTGGTCAAGGCGTTCGTCATCGCCAATGTCGATGGCGGCGACGCGCTGGTGAAGGAACTCCAGACCTTCACCCGCGAAAAACTCGCCCAGCATGAATTTCCCCGCGTGGTCGAATTCGTGACCGAGCTGCCCAAGACCCCGGCGGGCAAGGTCCACCGCAAAATCCTTCGAGATCGTGAGGCTGCAAAAGCAGCCGAACTCGTCAACTGAACCCTAGGAGAAGAAATATGGCAACTTTGGCGGAAGCCCCCACCAATAAATTCCCCAAGATCACCGAGGAAGGCCTCGACGATCTGCGCAAGCGCATTGGCGTCAAGATCGAGAATACCGTCGAACCGTGGAATTATGAAGCGACCCGCGATGCAATCCGTCACTATGCCCATGGCATTGGCGACGATAACCCATTGTGGTGCGACCCGGCCTATGCCGAAAAGACCAAGTACGGCTCGGTCGTCGCGCTGCCCAGCTTCCTCTTCACCACCAGCCGCATCATTTCGGGCTATTGCGGTGGCCTGTCGGGCGTCCATGCCATGTGGGCGGGTGCCGACTGGACCTGGCACAAGCCTGTGTTGCGCAACGACACGATCCGCACGGAGGCCTATCTCAAGGATCTGGTCGAGCATCAGACCAAATTTGCCGGCCGTTCGTTCCAGCAGATCTATCATGTCGACTTCTTCAACCAGTCGGGCGACAAGGTGGCCGAAGGCGACAGCTGGGTGTTCCGCACCGACCGCGACGAAGCGCGCGAACGCGGCACCAAATATACCGAAGCGCGTGGCCGCGTGGAGCAATATACCGAGGAAGAACTGGCTGAATTCACCCGCCTGTATCAGGAAGAGGAAATTCGCGGTTCCGTTCCCCGCTATTGGGAAGATGTGAATGTCGGCGACGAACTGCCGCGCATGATGAAGGGACCGATGACGGTCACCGGCTTCATCTGCTATGCTCAAGGCTGGGGCGGCCTCTACATCCGCGCCAACAAGCTCGCCAACCAGATGCAGCAGGCACATCCGGGCCTGGGTATCCGCAACCGCTTCAACGTGCCGGATTGCCCGGAGCGCGTTCACTGGGATGAAGCCTTCGCGCTCGAAGTCGGCGCGCCCGGCGCCTATGACTATGGTCCAGAACGTTGCAGCTGGCTGACCCACCACATCACCAACTGGATCGGTGACGATGGCTTCCTGACGCGCAGCAAGTGCCAGATCCGCCGCCACAATCCCGATGGCGACGCGATCTACATCGACGGCAGCGTGATCCGCAAGTTTGAGGAAAACGGCAAGAAGCTCGTCGAAATCCAGCAGCAGGCGACCACCCATCGCGGTGAAGTCTCGGCCTTCGGCACATCGATCGCCGAACTGCCCAGCAAGCCAGCCTGATCCTCTAGGGGTAGGGGAGGAAAGGGTCGTCGCCGCAGCGATATGCGGCGGCGGCCCTTTTTCGTTGCGTCCGTACCGCTAAGATCGGGCCAAAGTGAGTTGAGAGGATCGCAGGATGGACGAAATGCGCTTTGACGGCCGGGTGGCCGCGATCACCGGGGCAGGCCGGGGGCTGGGCCGCGCCTATGCGCTGCTGCTGGCGGCGCGCGGCGCGAAGGTGATCGTCAACGATCCGGGCGTGTCGATGCAGGGGGAGGGGCGCGATGCCGCGCCCGCCCAGGCATTGGTCGACGAAATTCGCGCCGCCGGGGGCGATGCCATCGCCTCGACCGACAGCGTCGCGACGCCGGAGGGCGGGCAGGCGATCATCGACGCCGCCATGACTCATTATGGCCGCATCGACATTCTCATCCACAATGCGGGCATCGTCCGGCGCGGATCACTCAATGATTTGAGCTATGCCGATTTCGAGACGGTGCTGGACGTCCATATGCGCGGCGCTTTTCACGTCGTGCGGGCCGCCTTCCCGCACATGACCGCCGCCAATTATGGCCGCATCGTCCTGACCGGATCGATCAACGGCCTCTATGGCAATGCGGGCGTGGTCAATTATTCCATGGCCAAGGCCGCGATGACCGGCCTGTCCAACGTCGCCGCGATCGAGGGTGCGGCGCATAACATCAAAAGCAACATCATCCTGCCCGGCGCAGTCACCCGCATGGCCGATGGCCTCGACACCAGCGCCTATCCGCCGATGGACCCGGACCTGGTCGCCCCCACGGTCGGCTATCTCGCGCATGAGGATTGCGCGGTGTCGGGCGAAATGCTGATCGCCATGGCCGGTCGCGTCGCCCGCGCCTATACGATGGAAACGAAAGGCATGTTCCGCCCAGACTGGACCATCGAACAGGTCGCCGACAATCTCGATACCATTCGCGCCACCGACGACGCGCTCCATTTCCCGCCCGTGCCTGACGGCCATATGGACCATCTGCGCTATTGTTTCGCGATGGCGCGGGCGGGGTAACTCTCATCCTCCCCTTACAGGGGAGGAATGTTCAAACCTTACACTTGATCCCGAACCGCTCGGTATAATCCTTGAAATGCGCATGGATGCCCGCGCGGTCCAGCCCGTAATCGGCCAGGTCATAGCTGTGCTTGCCATGCTTGCCCTGCGGATTGGCGTCCAGCATCGCCTGCATCGCGGCTTCCGCCTCCGCCGTCAGCTCGCTGTCGAACCGCGCATAGAGCCGCTTCATCTCGCCGATCGGATCGCGCAGCTGCGCGTCATATTGGATGTCGTGGATCGACTCCGCGCCATGCTTCTCGCGATAGGCCAGCATCCGTTCGATCATCAGGTCGAAGGTGCGCAGTTGCGACTTGCCCACCTCGACCGGGTCGACATCGTCGCTGAACATCTTGCGCACCTGATACACTAGGCTGCACGCCGACGCGACGACATCGGCGGGATCGCGATGGGTCATCACCAGCTGCGCGTCGGGATAAATAGTGGTCAGGTCGTTGAGGAACAGCGGATGCCAAGGATTTTTGAGCGTCCACTGGCCGCCATTATTCGCCTGCAACAGCTGGAACAGCCGCTTCTGATAGCGGAAGGCAGGCAGATAGCTCGTGGAGAACAACCACTTCTGATAGCTCGGAATATTGAGGACCGAGTCATAATATTGCGCGCAAAAGGACGGTGCCATCGAGAATTGGCACTCGGTCGGGCTGTCCGCATCCTCATGATGCATCGCTGAAATATGCGGCGCATATTTAAGCATCATGTCGAGCCGTGCCTGTTCCGCAACATAGCGCGGATCGCTGCTCAGCGCGCCCTTGGCCGCGGGCGGCACGCTGTTGAACGCTTCCCAGCGCAGGAAGCAGCGCCGCGCCGGATCGGCGTTCAACAAATTGATCGTCAGCGTGGTCCCCGTGCGTGGCAGGCCGAATACGAACAGCGGCTTTTCGACCGGCGCGTCCAGCAGCGCAGGATGCTTGGCCAGATAATCCTCGACCTGCAAGCGGTTCGCCAGCGTCGCTATAATCTGCTGCGCCCAGCGACCCTGCGCCGCCTCGGTCAGCTTGGCTTCCCGGTTGATCGCGTCGATCAGGACATGCAGCCCCTCCAATATCGCGTCATCGCCCAGATCGGTCAGGCCCGTCTGTTGCCGCGCGGCGGCGATCAGTGCATCGGCGTCCAGCCCTGCGGTGGTGGTGGTCATCATCCTTCTCCCTTCTGTGCATGGCTGGCGAGGCGCTTGTCCGTCTCGGCGATTTCCGCCTTCAGCCACATGGTTTCCGACAGGTTGGTGCTGCCGCTCGCGGCCAGCAATTGTTCCAGCGCAGCCTTGCGCACCGTAAGGCCCGCCTCATGGTCAGGCGTCACGCCCAATGCGATGTCGAGCAGGTGCAGCGCTTCCAAGGGCCGTCCCGCCGCCGCATGAACATGGGCGCGGCCCACAATCGCGCCTGCGCCACCTGCCAGTTCGACCAGATCGGCACTCACCGCCGACCGCGGCACGCCATAGAGCGCCGTGGTGCCATCGGCATAATGGAACCAGCCGCCATTTTCCTCCCAGATGGCGCGCACGACCCAGCTGGTCTTGCCATGAAATTCGCCGATCTTGAGGTCTGCGGGCAGGGCGATCTCGCGCATCAGATCCTGCACCGTCCGGCCCGCATTCATCCCCGCGATCGTCTCGCGCTCCAGATAGCTGCCCGCCGCGTGCATCATGTCGAGATCGGCGCGGATCGTCTCCGCCCCCCGGATCGGATCGCCATGGCCGGTAATCACCAGTTCCGCGCCCAGCGCCCGCACCTGTTCGACCGATCGCAGATAGGCGCGCACCAGCCGGGGCTTGTCGCCGCGCATCGTCACCAGATTGGGCATCGCCCGCCACACCGGGCCGAACAGATTGCCGGTAAAGAGGGTCTTTTCGCCCGGCATCCACACGAATACCGAATCCAGGCTTTCGCCGCCCGGCGTCTTGACCACCTCGAACCGGCGGCCGCCCTGTTCGAACGCCAGCGTAGTGGCGACCTCCACATCCGGCACGATCACCGGCGGCTTGGGCGGCGGCCCGTCGCGCCGGGTCATGGAAGCCCATAATTTACCCGACCGGCGACCGAGGAACGGCGCAAGCCGGTCGAAATAATCGACCGTCTCGGTAAAGCCCGCCCCGACTATGACCTGCGTGCCGTCCTCCTTCTGGTCGGGCAGCGCGCCATAATGGTCGGCATGGGCCTGCGTCACTATGATCCGCCGCAATGGCCCGGTGCGATGCGCGGCAAACAGCCCCTTGTTGCGCGCGCCATTGCCCAGAAAGCCGGTATTGACCAGCAGGTCGCCATCGCCCGTCGTCACCAGATAGGCGTTGGAAATATCCTTCACCATGAAGATGCCGTCGGCAATGCGTTCAGCCTCGGTCTGGCCCTGACCCGCCATCACCAGCGCCCCCAGAGGCGTCTGTTGCTTCTCGCTCATGCGCGCGCGCTTTCAAATTCGATCATCACCTTGGCCGATTGTGGCCGCGCGGCGATGTCCAGCCCCTCAATCACCCGGTCGAACGGCAATGTGTGGCTGATCAGTGCCGCGATCCTGTCCTTCAGGCGAGGCATCGCGGCGATCACATCGGGCATTTCGGTCGGGTAACCGACCGCCGTGGTGATCGTCATTTCGGTGGTCAGCATCGGCCCGGCGGGCAGTTCGATGGGCTTGAGATAGGCGGCGGTTATGACATGGCGCGCATGGGTCTTGGCCAGCGTCACCACATCATGCAGGATCGATGGCGCACCCGCCGCGTCGATATAGGCGTCGGTCAGCGACTTCTCCCGCCCGAACACCATGACCGTGCCGTGGATCGCCTTGATCCGCGCGATCGCATCCTCGCTGGCCGGATTGATCGTCGTCGCCCCCAGCGCCCGCGCCCGCTCCAGCCTTTCCTCCGCCAGATCCAGCGCAATCACGTCACAACCCCGATCGATGGCCCACAGGATCATGCCCAGCCCAATCGGCCCGCAGCCAAAGATCACGACCTTGTCGCCCGCCTCGGCCTGCGCCCGGTTGACCCCATGCATCGCGACCGACAGCGGCTCGCACATCGCCGCGACATCATAGGGGATGCCGTCGGGAATGGGCAGCAGACTGTCGCCCAGCCGGGCGTCGCGCACCAGCAATTCCTCGGTAAACGCCCCCTCCGGCCCGCCGCTACCGATATAGCTGGGCGTCATCATCGGGTTGATGATGACGCTTTGCCCCACCGACACGCCAGTCACCTCGTCACCCACGAACATTAGTTCGCCAGCGCCCTCATGGCCCAGCGCGGTGCGCTTGCCGGGCGTCGGGATGCCGCCATTTTTGATGTAGCTGAGGTCACTGCCGCAAATGCCGCAGGCCTTCATCTTGACGACCACATCCTTCGGCCCGGCTTCCGGCCGTTCATAGGGGTCCAGTCGCACATCGTTGACGTCATGGATGGTGAGCAGGCGCATGAGGGCAGTTCCGATCAGAAAGCGTAGGGGGGATAGATCAGGCTGCCGCCGTCGATCACAATCGTGTCGCCGCTATGGAAGCGCGAAGCGTCGGAGCAGAGATAGGCGCCGATCCCCTCGAAATCCTCGATTGCGCCGGGCCGGTGGATCGGCGTCTTGGCGGAAAAATGCGCGTCCACAGCCGCCATGCGCGCCTTCATCTCCTCGGTCATGCCCTGATCGCCGCCGATGCCCGTCTTGACATAGCCGGGCGCGATGCTGTTGGCGCGGATCTCATATTTGCCCAGTTCCGCCGCCATGCCGCGCACCGCTGCGCCCATGCCGCCCTTGGACGCGGCATAATTGTTGATCCCCGGCATCCCGTGGAACATCGACAGGCTGCCGCAATAGACCAGGCTCCCGCCTGGATCGCCCGCTTCCGCCCGCGCGACCATGGCCTTGGCCCCTTCGCGCAGGGTGAAGAAAGCGCCGTGCAGGTTCACCGCCATCAGGTCATGCCATTCCGCGGAATCCAGCGTCAGCACTGACCGGCTGCGCGATGCGCGGCCCGAATTGGCGAATACGCAATCGACCCGCCCGAAATCGGCGAGCAGTTGCGCATAGCCCGCAATGATCGCCTCTTCCGACGCCACATCGACTTGATAGGTCTCTACCCGGCTTGCGCCCGCTGCCAGCAGGTCCGCTTTGGCCGCCTCATTCTTCTCCGCGTTACGCGCCCAGATGGCGATCTTGCCACCCATCTTGGCGACGCCGCGTGCAAAGCCCAGACCAATGCCGCCATTGCCGCCAGTCACCAGCGTCACTTTGTCCGAACAGTCGAAAAGACCCGCCACTTGTCGCTCTCCTATGAACTATCGCCGCCCGCTGACGGTCATTCTGCCGGGGCGATTGTCGGCCAGCACGGGCAGCCCCGCAATTGACCTGACTGTAGATATCAGGCCATAATCCACCGATAGGGCCAAGACCAAACAGGGGAGGAGAGGGGAGTGTCGCCAATCGAAACCTACGCCCAATCCATGTTCGAGGCGGAACTGATCGTCCCTTCGGCGCAGGTGCGGATCATGCGGCTGCGTCTGGAACAGCCGACCGACCGGCTGTTTCGCCGCACCGACCATTATTGGCTCGACCTGTGCCTGACCCCCCGGCCAGAAAAGGCGCGCGGCTGTTATCGCGAGCGCTGGGGACCGCATCGTTACGAGCCGCTGGGCGAAATCTTCCTCGTGCCGCCGGGCGAAGCGATCCATATCCGCAGTGAATCGGGCGGGCGGCAGGCGTCGGTGGTGTGCGAGATTCCTGCCGCCGCTATCGACCGCTGGCTGGACGATGGCGGCATCGAATGGACCGACCGGCGGCTGGCGGCGGGCCTCGACATCGCCCACCCGCATATGCGCGCCTGCCTGCTCCGACTGGCGCAAGAGGTGCGTCATCCCGGTTCGGGTAGCGCGACCCTGGCCGAACTCATCGCCCAGCAGCTGGCGATCGAAGTGGCCCGCTATTGTCAGGCGATTGCCGAGGGACCGATCAGCGGCGGCCTAGCCTCATGGCGTCTGCGCCGCATCGACGAACGGCTGCACCAGCCCG
>JAEMRT010000055.1 GCA_016463225.1 Sphingopyxis sp. | reverse complement strand
CGCAAACCGGGCGTTGCGGGAACTGCAATCGGCCGGTGTCGTGGTACGGCGGGCGGGGCGGGGCAGCTTTGTCGCCGAGCCCCGGCCGATCGGGCAGCTGATCGAGATCCGCAACATCGCGGAGGAGGTGCGCGGCAGGGGCCACGCCTATCGCGCGCGCGTCATTTATAATATCGAGATACGGGCTGATGCGGAAAGGGCAGCTCTGCTGGAAGTCGGCTTGGGCACGCGCCTCTTCCATTCGCTTATCGTCCATCACGAGACCGAATTCCCAATTCAGGTCGAGGAGCGCTTTGTACTGGCATCTGCTGCGCCACGCTACGGAGAGAGGGATTTCAGCGCCTCGACGCCGAATGAATATCTGACACGTGTTGCCCCGCTCGAGCGAGTAGAGCACCGGGTGTGCGCGGCGATGCCGGATACAGCCATGCGAACAATGCTGGGCCTCGCTGAAGGAGAACCAGTGCTAATGATGACGCGCAGAACCTGGAGTCGCGGACGTCTCGTATCGCACGCTTGGCTCACGCACCCGGGCAATCGGTTCGAGCTATCGGCGGCTTTTTCTGTTGGGACCTAGCGATCAGCCCGCGCCCAACTTGACGGCCGATTTGCGCCTGCGCCGCAACCATCGCACGTCGGCGCGACTGAAGCTCTTAAACAGCAGGTAGAAGCCCGTCCCCGACAGCCACAAAGTACCGAACGCAACGAAGACGATCAGCGGGTGATTGAAGCTGGTGCGGTTCACATAGTCCATATTGTGGAGCATCCAGAAGAAATCCCAGGTGCGCCATGTGTCGCCGCGCATGACCAGGAATCGGCCGGTGTCGGCGGAGATGTAGGCGCTGCTGTTCTCTGCGTCCGCGAAATCCAGTCGCCACATGGTGCCTTCGTGCTCGCGCGCTTCCACATTCGGTTCGGCGAGCAACGTTGCCTTGCGGATCGGTGCTTCATTCACCATCGTCGCGACGTCGCGCGCGACCTGCTCGTCGACCCGAACCGGGGCGCCGCTCGTCGCGTCGATTAGCCGCGTGCCCGTGGTGGATCGAAGCTCGTAGACGGGGCGTGTGGCAAGGGACCGCAAGGCGATGCCGAGCACGGGACCATCAAGAGCGAGCTTTGCCGGCGCAATATAGTCACCGGCAGGTAGGGCGTGCTGATGGCTGGCCTGCGCACTGTGTCCGCCGACCTTCTCCTGATCGAGCAAGGCCATCATCGAGCCGCTCAGAGCCCAAAGGAGAAACTGCACGCCCAGGATCAGGCCGACCCATTTGTGGATGCGCCGAAAAAAGAGCGGGGTGAACCGGATTTTCTTCATGCCTTCTTCTTCCTGCGCCGCGGGAACGACCAAAGCAGCAGCCAAGCCCCGGCCAGCGCCATGGCAAGGGCACTCCAGGTCGCCACGCGCAGCAGCGGATTGTTGACGTCGGAGCGATCGTCATAGTCCATGATGTGCAGCATCCACGCGAAATCGAACACGCGCCACAGCGCATGGCGGCGCGAGATCAGCTCACCGGTCTGCGGAGAGAGATACAGGGTTGGCCGGTTCCAGGCATCGAATTCGACCTGCCAATAGGGAGGCTTGCGCGCCTGCATTTCCAGTGGCGCCGTCGTCAGCAGCCGGGCTGCGACGATGTCCCCGGTGCCGCTGTAGATGCGCCGAGCGGCGGCGCGGATTTGTGCCTCGCTCAAATCGGGGATGGGCTGTCCCGAACCTGCATCGAAGAGTCTTGGACCACCCGGGGTTTGCGCGCGCCAGACGGGCTGATCCATGAACCGTTGCAGGCGGATCTCGGACGCGTCGGGAGCCGATTGAACAATCCGCGCCGGCGGGACGAAGCTCGCAAGGTCGATGGGGGCGACGACCGGTGGGCGGACCAGATCGTCGCCATGGATGATGTCGATATGGACGGCCACCATATAGAAGCCGGTCAGCGTCCAGAGCAGAACCTGGACGCCGACGATCAGGGCCAGCCACTTGTGCGTCCGGCGGATGACCAAAGGCCAGCGAATTGCCATGTGCTGCCCTTCAGAACGCGGTTCGGAAGCCGGCGTAGAAGCGCCGTCCGAGCAGATCATAGGTCATCGTGTCGGTGTTGGCATCGGTGAAGCTCTGGATATAGGGCGCCTTGCGGTCGAACAGATTATCGGCCCCGATCTGGAAACGTGTCTTCTCGTCGATCGCGAAGGCAAGCTGAAGATTGTGGTAGAAGACGTTCGGCGTGCGGTAGCCGATGTCGCCGGCCGATGCGTTGAAGTCGGTCGCCTTGCCGATCCATTGTGTCGACCAGGTCGCGCTGATGCCGTCCTTTTCCGCCGTCAGCACGCCATAACCACGCCATTTCGGATAGCCGCCATTGCCGCCCCCGATAAACCCGTCGAAATAGATCGGCGCGCCGCCGGGGAAGGGGTTTACGACATATTTGTTGAGATAGGTCATGTTGAGATCCAAGGAGATCTTCACCTCGCCCACCGCACCACTGTACACCAGACCCAGATCGAGACCATTCATCTCCTCGCGGCCGGTGTTGATGGGCTGGGCGGAGAGGTAAGTGACCTCGCCGGTCAGCGCGCTGCGCGTAAAGTCGCTGCAGAACGGGTGCGACAGGTTCTGGCTCGCATAGCAGACTGCGAGCTTGGTCGAGCCGGGAATGGCCCGGATCGCGTCCTTGATCTTGATGTCGAACCAGTCTGCCGTCAGCGACAACCCTGGGATGATGCCGCGCGGCGATATCACCGTACCAACGGTCCAGGTCGTGGAGCTTTCGGGCCGAAGGCTCTGGTTACCGCCCACTGTGGTGAGGATCGTGGTGCCGAGCTGCGTATAGTTGGCCGGCACACCGGACGCCTGACAATTGGCGATCAAGGTCACGTTGCCGCTGGAGGTGTAGCGCGAGCAGGGATCGGTCGTGGTCAGATTGCCTTCCGAGACGCCGCCGAAAAGCTCCGGCACGTTGGGAATGCGAAAGCCCGTCCCATAAGTGCCGCGCAGACGGATGCTGTCATTGACTACCCAGTCGGCACTGAGCTTGTAATTCCAGTCGCTCCCGAAGAGATTATAGTCTGAGTAGCGGACTGCGCCATCGAGCGTGAGCGCCTTGGCGAAAGCTGTGTTGGCAAGCACCGGCACCGATAGCTCGAGATAGGCTTCCTTGGCGGTGCTCGAGCCCGAAATAGGATCCTGCTGATTGACGTTCGCCACGCCGAGCACCGTCAACGGGTCGGGATCGCGCCAGCCTTTTTCGCGCCGATAGACCACGCCGGTGGCGAAGGACACCGCGCCGGCTGGAAGGGAGAAGAGATCGCCGTTGAGGTCAGCCGTGACCGTGCCGAGTTCGTTGCCTCCGCGATCGCGCGAGGTGAACAGAATATAATCCAGAACCTGAGGTGTCAGGTCTCCGAACCCAAGATAGTCACCGCAGGGGATGGCCGCGCCCGCCGTGCTGGAGCATTTGCTCCTGTCGAGCGTGTTCGCGACGCGCTCGAGATTGGCGATGTTGGTCGAGCCGTCGACGGCCGTGTTACGCCCGAAGCTGCCCGCGACTTCCCAGGCCCAGTCGTTCGCCAGCTTGCCGCGCAGCCCGAAGGTGCCTTGCCAGGTATCGGTCTCCTGGAAGAAGTGGCGCGCGCCGGGTTCGGCGAGGCGGCGCTGGGCCAGGACCAGGTTCTGGCCGGTCGGATTGGTCGGATTGCTGGCTGGTATCGAGAGATTGCGCAGCGTGCCGGGTGTCGCGATCTGATTCGACTTGCGGAACGTATAGAGGAACTCGCCGAACGCCTGGATACCGTCGGTCAGCGCATAGTCCGCGAAGAAGGCCGTGCTGACGCGCTCGACTGGGCTGACCGCATTGAGAAACGGGTTCGAGTTGAAGTTGTGCTTGGCGGGACTGTAAGGCTCGTAGAAGTTCCCGTTCCCTCCGGGTACCTGGTTGAAGTTGATCTGTTGGCCGTTGGGCAGCACCGCGCGTCCGCCGATCGTCGAGGCGCTGTTGACGCAGCTCAGCGAGCCCGGCGTCGTTTCAGCGAGCGAGCAGGGCGCACGCGAGGCCATGTTGACGGCGCTGGTCTTCTGGTAGGTGACTGCTGCCATGAACCCGCCACGATCGTTGCGAATGCCCCAAAGTAGGTCCGCGGTGAGATCGGAGCCGTCGCCGCGCTCGGTAATGCCTTGTCGGACGCTGAGACCCAGGCCTTCATAATCGGTGCGCGTGACAAGGTTGACCACGCCGGCCATGGCATCGGCCCCGTAGATAGCGGACGCGCCATCCTTGAGGACATCGGTGCGTGCCAGCGCCACGACCGGGATCATGTTGAGATCGGGTGAGGAATTGGCGCCGGTGCCGCCCGCGACGAGACGTCGGCCGTTGAGGAGCACGAGTGTGCGCTTGATGCCGAGGCCGCGCAGATTGACCTGAGCAGTGCCATAACCGTTGTTGGTCCAGTAGGCCGATGTCTGGTTGCCCGCGAAGCCGGCATTGGCCGGCAAACGCTGCAAGGCGGTTTCGATATTGACGATGCCGGTATTTTGGATCTGCTCGGCGGTGACCACGGTGGCCGGTCCAACCCCGGCCAGATCCTGCCGACGGATTCGTGAGCCGGTAACGACGATGTCGCTGTCATCCCCCAGGACTTGTGCTTTTGGCTGCGGTGTCGGATCGGCCTGAGCGAGAGCCGGCGCGGCGCAGCCCGCGACGATGGCGGCGCTGCCGAGCAGGGCCATCCTGATGGTCATGTGCAATCCCCCTGACGTTTTAGAACAGCCACAGACAACATCAGTTGTATATACAGGTCAACAGTATTTTTCCTGTTTTTCCAATACCTTATTCTCGTGAAATTTAGATATAGATATAGCTATAATACGCACGCCAGACGTCGAACCCTCATGACTGAAGAGATATTTTTGCGAGCGCTCATTTGCAAAGCTGCTGAGATAGGAGATAGAATATCATATGGTAATACAGCCTCGCACGCTTCGATTTGATGATCGGGACATTTGGCCGGCAAGAATGCGAAGCGGCATGATCACATGTTATTGGTGTCGGCGTGATATACCTAGGTATAGCGCTAGAGATGCTCCGGGAACATTAGTCCTTTGCTGAGCTTGCACGCGCCAGGGAAAGTAATACCGATGCGGACCGCATTTGATCCTCGTTTCCTGGATGTGTCGCGCCTTCTTCCGGATTGAGCCGCAGGTTCGCCTTTTGAGGCAGATGAAACGACTCCTGACGAAACGTCGTGCGACGAGTCCGGCGACCTGAGATCGTCGCGCAGCCACTGGGTCACTTGGCGATGATCCAATCCGGTTCGGCAGTGGCGGCGCAGTCCTCGAACGTCGATCGCATCCGCGGAGCCGACGGGCCGGCTTGTGCATGAGCCGCCCTGATTTTGCCGCTGGGCAGTACGGCAGGTTGCGAAAAATGCTTGCTGTGTCCCGGTCGGCGCGCGGGCGTGCAGCTCGCGCCTCGCACGATCACACGCGCAGCAGTCGCCCCACCGCCCGCATGATCGTCGCCCGGCGCGCCGCGTGCTCGGCAGCGTCGCGTGCAGCTCCGGTCATGCACCAGAGCTGGGTGAGGGCGGCGACAAGCCGGACGACATCCAGGGGCGTGAAGTCGGCGACGATCCGCCCCTCGGCCTGCGCCGCTGCGATCCCGTCCAGCTTCTCCCCGAGAAGGACCTCGCCGGCCGGGAGCATCAGAACATCCTGGCCACGCTCCAAATGATGCCAGGTCAGCAGCCTCCACAGGCGCGGGCGTTCGACCAGCAAGTCATAGGTGCGCCCCGCATAACCCTCAAGATCATTGGGATCGAAGCGATCGGCCTGCGCCGCGTCCATCACTTCCTGCGTCAGCGCGGCATCGAAGAGCGCCTCCTTGTCCCCGAAATAGGTGTAGAGCATCGGCTTGCTGATACCCGCCGCCTGCGCAATCCGGTCGATCCGCGCGCCCGCCAGCCCATGGGACGCGAACTCCTCGGTCGCTGCAGCCAGGAGCGTCTCGCGGCTCTGTGCGGCATTCCGCCGGGTTCGTTGCTTCATCACACCTCCAAGCATTGACGCATTCCAGGTTTCAAGTTACCTACCAGTTGGTAATATATGGAGTAACATATGTCCAATCACTGGTTTCTCACGGGCGCGTCCAGCGGCATCGGCCGCCATCTGGCCGAACTGATCCTGGCCGCTGGCGACGACCTTACCGCGACGGCCCGCAAGCCCGAAAGCCTCGATGATCTCGCGGCGAAATATCCGAGCCAGCTGCGCGTCGAAGCGCTCGACGTCACGGTCAAGGACGATATTGCTGCGGTCGTGGCCCGGGCGCAGGCGCGTCGACCCGTCGATATTCTGGTCAACAACGCCGGCGGCGGCGTGATCGGCGCCACCGAAGAGATGTCGGACGCCGAGGTCGAAGGCCAGATCGCGCTCAATCTCATGGCGCCCATCCACATCACCCGCGCCTTTGTCCCCGCCATGCGGCTGCGCGGGAGCGGCCGGATCATCCAGATCTCCAGCGCTAGTGGTCAGGGCTCGCTTCCGACGAGCAGTCTCTATCATGTGGCCAAATGGGGCCTGGAGGGCTTCAGCGAATGCCTCCGCCAGGAGCTTGAACCCTTCAACCTGTTCGTGACACTGATCGAGCCGGGCGGGGCGCGCACCAGCTTCAGCCACAATCTGCAATTCGCCAGCGAGATCGCCGCGTATCGCGATACGCCCGCCGGCCATATCCGCAAGATGTTCGAGACCGCCGGAAACGAGCTCTACACGCTCGACCCGCAAAAGATCGCGCAAGGGATCGTTGATGTCGCAACCAGCGACCATCCGCCGCTGCGCGTGACTCTGGGGGGTGACGCTTTCGGCGTTGTCCAGGCGGCGCTGCAATCGCGGCTCGCCTTTCTGCAGTCCCAGGAAGCGCTCGCGCGCTCGGTCGCTTTCGACAGTTGAGCTTTTCCGTCTTCCAGCTTTCGTCTCCGCGCGGTGCGACGCGCCTCACCGGGGCCCGGCAACCCTGTCGTCAGCGCCGTTATCCGATACTTAGGTATAGTCATCCGACACGATTGCAGAGGCGCCACACGGGCAATCGCTTGGTACCATCGCAAGAGAGGAAAACCCTCGCGGTCGCCAATCAAGGGTGCGCAGACCTTCGCAGTCTGCGTGCCCTTGATGTGGCAGCGCGCCGCCCAGCCACGCGCGTCATGAACGGGAGCGGCCTTCTGCGAAACCCAACGCTCCGCCGCATTTTCTATAAGCTCTCGCTCGAATTGCTGCGCGCCGCCTTCTTCTTCCTGCGATTGGGCTTGAAGAATGACGAGTGTTTGTGCGCGCGTCTCAATAGGCGAGGCACACGGCTTCCGGTCGCCGCCGCCGTTCTTTGTCACAATGGCAAACGGCTACGGCCGGCGACCCTGATCGATCCGGCGTGCGAGCACGTCGGCAAGGATGACTTCGTGTGGATCAAAATGTCCCAGCCCAGCGAAACAGAACTTGCCGACATCGCCGGGAATTACGGCCTTCACCCGCTTGCCATGGAAGGTGCCGACAACGGCCACCAGATTTCGAAGCTCGACGATCACATGCTCAGGGTTGAGAGCGCCATCACCGGCATCCGCGACATCCTGATCTCGGTGTTCGAGGCGAGTCACCTGCTCGAACAGCAGCGCCAAGGTGCGATCACCCGTTAGCTTGCCGCCCGGGCTGCGATCCTCGCGGTGCCTACCGCGATTGCCGGAATCTACGGCATGAATTTCGAGAATATGCCCGAACTGAAGACGCAATGGGGATATTTCGTCATCCTCGGCGTCATCGCTGCGGTCTGCATTGGGCTCTACATCCGGTTCAAACGTAGCCACTGGCTTTGACGGCGCAGATCGGCTTTCCACATCGCGCCGGGCTGAGGCTGCCGGGGGCCGGCCGCCACAATTCAATGCTTTCGAAGCGTCTCGATGCGGTGCCGGTCCAACACTTCGAGCAAAGCCCTGCCGATCAGCGGCTTTGCGAGAACATGATCGAAGCCCGCCTCAGCGGCCCGCGAGGCCAGCAGCGTGTCATGAAAGCCTGAGATCATGATCGCGCGTCCCGACCATCCGATCTCGCGAAGGTGACGCAGCATCGCGAATCCGTCGATGTCGGGCATGCGATAGTCGAGGATGACGCAGTCTGCCTCCTTCGCGCGGGGGTCGGCCAACAGCGCGTGGCCGGTCGTATATCCCCACACGGCATAGCCGCGCGATCTCAGCAGCAGCTGGAGGCCACGCCGCACGCCGGGATCGTCGTCGGAGACGAGGATGGTGTATCTGCCATCATGCTGAGTGGAACGGACCGATGGCATTGCGAGAAGCGGACACCCGTGTGACGATTGCACCATCGATCGCATATCGCGCCTCGTCCCGTCGCTACGTAGAGGTCGCAGTCACTTCGGCTTGCGGCCCATGCCCGCGGCAAAGGCGATCCGCAGGGCTTCGGACAAATTGCGGACCTCGAGCTTGGCCATCAGGCTCGCGCGATGGACCTCGACCGTTCGCGATGAACAGCCCAGGTCATAGGCGATCGTCTTATTGGGCAGGCCGTTCGCCAGCCCTTCCAGCACTTCACGCTCCCGGGGCGTCAGTGCAGCGACCCGCACGCCGGCTTCAGAGGTTTCCAGAGTGCGAAGGTCGACATCGTCGAGACGCGCGAACGCGCGGCTGACGGCGCCGAGCAGGGCGGCTTTCTCGAAGGGCTTCTCGAGAAAGTCGACCGCGCCGCCTTTCATGGCCTGCACCGCAACCGACACGTCGCCATGGCCGGTCAGGACGATGACCGGCATATTGACCCCGCGTGCTGCCATGGCGGCCTGAATCTCGAGACCGTCCATCTCGGGCATGCGCACGTCGAGGATGACGCAGCCGACGGCCGCCGACTTCGCCTCCTTGAGAAACTCCACGCCCGAGGCATAGGTCACGACGTCGTAGCCCGCGGTCTTGAGCGCAAAGCTCGCCGCCTTGCGGATGCTCTCCTCGTCGTCGACCAGATGGATGACGCGTCTATCCCCCATGTTCCTCCTCCGCCCGCGCATGGATCAAGGTAAAATGAAAGCGCGCGCCGCCGCGGTCGGGGCGCTCCATCCAGATACGGCCCCCATGCGCTTCGATGATGGTCCGGCAGATCGAAAGGCCGAGGCCCATGCCGTCGGCCTTTGTCGACTTGAACGCCGTGAAGAGCTGCTCCCGGACCTCGTCGGCGATGCCGGGGCCGGTATCCTCCACGGTCACCTCGATCAGCCCGTCAGGGCGCAACCTGGTCGCTACCTTGAGGTCGCGAACAGGACACGCCGCCATCGCCTCGATGGCGTTGCGCATCAGGTTGACCAGCACCTGCTGGATCTGCACCCTGTCGACGAGAACCGGCGTCGCGGCGGGATCGACCGCGAAGAAGCTGCGGATGCCGCGCTCGCGTGCACCGACCAGCGCGAGCTCGCTCGCCTCGGCGACAACCTGCGGCAGATCGTGGAGGCTCTTGTCGACCTCGCCGCGGGCGACGAAATCGCGCAGGCGCCGGACGATATGGCCGGCCCGCAGCGTTTCCTGTGCCGCATCATCCATCACCGACCGTAGCGACACGAAGGGTTCGTCGTCCCGCTCGTCGAGCATGTCGCGGATCGTCTCGAGATAGAGCGCGACCGCGGCAAGCGGCTGGTTGAGCTCATGCGCGAGGGTCGAGGCCATCGTGCCCATCGCGCTCAGCCGGGAGACATGGACCAGCTCTGCCTGCAGTTCCTTGAGCCTGAGCTCATCCTGCTCCTTGGCGGTGAGATCCCGGATGAAGCCGGTGAACAACCGCTGCCCGTCTTCACCGGCCTCGCCAACCGACAGCTGCATCGGGAAGGTCGAGCCGTCGCGGCGCTGGCCGACCACGACGCGGCCGAGGCCGATGATCCGGCGCTCGCCGGTCTGGAGATAATGCGCGATATATTCGTCATGCCGGTCGCGATCGGGCTGGGGCATCAGGCAGGAGACGTTGCGGCCGACGAGCTCGGTTTCCGAATAGCCGAACAGGCGTTGGGCGGCCGCGCTGAACGACGTGATGTCGCCGGTCTCGTCGATGATGATCATCGCATCGGGGACGGTCGCCAGGATCGACTGGAGATGCTGCTCGCGGGTCTCGATTGACGCCCGGACCGCCGCCTCGTCGGTGACATCGCGACTGATGCAGGCAAAGCCTCGATGTGCGTCGCCTTCGAACAGGGCGCTGATCGTCAGGCGCGCGAGATACTCCGCTCCGTTCTCGCAGACCCGCCACGCTTCGCGCTCCAGCGTGCCTTCGTGAAGGGCGGCCGCCAGGTCTGCGCACGGGCGGCCGGCCGCAATCTCGTCGGGCGGGTAGAACAGGTCATGGGGCTGTCCCAGGACGCGATCGAGGGGCCAGCATTCGGCACGCTCGCCTTCTTCATTATAGCTCAGCACGATCCCGGCAGGATCGAGCAGCGTCAGGACATGGCCGCCAGCCTGTCGCAGGAACAACGGCGCAAGCCGCACCACCTCCCTGGCAATCTCGTCCGCCCCGCGCCTCGTGTCGACCATCGGCCGGCTCACATACCTGGCCGGGCGCACGTATCCGGGCGTAGCCCGACCGTGCCACTCAGCGCCGCGCGAGTATGGCCTTCATCTCGTCGATTTCCTGCCGCTGCGAGCGCTTGATCGCTTCGCAAAGCCGGATGACTTCCGGATCGCTGAGCTTTGCTTCCTGGCACATCAGGATCGCCCCGGAATGATGCGGGATCATCGAGCGCAGAAAGGCCGTGTCGCCGATCGTGGTCTGGGTGCGGATGAGTGCAAAGCTGCCGAAGAAGGCGACCAGCGACGCGGCGATCAGCGCGATGTTGGCGGCCTTCGACACGAACATGTGTCGCATGGCGAGGATCATCAGCACCACCATCGGTGCGACCATCATCAGCGTCATGTAGAGCATGTTGAGGTTGTTGTAGAAGCTGTCGAGCCCGTCGATCATGACGAACATCACCAGATACATGATGACGCCGCTGATGACGGTCTGAACGGCAAGGCTCCAATAGGCACCCATCTTCCGGGTGTTCATGTGGGACGAATGGTCCATGGCGTATCTCCTTCGCTCGGCGCCGGCCGACCTGGGTATGAGTGTAACGCCCCGCTCTCTTGTTCGCCCCCGCCATCAGCCGTCCTGATGCTAAAACCAGAAGCGAACGCCGGCGACGAAGCTGGTGGCATGGACGTCCTCGCCCGCAAGCCTCGACAGCCGCGCCGTGTCTCCGGCTTTGCGCAGATAGGAAACGCCGATGTAAGGTGCGAACTGGCGGCTGAATTCGTAGCGCAGGCGCGCGCCGAGCTCTATGTTGACCAGCCCCGAACCGATGTCGTTCTCCGGAATATCCTGCGCGGCGAAATTGACCTCGGCGCGCGGCTGCAAGATCAGGCGCTGGGTGATGCGCTGGTCGTAATAGCCCTCGACCCGGCCCAGAACATCGCCCTTGGTCGAGAGGAACAGCGCGCCTTCGACCTCGAACATGCCAGGAGCCAGGCCCTCGACGCCGATCGTCGCGTAGGTGCGGTCGGGCCCGCGGCCGAAGTCCTGGCGGATACCGCCCTGAAGATTGAAATAGGGGTCGATGGCCCGGCTGTAGAGCACCTGCACCTCGGCGCTGTCGATGCCGCGGCCGAACTCGCCTTCGCCCTCGCTCTTGAGCCAGAGGCGGTTGATGTCGCCGCCGTAAAAGCCTTCGCCATCCCAGCGATAGCCATCGCGGCCGCTATGCGCCTGATACTCGAACAGGTTGAGCAGCACCTGCCCGAAATTGTTGCCGCCGCTGTCCTTCATCATGATGTCGCGCGAGCGCGCCATCTCGCCGCCGGGAAAATCCCGATCGGCGAAGTGGTCGCCTGGGGGCGGCGGCGGGGGCGCATTGCCGGCCGGAAGTGCGGTGCCGGTCATTTGCATGCCGGGCATGGCGGGCGTTCCCGGCGTCGCTGTCTGGCCATGCTGCGCATGGTCCATCCCGGGCATGTCGGGCATCGCGCCGTCCTGATGCTGGGAGTGGTCCATGCCCGGCATCTCCGGCATTGCGGGAGACGTGGATTGCGGCTGACCGGCCGCATTTGCTTGCGCCGCGGGAGTGGTCTGGTGCTGCGAATGGTCCATTGCCGGCATGGTGTCCGGCGCTGGCTTCTGAGCGCGCGGCCTGGCAGTGGGCTTGGGGCGCGGCGCGGCGGCCTTGTCCTTCTTTTTCTCCTGCGCCGGCCGCGCCCCGCCCGGCGGCGCCATGCCGGGCATGTCGTGCATCGAATGATCCTGGGCAAAGGCGGGTGCGGCGGCGAGAAGGGCGATCGCGCTCACCAGCGGCGTGAGGATGCGGGTCATTGCGCGTCTCCCTTCGGACGCACGCTCACGACCCGCATCATCCCTGCATGCATGTGGTAGAGGAGATGGCAGTGGAAGGCCCAGTCCCCGACCGCGTCGGCGGTGAAGTCCCAGCTCACCTTGCCGCCGGGCTGGACGATGACGGTGTGCTTGCGCGGCGCATGGTCGCCATGCCCGGTCACCAGCTCGAAGAAATGGCCGTGGATGTGGATCGGATGCCCCATCATCGTGTCGTTGATGAGATTGACGCGCACCCGCTCGCCTTCGATGAACGGGATCGGCTCGTGATGGTCCGACATTTTCTCGCCGTCGAACGACCACATGAACCGCTCCATGTTGCCGGTGAGGTGGATGTCGATGCTGCGGCTCGGCGCGCGCACGTCTGGATTGCGCTCGAGCGCCATCAGATCCTTGTAGACGAGCACCTTGTGGCCGACGTCGGTGAGGCCCTGGCCGGGCTCGCCGGTGCGGTCGACGGGCATCGGCGAGATGGTCTGGACGCTCGGATCGCGCTTCACCTGCGGCGCGTTCGAGAAGTCGCGCATCTTCATCGAACCCATCGCGTGCCCGCCATGATCCATGCCCGCCATCTGGCCATCGGCGCCCATCGCGCCGTGGTCCATGCCGGCCATCGATCCATGATCCATCCCGCTCATCGCGGAATGATCCATCCCCGAATGGTCCATGCCCGCCATGGCGCTGTTGTCCATGGTCGCCATCGCTGCCGCCGCGCCGGTCGCGAGGCGCGCGGACGCGTTCTTCTCGGCCGTCGGATCGACGCCCCGCATAGCGCCGCCCGACATGTCCATGCCTTCCATGCCCGGCATCGAGGACATGTCCATGCCCATGTCCTTCATGTCGGCGAGCGGCCGTTTGCGTAAGGGAGGCACCTCGCCAGCCATGCCGGCGCGCGGCGCGAGCGTGGCACGCGCCATACCCGAGCGGTCGATGGCCTCGCCGACAAGAGTATAGGCCTTGTCCTCGCCTGGGCTGACAACGACGTCGTAGGTCTCGGCGACACCGATCTGGAACTCGTCGACGGTGACGGGCACCACATTCTGCCCGTCGGCCTGGACGATGCTGAGCGGCAGGCCGGGTACGCGGACGTTGAAGGTGGTCATCGCCGACGCATTGATGACGCGCAGCCGCACCCGCTCGCCCGGGGTGAAGAGCGCGGTCCAGTTGTCCATCGGACCATGGCCATTGACGAGATAGGTGTAGGTCGATCCGGTGACATCGGAGATGTCGGCGGGGTCCATCCGCATCTGGCCCCAGTCGAGCCGGTCCTTGAGTGGCTGGTCCTTGCCCGAGAGCAGCCCGGCCAGCGTCTGGCGCTGGAAGTTGAAATGGCCGGGGTTGACCTTGAGACGCCGGAAGATCGCCTGCGGCGAGAGTGCGCTGTGATCGGCGAGCACGATGACATGCTCGCGGTCATAGGCGACCGGATCGGCACCGGCGGGGTCGATGATGATCGGGCCGTAATGGCCTTCCTGCTCCTGCAGGCCCGAATGGCTGTGATACCAGTAGGTGCCGCTTTGCACGACGGGGAACTGGTAGAGGTAGTTCGATCCCGGCTTGATGCCCGGAAAAGACACGCCCGGCACGCCGTCCATATTGGCCGGCAGGATCAGCCCGTGCCAGTGGATCGAGCTGTCCTCCTCGAGTTGATTGACGACGTTGAGCCGCACGCGCTGGCCTTCGCGCAGCCGGATCAGCGGGGCGGGGACCGTGCCGTTGAGACCGATTGCGCGGAACTGGCGCCCGTCGATGCTCATCGACTGCCGGGCGATGGTCAGCGTGATGTCTTCGCCCGACACGGTCGGTAGCGTCGGTCGCATCCCCGGCGAGATCGTCTGCGCCCAGGCCGGCAGCCGGCTGATAATGCGGCGCCACCACCGGCGAGGGCCGCGCCTCGAAGGAACTGGCGGCGGTCGAGGGCAGAAATCATTCGGTTTGTCTCAGCTTGCGGAAAGAGGGCGGACCTATTGGAAATACGCAGCCCACCCGCCTGCCCCTCAAACTTTCTTCAAACTTTCCGCGAGGCGCGCCCGGGCGCGGTAGAGGCGGGTCTCGACGGCCTTCTGGGAGATGCCGAGGATCTCGGCGGTTTCGGCTTCCGATTTCTCGTCGATCGTCCGCAAAATAAGCGTGTCCTTGAGGGAAGACGGCAGGGCAGCAATCGCTTTCATTGCTTGCGCGAGCTGCTGTTCGGCCCCGATCGCCTGATCGGGCAGCGGTGCGTCGTCGGCGACGCCGTCCGCCTCGCCGAGCGGTAGGGCTAGGGCAAAGAAATTTCGAACCGCTCGCCGACGCCGCCAGTCATGGCATTTGTTGATGACAATCCGGGACATCCAGACCTGGAAGGGTCGGGTTACGTCATAGCGGTTGAGTGCGGCAAAGGCCGCGACGAAGCTCGCCTGGGTGACATCCAATGCCTCATCCATAGATCCGACATGGCTGCGCACGAGCCGGTGAACCCAACCTTGATGCCGGCGGACCAGCTCGCCATAGGCCGCTTGCCGGCCTCCAAGCGCCAGAGCCGCGAGCTCCCCGTCCGAGCAGTCGGGGAGGCACGCGGTCATTCGGATTTGGCCGTCAGCGCTTTCACCACGGCGTCGTCGAATTTGTCCGTCTGATCCGGGCGCAGCACGGCCCGCATCGCGAAGATATGCTCAAGTGTTTCTTTCTGCAGCGCGCCCATGGCCTGGTGCGAGCGATCCACCGCAGTTGCGACTTGCGGGCCATAGCCATGCTCCGCTTCGATCGCTTCCGCGAGACGCGCATTGTCGGCGCGCAATTCGGCCTCCAGCGCTTGACGCCGGATCGCGTAGTTCGTCTCGATTGTCTCGAGTCGGCTGTGTTGCGCTGAATTCAGCTTCAGATCGCGATGGAGCAGCTCGTGCAGCTCATTTTCGACCGGGCGCACTGGAACCACATAGACGCGGCCAATGACAACGCCAGCGATCGCCGCGGCGAAGGTCACCAGGACGAGGAGCAGGAGCCGGCGGCGGTCGCGCATCACTGCGAGCTCAGCAGCGTCGAGGGCGCAAGCGCGAGCCGAGCATCGAAGGGCGATAGCGGTTTGGCATCAGCAGACCGTGTCGGAACTGCCGAGCCGGCAATTCCGATGAACAGCGCGGTTGCGGCCGCGATGCCGAACGTCATAGCGCCAAGGCTTGGTATGGCCCGGATGCGCGCTATTTCCGCCATGACCCGGCTTTCCAGGCCGCCGAGCCTGGGATCGAGAGGCGCATCGCGCAACCGCGAGAGCAGGTGGTCAAGTTCATCCATGGTGCTTCTCCGTCTTCATCCTTCAATACGCACGATGGTCCAGGAACCCTTGCTGTAGATTGAAAAGAATAATTGCGAGGGGTGGGGGCTCGGGCTGCGTATTGTCTCATGGGATCTACAGGAGAATGTTCCAATGCGTTTCTTTTCGCCTCTCGCAGTTATCGCCGCCGTCGGCCTGAGTGTTTCTGCTCCGGCCTACGCGCATCCCAAGCTTGTGTCCTCGACGCCCGCCGCGAACGCCAGCGTCTCGGCGCCTTCGCGTATCACGCTCACCTTCAGTGAAGGTCTGATGCCGAAGCTGTCGGGCGCCGAGATCGTGATGACCGGCATGCCCGGCATGCCCAACCACCGCATGGCGGTAACCGGCTTCAAGACGTCCGTCGAAGGCGACAAGACGCTCGTGCTGACGCTCGCCAAGCCGCTCATGGCGGGCAGCTATCAGGTCGCCTGGCACGTCGTCTCGACCGACACGCACCGCATCCAGGGCAATCTCGCCTTTACCGTCAAGTGACGCCATGAACGACGTGGCACTCGTCGCCGTCCGCTGGGCGCTCTACGTCGATCTCGGCCTGTTGTTCGGCCTGCCGCTGTTCGCGCTCTATGCGCCCGGCGGCGGCCGGACGGTACAGCGGCATCTGCCGATGGTAGCAATGGTGGCCGGTCTCGCCTGTCTCGCCCTCCTGCTGTCGGCGCTGGGGTTCGCGTTGCAGGCAGCGGCCATGACCGGACTGCCGCTCACCCAGCCTGATCTTTCCATGGTCGCAGAGCTGTTCAACGGCACGTCCATGGGAACGGCGCTGAAGGCGCGCCTCGTCGCGCTCCTCGTTCTTCTGCTCTCCATCCCCTTCTATCGCCGGCAATCCCGTCCTGCCTTCATCGCCTCCACTCTGGCAGGCGCGGTCGCACTCGCGACCCTCGCCTGGAGCGGGCATGGCGCGGCCGGCGAAGGCGAGGCGGGCTGGCTGCAACTGGGGGCCGATCTCATCCATCTGCTCGCCGCCGGCGCCTGGGTCGGCGCGCTTGCCGCCTTCCTCGCGCTGGTTCTTCCCAGGCTCGCAACCGATGATGTCGCCGCTGAAGACATGGACCAGGTCACACTGGCCGAGGAAGCCCTGCGGGGTTTCTCCCTCGTCGGCACGATCATCGTCGCCCTGCTGATCCTGACCGGGACGGTGAACGGCTGGTTTCTGGTCGGCCCGGGCAACATCGCCTCGCTCGGTCAGTCGAGCTACGGCCTGCTGCTCATCGCCAAGCTGCTGCTCTTCGCCGGCATGCTGGGCCTGGCCGCGCTCAACCGTTATCGCCTGACCCCGGCACTTGCGCAGGCGATCGAGGAAGAGGACGCGCCACGGGCGCAGGCGCTGCTGCGCGCGAGCCTCGTCGTCGAAGGCGGTCTTGCGATCGTCATTCTCGGGCTGGTCGCCTGGCTGGGGACACTGTCGCCACCCATGTCGATGTAGTTTATCGTTTCGAACGCCTCGCGTTGGGAGAAGCCAATGCAATCGTACACCCCGCCGCGCGGGACTGGATCGACGAAAGACTATGATCGCGCGATCCGCCTGTGGGCGCGGGAGAAGCGGTGGCGTGCCGCCATGCTTGCCATGCTGCGCCCGGATTGGCGCCTGGTAATCGCCGATTATGGCCGACAGCACGGGTCTCATGCGGCTCGCCTTCCGCCTGACCGTGCAGCGGCTCGATGGCATCGACGATACCCAGCCCAATGCCGACGGCGTGCTCCCCGGCCTGATGGCGGCCAAGCGAACGGGCCCGCCGATTTGGCCGCTTAGGCGATTACGTATTGACCCTGACACGGTGTCAGACCCTAGATCGTCAGGCGTCGAAAGGAGCGAGGCGATGAACGAGACACATGGAGCGGCGCATGGCGGCGGTTGCTGCGGCGGCCACGGCACCGCTAAAGCGGCGACCGGCGTCAAGGACCCGGTCTGCGGCATGACCGTCGACCCGGCGACCACGGCGCATCACGCCGAGCATAGCGGTGAAAGCTATCATTTCTGCAGCGCGGGCTGCCGGACCAAATTCATCGCCGATCCCGAGCGCTATCTCGGCCCGCCGACGCCGCCGGTCGCGGCGCCCGAAGGCACGATCTGGACCTGCCCGATGCATCCCGAGATCCGCCAGGACCATCCCGGGTCCTGTCCGATCTGCGGCATGGCGCTCGAACCCGCGACCGTGACCGCCGACAGCGGCCCCAGCCACGAGCTAGTCGATTTCACGCGGCGCTTCTGGGTCGGCCTCGTGCTGGCTCTCCCGGTGCTGATCCTCGAGATGGGCGCGCATGTCTTTCCCGCGATCCATCGCCTCGTGCCGATGTCGACCTCGGTATGGATCCAGTTCGTGCTGGCGACGCCTGTCGTGCTCTGGGCGGGCTGGCCGTTCTTCGAGCGTGGCTGGGCCTCGCTCAAGACCCGCAACCTCAACATGTTCACCCTGATCGCGATGGGGACCGGGGTCGCCTGGATCTACAGCGTCATCGCGACGCTCGCGCCTCAGCTGTTCCCGCCGGCCTTCCGCGGCGAGGACGGCATGGTTGCCGTCTATTTCGAGGCGGCCGCGGTGATCACCGTCCTCGTGCTGCTCGGCCAGATGCTCGAACTGCGCGCGCGGGAACGCACCTCGGGCGCGATCAAGGCGCTGCTCAACCTTGCACCAAAGACCGCGCGCCGGATCGGTTCTGATGGGAACGAAGAGGAAATCAGCCTTGATCTGGTTGCGGTGGGCGACCGCCTGCGGGTGCGGCCGGGCGAGAAGGTGCCGGTCGACGGCGTAGTCGAGGACGGCCGCTCCTCGCTCGACGAGTCGATGGTCACCGGCGAATCCATGCCCGTCACCAAGGCAAAGGCCGACACAGTGATCGGCGGCACGCTCAACCAGACCGGTGCGCTGGTGATCGTCGCCGACAAGGTCGGCCGCGATACCATGCTCGCACGCATCGTCCAGATGGTCGCTGAGGCGCAGCGCTCGCGCGCGCCGATCCAGCGCATGGCCGATCAGGTGTCGGGCTGGTTTGTGCCCGTGGTCATCGCGGTCGCGGCCGTCGCGTTCATCGCCTGGGGCATCTGGGGTCCCGAGCCGCGCTTCGCCTATGGGCTGGTGGCGGCGGTCGCCGTGCTGATCATCGCCTGTCCCTGCGCACTGGGGCTGGCAACGCCGATGTCGATCATGGTCGGGGTCGGCCGCGGCGCCGGGCTCGGTGTCCTCATCAAAAATGCCGAAGCACTCGAGCATATGGAGAAGGTCGACACTCTCGTCGTCGACAAGACAGGCACGCTGACCGAAGGCCGGCCTGCCGTCACCCAGGTCGTGCCGGCGCCCGGCTTCGACGAAGCCGAGCTGCTGTGTCTTGCCGCCTCGGTCGAGCGGGCGTCCGAGCATCCGCTCGCGTTGGCAATCGTCGAGGCCGCGAAGGATCGCGGCATCGTCACGAGCGACGTCATCGACTTCGACTCGCCGACCGGGCGCGGCGCGCTCGGCACGGTCGAAGGGCGGCGCATCGTCCTCGGCAATGCGCAGTTCCTTGCCGACGAAGGGGTTGCGACCGATGCGCTCGCCAGCCAGGCCGACGCGCTGCGCCGGGATGGCGCCACCGCGATCTTCATCGGGGTCGACGGCACAGTCGGCGGCGCCTTCGCGATCGCCGATCCGGTGAAGGCCACGACACCAGAAGCGCTCGCCGCGCTCAAGGCGGAGGGCATTCGCGTGGTCATGCTGACCGGCGACAACCGCACGACCGCGGAAGCGGTCGCCCGACGCCTGGGCATCGACGAGGTCGAAGCCGAGGTGCTGCCCGATCAGAAGAGCGCCGTGGTCGCCAGGTTCAAGCGCGAGGGGCGGGTCGTCGCCATGGCCGGCGACGGTGTCAACGACGCCCCCGCGTTGGCCGCCGCCGACGTCGGCATCGCCATGGGTTCCGGCACCGACGTCGCGATCGAGAGCGCTGGCGTCACGCTGCTCAAGGGCGACCTGACTGGCATCGTCCGGGCGCGGCGGCTCAGCCAAGCGACCATGTCGAACATCCGCCAGAATCTCGTCTTCGCCTTCATCTACAATGTCGCGGGCGTGCCCGTAGCGGCGGGTGCGCTCTATCCGCTGTTCGGTATTCTGCTCTCGCCCATTATCGCGGCGGCGGCGATGGCGCTCTCTTCGGTGAGCGTGGTCACCAACGCGCTGCGCCTCAACCGGAAAGCACTGTGAACATCGGCGAGACGTCACGGCAGAGCGGCGTCTCTGAGCGGATGATCCGCCATTATGAAAAGATCGGCCTCATCCCGGCGCCGGCGCGTCGGGGTGCTGGCTATCGTGACTATGGCGAGCGCGACCTCCATCGCCTCCGGTTTATCGCCAATGCCCGCGATCTCGGCTTCCCGATCGAGGAGATCCGCACGTTGCTCAGCCTTTGGGCCAATACCGGCCGTGCCAGCGCGGAGGTGAAGCGGCTTGCCCTTGCCCGCGCCGATGAGTTTCAGCGCAAAGCCGAGGCGTTGACGGCGCTGCGCGACACGCTAATCGACCTGGCCGAGCGCTGCCAAGGCGACGAGCGGCCGGATTGTCCGATCATCGCCGAACTGGCCGCGGCCCGATCCGCATAGCATCCGGCATCGCACGGCCGAGAATTTTAGGGGTGCCCGTTTTCGGTCGATTCGTGCAGGTCGACGGCGAAAGCGATCCGCAACAGGTCGGGCAGGCTTTGCGCGTTGAGTTTGATCATCAGACTGGCCCGATGCAGCTCGACCGTGCGCGACGTGACGCCGAGTTCATCTGCGATAAGGCTATTTGGATAGCCTCGCGAAATTCCTCTCAGAACGGCCCGTTCGCGCTGCGTCAGTCTCGCGGCTTTCGAAAGAGCGTCGGCCTGTTCGGAGGCACGACGGGCTATACTCTCAAGCCAGCTGAAGCCGCGGTCGATCGCGCCGAGCAATGCGGCCTTCTCGACCGGTTTGGCGAGAAAGTCGGCAGCGCCCGCCTTCATCGCCTGTACGGCGAGCGTAGGATCGCCATTGCCCGTCAGCACCACGACGGGCATGTCGATACCGCGTCGCGTCAGCTCCGCCTGAACCTGCAGGCCGTCCATGTCGGGCATGTGCATGTCGAGAACCACGCAGCCTTTCTCGGCGTCCTCTGCGCTCAACAGAAACTCCGGCCCCGAAGCGTAGGCTTCTACGGCAAACCCTGCGGTCCGCAACGTGAAACTTAGTGCTTTTCGTATTGTCTCTTCGTCATCGACGATATGCACGACGCGCTTGTTCCCCATAGCCCCTGAGATCGATCAATACGCAGTGCCGCGAGGGCAGCGCTTCAAGGGATACTTCTCTGCACGTTGGACTATGGTCCCAGGTCAAGAGTAAAAATTTGGCGAGGCAAAACGGCGAAGGACAGCGAAACTGTGAGGGTTCGGCTACTCCGCTCACACCAATGCCGCGGTCGCTGCGGCTCATTGCCGGGTCTCTGCTCCGGACGATGCATGCGAGTTGCCCGCGCCGCCCTCGGCGCGATCGAGCCATCGCTACGCTTCCATCACATCGTCGACCGGCAGCGGGTTACTGGCGCCCGGCGGGCGAGGGGGGCGGGTTGGCCCTTGACGGCTGCGCGATCGGACGCCCAGGATAGCAGGGTGGCGCGCTTTACTTCGGGCTCAAGCTTCAGGTGCCCAGCAACGTCGAGGGGATCGATGAACGAGCGTGTGTGCGACACGACATATCCTCCTTCCCTGCCGCGATTTTCTCCGAAAGGGAGATCTCAGGAGATTGGTTCGGACTCGTTTAGGGTCAATGGATGAGGACGCGCACAGCGTTTGCCGGGCGTTCATTTCCGTCTTAGAACTGACGCGCAGCACGCCATTCAATCCGGTGGCGAACGGCCTCCGCGATCGCTGGCATGACGTCTATATCATTCGACGCATGTGCAACCGCGTTCGTGCTGACGATCCTTTCGACAAGCCCACCCAGAACCTGCGCTGCATCGCCGGCAAAAAGCGGATGCACGACCACGCAATCCGGTCGCGCGAACCCCATGCCGACCAGTTGGCGCGCCGCCTCGGTGAGGGTCCGACCGGATGAGGCGATATCGTCGACCAGCACCGGCTGGCGATCGAGAAACGCTGGGGCATTCGGAATCGAGATGGTGACGTGACGGTCGCCGGATCGGATTTTCTCGCACACGAGAAACGGAGCATCGGCATCGGCCGCCACCTGCGAGACCCACTGTTCGCTTTCCAGGTCCGGACCGATGATCAGCGGGCGAGCGACATTGCGCTTGATCCACGAGGCCAAAAACGGCGCGGCATGAACAACCTGGGCTGGGATGCGGTAGATTTCCGACAATTCATGGTAGCGATGGAGATGCGGATCGACCGTCACCAGCCAGTCGAGATGGCGAGACAGGATCGCAGCAAAGGTTCGCGACGTCACCGCCTCGCCGGCATGGAAGCGTATGTCCTGGCGCATGTAAGCGAGGTAAGGGGCGACGAGCCCGATCCTGCGAGCGCCAAGATCGCGCGCGGTGTCGGCTGCGAACAGCAGCGGCAACAGCTTGGCGTCCGGATGATCGAGACTGGACAGCAGGATGACCTCGCGGTCGCTGACGTCGTTTCCGACCCTGAGATAGGTTTCCCCGTCAGGAAACTGACGATGCTCGATCGTGCCGACCTCTGCATCGAGCGCGGCGGATAGCGGCTGTGCCAGGGCCTCGCTGCCAGGCAGCGCGAACAGGACGGGACGGTTCATAGCGCTTCAATCCCGAAGATCGGCCCGTCGCTCACGGCATAGGCCGCCGCATAGTCGAGCTCGCCCGGGCTCTCGGCATGAATGCTACACAAGGGAGCCCCGGCATCCACCATCTGGTTCAGCCGACACTGCAGTGCGACGCCAGCGGCCTTGGCCACCGGCGCGCCGGCGAGCTTCGCGACCGTCGCGAGCTTGCGATTGTCGATACTCACCAGGCGGCCGCTATAGGGAGCGATCATATCCTGCTGAAACCGGGCGACCGGTGGAGCCCGCATGCCGCCCTGCGCTTCGCAGATACGTTGGAACTTGGCCCAGGCCCCGCCGCTTTCGAGACACGCCCGCGCACGCGCATAGCCTTCGCCGGCCGGGGCCGCGTCAGCGAGCTCAAGCAGTCCTCCCGCCAGCTCGCAGGCCCGGTGGGCGAGATCCTCGGCGCCCGGCTGCCCCTGGAGGACGGCAAGGATATCCTGCGCCTCAAGCGCCGGGCCGATGCCCCGTCCGATCGGCTCCGCGCCGGGGCCGCGCATCACGCGCGTGCGAAGCCCGAAGGCTTGGGCGACCGAGCTCAGCGCGCGCTCGAGCGTATCGGCGGCATCGGTTCCGCGTACCTTGGCGGTCGGCCCGACCGGGATATCGATGACCAGATGGGTCGCACCGGCCGCGATTTTCTTGGACAGCACCGAGGCGACCATCTGCCCTACGGCATCGATATCGAGCACTCGTTCAACGCCGATGATCACATCGTCGGCCGGGCTGAGATTGACGGCGCCGCCCCAGGCGATGCAGCCGCCTTCGCGCTCGACCACCTTGCGGATGGCGGAAACGTCGAGGTCGACAGGTGCAAGCACCTCCATCGTGTCCGCCGTGCCGGCCGGCGAGGTGATCGCCCGCGACGATGTCTTGGGCATGATCAGGCCCTCCGCGGCCATGATCGAGACGATGATCGGCGTGGTGCGATTGCCCGGCAATCCACCGACGCTATGCTTGTCGACGATGACCGCTCCGGACCACTGCAATCGCTCGCCGACATCGACCATCGCCCTGGTCAGGCTGATCGTTTCGTCCGTATCGAGCGGGACCGCTGAGCATGCCGTGATGAACGCCGAGAGATGGACATCGCTATAGCGTCGCTCGGCGATGTCGGTCATGATCGCTGAAAAAGCCCCTTCACTGAGACGATTGCCATAGATGCGCCGACGCACTTCGGCGAGCGAGGCGAGAGGCTGGGCGTGCGCGATCTCGACCGGATCGCCCTCGCTGACGCCGAGCCGCCGCCATGCGGATTCGGACAGGCCGATCTCGCCGGGCGCTGGAGCCTCCGCGGAACTGTGCAGCAGCGAGACGACGATTTCCCGCCCGCCGGCGTGCAGCGCGACCTGCGCGCGCGACGCGAGACCTTCCGAGCGGCAGACGGGACAGTCTTGGCGCATGACCGCGATCAGATCACCTCCGGCAGCCGACAGGCCGAGGCGGTGTGCCCGCAGCGTCGTCGCGACAGGCTCTACTTCGGCGTCCTCGATGATCCCGGGCTTCACGCGAGCATGCCCCAGCTACCCAGCGCCGGTACGCTGCATGCCCAGCCCAGATCCTCCGAGACTCGCTTCGCCAGGACCTGGGCGCCGGTCGGCTCGCCATGCGTGACATAGACATGGCGCGGGGGCTCTTGCAGCGACCCGAGCCAGCGCATGAGCTCGTCGCTGTCGGCATGCGCCGAAAGCATCGTCAGGTTGGCGACATCGGCTTCGACCGGGATATACTCGCCGTGGATCTTGATCGTCCGGGCGCCCCCGATCATGGCGGCGCCGCGGGTGCCCGCCGCCTGGAAGCCTGAGAAGAGGATGAGGTTCTTCCCATCCGGCGCGAAGCGCTTGAGATGGTGGAGCACGCGGCCGCCCGTTGCCATTCCACTGGCCGAGATGATGACCTTGGGAGCGGGGTTGGCGGTGAGTTCCTTGGATTCCTCCACTTCGCGCACATAGTGCGCGACGCTGCACGCCGCTTCGCACTCGGCGCGGGCCAGGCGATGCTCGTCCATGAAATCGCACATCAGCCCGCTCGCGTTGATCGCCATCGGGCTGTCGAGGAAGATCGGGATGTCGCGGAGGCGTCCCTGCGCGCGCAGACGCGAGAAATGATAGAGAAGCGACTGAACCCGTCCCACGGCGAAGGCCGGAATCACCACCGTCCCGCCTCTCTCGACGCATCGTTCGACATGATCTCCAAGCGTCTTTGTCGGATCGACCTGCTCGTGGCGCCGATCGCCATAGGTCGATTCCACTAGGACATAGTCGGCGCGCGCGGGCGGCTCGGGATCCTTCATCACCGCATCGCCGTAACGGCCGATGTCGCCTGAGAAGAGGATTGTCCGCCCCTTCCAGTCGATCTCGATCGACGCCGCGCCGAGGATGTGGCCGGCGCGATGGTAGCGCACCCTGATGCCGTCCGTGACTGCATGCCACGCTCCGAACTCGATCGGGCGGAAGAGCTGCAATGCCAGACGCGCGTCGGCCTGGGTGTAGAGGGGCAGCGCCGGCTGGTGCCTGGAGAAGCCGTGCTGGTTGGCGAACTCCGCATCCTTTTCCTGCAGATGGCCGCTGTCGGGAAGAAGGAGCTCGCACAGGGCCGCGGTCGCCCGCGTGGCAAGGACGGTCCCGTCCCAGCCCAGGCGCGCCATGCGCGGTAGTGCGCCCGAGTGATCGAGATGGGCGTGGGTCAGCAGCACCTGGCCGACATCCGCGACTTCGGGTGGGATCGATGCCCAATTAAGGCGGCGCAGATCCCTGGGTCCCTGAAACAGGCCGGAATCGACCACGATCTGAGTTTCACCATCGTCCACCAGATAACGCGACCCTGTGACCGTTCCCGATGCGCCGAGAAAGGCAACGCCGAGACCATCGGCCGGGCGCTTGGCCAGATCGATCCTTGCTTCACGCTCGAAGATGGTCACGCGGGAATGGTGCCGTTTCTTTCTCTTTTGCATGGACGCGGGCCTGCCTCTCACGATTATGTTCGTGAGCGCAGCATTGGTTCGCGGACGCCGCACGCCTATACGCAAAATCCGCAGCACGACTGCTGCTCCCCGACAGCTGCGTCGCCCGAACGCCGATGGCCGATCCCATCGATCGCCTTACCCATGCCTGCGCGATGCCCGGGGGACTTCGGTCTCTACTTATACCTTGCTCCTTGGACTCGAGCCTATGCTGCCCGGACGTTGACCAGAAGAGGACGGCATATGGGCGAACATGACCATCGCATGCGCAAGCGCGGCAAGATCGTTCTGATCGGCTTCCTGCTCGTCGCTAGCTTCTTCCTCCTCACCGAGCATACCGCGCACTTCCTGGGTGTGCTGCCCTATCTCATCCTGCTCGCCTGCCCGCTCATGCACCTGTTCATGCACCGCGGCCATGGTGGGCATCAGCATGGCCATGAGCCCGGTCAGGCACCCGCCGGCTTACCGGCCAATCCCAACGGCCGCATCGAAGGAGAGTCGCGATGACGCACGCCGACTATGGCTATGGTCTGTGGGGGCTCGCGCTGGTTAACGCCGCCGTTTTCATCCTCTTTGCGTTCAGCTTCTTCAAGCCGGCAACTAAACGAGACTGGCGCAGTTTGGGGGCGTTCAGCGCTTTCATCATAGCGCTCTTCGCGGAAATGTATGGCTTCCCGCTCACGATCTTCGTGCTTTCGGGGTGGCTCCAGTCGTATTTCCCCGCTGTCGACTGGTGGAGCCACGATGCTGGACATCTCCTGGAGATGATGTTCGGCTGGCGAGTTAATCCCCATTACGGTCCATTCCACATCGCCAGCTTTGTGCTGATCGGCGTGGGTTACTGGCTGATCTCGGTTGCATGGACGGCCCTTCACTTGAGTCAGCGCAAACACCAATTGGCCCTTACTGGGATTTATGCCCGGATCCGGCACCCGCAATATGTCGGCTTCATTCTCGTCATGCTCGGCTTTTTGCTACAATGGCCGACCCTTTTGACCCTTGCTATGTTTCCGGTGCTCGTCGTGATGTATATTCGGCTGGCTCGGCATGAGGAAAAGGAGGCGCTAGCCAGCTTCGGCGAGGTTTACCGCGATTATATGGCTCGCGTGCCCGGCTTCATTCCGAATCTGACAATCCATTCGCGTCGAAGAAGGCCATGGCGATCCTTTGACGGGAATGGCTGATGTAATTGCCGGCAAGGGCAATGCTGACGTTCTGACTGGCCTTATTATTCGGACATCGTTACCCGACCTCACAGCACACTACTGCAGCAACCCCGGTTCGACTGCGCAATCATCTTGGGAGGGCAAGTTCGCCTTGCACGGGCAGATTCGGTGTGGAGCTGATGCCCGGCACTAGACGCAGAGCATCGCCGATCAAGGTATAGACGGCGTGGCGCTGGCCGCCACGGTTCCGATGGTCGACGCGATAGCCCTGATAATGTCGGCGGAGCAGGCCTGCATTCACCAGTTCGGAAACGGCGCGACTGAGATTACTCTTGCCGGCTGTGCGAATGCGTGCCCGCATTTCCTCCGCGATCACGCCGCGCCTTTTCTCCAGATCGCCGGGGAGCAGTCCGTTTCTAGCGAGGTCGCTCTCGACCCGCTCGGCCAGCGTAATGCTGCGCGGACCACGCTGGGCCATCGGGGTCAATGCGTCGCATAGCCAATCGCGCAGGGAAACGAGCCCATCGTTCCGCCTGACCCAGGGACCGGCGCTTCCATCTGGCCCCGCCACCTGGGCGATCAGGTTGAGCAGCATGAAGGCATAACGGGGCCGGCTCGATACGGTCGCCAGCGTCTCGAGCACGGCCGCGACATCACAGCCAATGGAGGGTTCAAGAGGCTTGCCTGCATGAAACATAACATGATGGAATCAAGCACAAAGCAGGATCAATGTGAATCCCAAATCGGCGGCCGCAGACGGGTTGTCAGCTATGACACTTTGCCGGCGGATAAAGTGTCATAGGCGATCCATTCTAATCGTAGATTGTTGCGAATCGTTCTCAACTCATCCTGATAATCATGGCGCTCGCCGCTTAGGTCTGGACGAGCCGTCTCCTCGCGGACGAGCTTCCGTCGCCTATGGCGAACAGGATAAAAGACTGCGGCCGCCTTGATGATCTCACGCGCTTTGCGGCGGACTGTCAGCGTGCTGAAACCCTTGGCGATTTACATGGCACGATCGATGCCGCCGTGCGCGATCTTGGCTTCCGCTGGTTCACGCTGCTTCACAATATCGACCTTCGGCGCGGAGGCGAGCAAAGCCTGTTCCTCACAACCTATCCATCGGCCTGGCTCGAGGAAGTTCTCGAAGAACGCCATTATCTCGAAGATCCGATCCATGCGGCCTGCGCTCGCACCCCGTCAGGGCTCGCCTGGGACCGGATCGGCGACGTGCTGGAGCTCACGCCGCGCCAGCGAAGCATCCTCGACCGCGCCAGGGACCATGACCTTGCGTCCGGCTACAGTTTGCCAATCCGGACCCCGGGGGAACCCGAGGCGATCTTTACCGCCGCCCGATCGCGCGACGAGCCGCTCAGCGCAGAGGAGGTTCTGACCGCCCGTCTGCTCGGCTCGGTCGCTTATGATCGGGCGCGCGAGCTGCTTGGCGAAAGGGCAGGGCCATTGGCCTGCGTCCCTCTCAGCCCTCGCCAGGTCGAATGCATCGCGCTCGTCGCGCAAGGCAAAAGCGACTGGGAGATCGGCCAGATCCTCGGCCTCAGCCGCGACACCGTGCACGAATATGTTGAATCGGCCCGCAGGCGTTATGGCGTGCGACGACGCACGCAGCTGGTGCTGCGCGCGGTTCGCGATGGTCATCTCAACATGGAAGCGCTGCTCTGATCTCGCCGGCCATATGATGATCGGGCTTGGGCAAGTTCAGGATTTCTGCGCTGTCGCTGGCGCGATCAAGGACGCTACGGCCTTGTCTGACCTGATGGCCGAAATCACGAAGGCCATGGGCTTTCGGCACTATGCCCTGGTCCATCATGTCGACCTGAAGCCTGCGGTTCGCTCGGTCCACATCGTCGACTATCCGCAAGACTGGGTGGAGCGCTTCCAGGCGAGACGCCTCTATGCGAGCGACCCGATCCACCGCGCCAGCCATCGCACCAATGTGGGCTTTGCCTGGTCGGCGGTTCAGTCGATCATCTCTCTGACGGCCGCCGATCGCTCGATCCTGGCAGAAGCCTACGAGGCCTCACCTCAAGATTTGTTCGCCAGACAACGCTAAGCTGGAAATACTGAGAACATCCTAGGCGACGAGCCGAAGTCTGCCGTTCGGGTCGTGGAGTGCTCGGTACCCGCGGTTGCCGCTGAAAGATGCATCTTCCCAAAGGTAGTCACCTGTGAGGCCGATATGCGACCAACCCAGAGGTGAGACGTGCGCTAGCAGTGTTTCGTCGATCTCAATTCCCGAGTACCGCAGGTGATCGGCGGCCCGGCCGAGATAGAGGGCATTCCAGTATGCAATGGCGGCGATGAGCAAGTTGAGCCCAGATGCGCGGTATTGCTGGTTCTCAAGAGTTCGATCGGTGAACCGGCCGTGGCGGTTGGTGTAGACGGCGTCTGCCAGAGCGTGCCGGGCCTCTCCCTTGTTCAATCCGGCTTGGCAGGCGCGGCGCAAATCCGGCTGTTCCAGCCAGTCGAGCGTGAACAACGTCCGCTCGATGCGGCCAAGTTCGCGAAGGGCAAGGTCAAGCTTGTTCTGCCGGCGATAGGCGGAAAGCTTGCGCAGGATGATAGATGGAGCAACAGTTCCTTCCCGAATTGAGGCGGCCATTCGGACGAGATCATCCCACTCTGCCTCAATGGTGCCGACCTTGATCGCCTGGCCGAACAGACATTCGATGCCTTTGTAGTTTGCACCGGATACGATGGTTCCGAGCCGCCGGTCTGCAAGATCACGCATTCGAGGGACGAAACGGAACCCGAGCAGGTGGCACAGGCCAAAGACGTGATCCGACGCACCGCTGGTATCGGTATACAGCTCCTTCAGAGGCAATTCGCGGGCCCCTAGCATCAGGCCGTCGAGCACGTATGGGGCTTCGTTTGCGGTGGCAGACATGATGCGCGAACTGAACGAGGCAAAATGGTCGGAAAGGTGCGAGTAAATTTTGATACCTGGCTCGTGACCGTATTTTGCGTTGATCTCGGCTGCGCCCGATCGGATCCGGCCGGTGCGGAAGAACTGGCCGTCGGATGATGCACTGACACCTTCGCCCCAGTTTCGCGCGAACGGGAGGCGGTGATGTTCGCGCACAATCTGGGCCAGAGCAGCCTCGTAGTTATCGGGCGAGATATACCAGTTCTGGGTCCAGGCGAGCTGCGCATATGTGACGCCCTGGCTGGCGTTGGCCATGCGTTCGACGCCGAGATTCGTACCATCCGCCAGAATGGCGGCGAGCACGGCAGCGGGCTTATCGTGCTCCTTGCCCGAGCGGACATCCCGAAATGCAGAGAGAAATCCGGTACGTTCAGCGACTTCGAGCAGGAGTTCGGTAATTCGGACGCGCGGGAGTAGGGCATCGAGTTTGCGGTCAAGAGCTTCCGCTTCTGGTGGAGTCGCCGCTTGCAGCGGAACGACTTTCAGCTTTTCGCGAACGAGCGTCACGCCAGGCAAGCGGCCGGTCCGCAGCTGATGCGCGAAGTGACGCAATCGCCGATCAAGTTCGGCGCTCTTATGAGCCAGATACTCTCCGGAATTCACGTTGATCGGCAGTTCGGAGATTGCCGATTGTGCGGCCTTGCGGGGGAGCAGATAGGCGTCGAAACGCTGGTAAGCCCGCGTTCCTTCGACCCAGACATCGCCCGCTCGCAGTTTATCTCGAAGTGTCGCCAGCACGGCCGTCTCGTAGCGCGGACGGCTGACCTTTCCTCCCTCCATTATCAATTTGGACCAATGCCGATTGGAAAAGGGCATCGGCGGGTTTGCTGGCAACTGCGTACCCCAACTGCCGTTGGCCTGCTTGAGGAGATCGAGAGCGGAGAGCAGGTTGGTCCCGCTGCCCGAGGCCTTGAACGTGAATGTGTCGAGGAAGTTGCGGGAGAACCGGCGCAGTGTAGCGTATCGCTCGGTTGCAAGAACCAGAGTGTCCTCCTGAGCGAGATCCGCCAAGGCATCGACGTGCGGACGGGCTGCCATCAGGCGATGCCAGCCCACCATCTCATCGACCAGGACCAGCGGATCGCCGCCAGTTTCCTCTGCCATATCCAGCGCCGCGATCGTTGCACCAAACAGTCGCATGAGCTTGCCGACCGAAGGTGCTGTGTCCTGATAGCGGCGTTCCTGGCCACGCTTGGCTCGGGTGAACAGCCCGCCAATGAGGCGCTCGAACATCAGGATTGCGGCATCTGCAAGCTTGACCTCGAGATTGACGACCGCGGCTGCCAGCGTCGCTCTGCGGCGATTGTGGGAATAGTCGGCCAACAGAAACGGCGGAGCGACGCTGCCCTCGCGCACGAATTGGCCAAAGCGGAAGCCCGTGGTTGCTAGGCTGATTGCCGGTTCAATCCCGAGATCACGTATGAACCGCAGCCGCTTGAGAAGCGCATTCATGTTCTTGGTTGACGGAGATCCGGGCATATCCCGCAACCAAGCCAGCGGCGTCATACCAAGGGCTGGGTCATTGATCAGGAGTGCGTCGAGCAACTCCAATGTACTGCCGCCCAGTTCGGCGACGATTTCCGATGCTGCGCGCTTACGAGCGCGTGCTCTCCCGGCAAGCCCGGCCCGCTCGAGGGTGTCGGGCGGGGGCAGAATAAAGCGCTCCGCCTTCAGGTTATCCATCAAGGATCTGGCAATTGTTTCTCCGCGGTCACTGCGCATGGCTGCACGGGCTGCAAGTTCAATAGCGTGGGCAACATCCGCGCGTGTGAACGGCCTAAGACCGAGGTAATCAGCGGCAATTGAGCTGTGGTCGGTTCGCGTTTGCGGACGTTGGCCATAGGCACCGTATGTGCCCGGAGCGACGCCAAGCTGCGCAGACAGGTAGTTGAGTATAGCATCGGGGGTGTCCGAGTTCGTGCGCAGCCCAAACCCAGGATGCCGCAGTAAGGCAAGGTGAGCAGCAATACCGAGCCGATTAACGGGGCCTCGTCGCTTTCCGATGATATCCAGGTCTTCGACCGTCAGCGTGTAGTTCCTGATGATCGAGAAGTGGTCGGTTCTTGGTAGGAATAGCCGCTCGCGCTCTTCCCGCGTCAGTAAATTGCGCCGCGCCATGTTGTACCCCGCCTGAGTCGGAATGACCCCCCAATCGGTCAGGCTAGACCCGCGCAATGGGGCAGGCATGCAAAAAGGTTATTGCAGAGTTTCAGAGACATCTCCGGCTTAGCGTTGTCTGGCGAACGAACCTTGAGGTGCCCCCTGATACGGGGCTGCGCGCCTCCGAGTTGGTGGCGATCGCGGTTGAGCACATTGTCGAGGCGCTCGATCCCGAGGCGCGGCTTCTCACGATACAGCGCAGCAAGGGCGACCAGGAAGGGGAGGGGGCGACCGCGTACCTGTCGCCGCGCTCGGTGCGCGCGATTGCGGCCTGGACGCAATCCGCAGGGATATCCTCTGGTCCGCTGTTTCGCCGCGTCCAGGTGCGGCGCTACAAGGCGCGAGCAGCGGTGAAGGGGCGTCGAATCGATAGTATCTCAAGCCGCGAAACCTGGGATCTACGCAAGACGCTCTCTAAGCCGGCGGTGCCGGCCCGGTTGGAGTTTGATGTCGGCAGTGTTGCCCTGCATCCCGGGTCGATCGGACCGATCTACCGGTCGATCATCCAGCGGGCGTTCGATCGCGTGGCTCTGAGCGATCTCACCGCCGACGATCTCGCGCGACTGCTCAAGGGGGTCAGCGCGCATTCGACACGCGTGGGGCTCAACCAGGACCTGTTCGCAAGCGGCGAGGATCTCGCCGGAATCATGGATGCGCTGCGCTGGAAGAGCCCGCGCATGCCGCTTGCCTACAATCGCAATCTTGCTGCCGAGGCGGGCGCAGCCGGGCGTTTGCTCAATAAATTGGCCTGACTGGTAAGCCGACTATCTGTCCAATCGCGAACTCGCCTAGGCGGCTCGGGGGCCTGAGACTGCTCTGGCTATCACCAACGAGATAGGGTAGGGGGGTATGCTATGGGACATTTGACCGAAGGCAGTGATGAGCTCCTGAAGCGCGTGCGACGTATCGCCGGGCAGGTCACGGCGATCGAGAAAGCGCTGACCGCCAACGCCGATTGCACGACGACTCTGCATCTCGTTGCAGCGGCGCGCGGCGCCATGAACGGGCTGATGGACGAGATTATTGA
>JAEMRT010000231.1:1016-2474 GCA_016463225.1 Sphingopyxis sp. | reverse complement strand
TCTACAATCGCATGAAGGACCTGCAGCGCGAGATCAACCTGCCCGGACCGCTTGGCGTCAGCCAGGTCATACGGAACACCGCCGACGCCACAATCAAAGGCGTCGAGGCCGAGGGGCAGTTTTTTCTTTTGTCCAACCTCGTGATTTCGGGTCAGCTCGGCTACGTGAATGGCCAGTATCGCAACGTCCAGTTCGACCTCAGCGGTGATGGCGTCATCAACGATGTGGATCGTGCGCTCAAATTGCCAAGGCTGTCGCCATGGACCTATGGCGTGGGGCTGACTTATGATCAGCAGCTTGGCGAATTGGGGACAGCAACGGCGCGTGTCAGCTTCACGCATCGCGACAAGGCGGCATTCACCGACAACAACGTCGGCTTCCTTCAGGGCGCCGATATGCTCGATGCGAGCCTCACATTGGCGACCGACAACAAGCACTGGCGCTTCTCCATCTATGGCCGAAACCTCCTGAATGAGGTGACGATTGGCGGCGATACACCTTTGCCGGCGGCCTTCGGGGGCACGGGTGCAAGCCTTTCACCGCTAAACAGGGGGCGCGTCATCGGCGGAGAAGTGGCGATTAGCTTCTAGGCCATTTTCGAGGCGAGTGGAATCACCCGCCAACTCGGAAAATGCCCAAGATCAATTTGCTAGAGCATTTCCTGCCGGAAAGCCGGTTCCCACTTCTGCGCGAAATGCTCTAGCTGATCGCGACGGATGCAGCGGATTTCCGATCGCACCCCGCCCCCTTGCCGTTAATCCGATGGTGCGGTGCGCCATGCCTGACGAACAAGGCTGACGAGCGCACGGCCAGCCGGTTTTACCTGCCAGCGGCTACGCACAGCATAACAAAGCGTCAATGGATCGAATAAACCGATTCCCTCCAAGGCCACGAAATTGGCGCGAAACCATGAGTTCTCGGTGAACTGTTTTGCAACCATCCCGATAGCATCGGATGTGGCAACGATCCGTCGAACCAATTGAAAATAGTCTGTCATGTGGATCCAGTCAGCGGGACGCTTACCGCTTTTTTCGTACATCTGCTGAATGATCGATGTGTAGGGTTCGGAAGATGAGGGCACTACGAATTCGAACTGGACCAGCGGCTCCTTGCTGGTCGGGTTTATCCCCAGAATGGGATGATTGTTCCGCACAAAAGGCAGTATTTCGATCGAGGCGACCCGCTCGCACTTGAATTCCGGCCAGCGTGCAAAGGCCGCTTCAAGTCCAAAGGCGACATCGATATCGCCGCGCGACAGGAGTCGCACGCCCCTTTCGCTGTTGCCCGAAACGACTTCGACGCGCACTGCCGGATGGCGCCGCAGCAAAGAAACCAGAGGTTGGGTGAGCAACCAGTCGATTGACCCTGGGAACAGTCCGATTCGAAGCGGGCCCGCCTAGGCGTCGGCGCGGCGGGCTGTATCTCCGAGTAGTTCAGCTGCGTCGGCAAGCAAGCGCG
>JAEMRT010000231.1:0-1006 GCA_016463225.1 Sphingopyxis sp. | reverse complement strand
CGATAAATTCGCGTCCCTCCTCTGTCGGCATCGCGCCTCGTGAGGTCCGATGGAAAAGGGAATAGCCAAGATACCGTTCGAGTTCAGCGACACTCTTGGTCACCGCCGACTGCGTGACACCAACCGCATCCGCTGCCCTGGAGAAGGAACGAAGCTGACCAACCGCGACGGCATGCTTGAGGCGAGAATCGAGCATGGACATGCCCCACAGGAATAATTGCTCCAGAGAATGAATTAGGCGAATCAAGGTCATTTTGCCAATCTTACTTTCGACACTGCCGCCCAGCACGACTGCAACCCGTCTCGAAATCTGGAGCGGCGAAACGGCCTGGATCAAAGCGCCAAGGTCTCAGACGCAGGTATGCCTGAATGACGAAAACTGGTCCGCTTGCAGGCCTCAAAATACTCGAAATTGCGGGCATCGGCCCGGCGCCGTTTTGCGGAATGCTGTTGGCCGACCTTGGCGCCGATGTCGTCGTCATTGAACGCGTAAGCCCTAACTCCGAAAATATCGATCTTGGCAGCGGCGCCATTGTGAACCGCGGGAAACGTGTAATTGCCTTGGATCTGAAGTCCCCCGAAGGCGTCGCGCATGTCCTGGATCTCGTCCAAAGGGGCGATGTACTGATCGAAGGCATGCGGCCTGGGGTGATGGAGAGGCTCGGCCTTGGTCCCGAGGTTTGCCTAGCGCGTAACCCCCGCCTTGTATTCGGTCGCATGACGGGTTGGGGGCAGCAGGGACCTCTCGCCCAAGCGGCCGGCCATGACATCAACTATATCGCGCTGTCAGGAGCCCTTTGGTATGCTGGGCATCCCGGTGAACCGCCAATGGCGCCGCCAAGCCTGGTAGGCGATATTGGGGGTGGAGCGCTCTATTTGGCCATCGGCGTCCTCGCAGCGGCAATGCACGCGCGGGATACCGGGAATGGGCAAGTGGTTGACGCCGCGATCGTCGATGGGAGCGCTCACATGATGAACTTGCTCCTGAGCCTGAAGGCCGCCGGCC
>JAEMRT010000153.1 GCA_016463225.1 Sphingopyxis sp. | reverse complement strand
TCCATCTTTCCTGAAAGACTAAAGTGTTGCGATGACCAGTTGAACCCACCGGTGGATAGCGGACGGTCCGCTTTCGAGCCTCGACCTCTAACAGCGGACGTTTATGAAACAGGGGCCGCGATCAGGCCAAGGGCGTTACGGAACCCATCAAGCCGCTGCCGGACCAGTGTTATATAGCGATCAAGCGACATTTCGCGGTCGTCAACCGCTGCGATGCCTCGCGAGGCGGAGATCAGCACCGGCCCGGTTGACGTCGCGAGAGCTGCGATCGCAACGGGATCTCCTCCTTGCGCGCCGAGACCCGGTGCAAGGAAAATCGAGCGAGGCATTGCGGCGCGCAATTGCTGCCCCTGCAATGGATAGGTCGCGCCGACGACGGCGCCGACAGCGCTGATACCATTATCGCCAAGCGTTTCGTCTGCCCACGCTGCCACTAATCCTCCCACACGTTCGGAGACGGAAAGACCCTCAATATATTGATCCTGTAACCAGCCTGAGCCGGGATTGGAGGTCTTCACTAGGATGAAGAGTCCTTTCCCGTGATCGCGGGCGCAGTTCACGAAAGGCTCAAGAGTTTCAGGCCCGAGAAACGGATTGATTGTCAGGCAATCGACTTCAAGATCCGACCCGCCGGGTATGAGATACCCGCGAGCATACGCATCGGCGGTCGAGCCAATATCGCCTCGCTTAGCGTCCATGATAACGGCGAACCCGCGTTCGCGCGCGATCGCGATGCATCTCGCCAGACCGACTACGCCAATACTGCCGAACGCCTCGAAGTAGGCGGACTGGAACTTTACGAAACCAACCTTGCCTGTGGCGCCATCAAGAAGGGCAATGGTATAACGCTCCAGGAAATGATCCGGCTCAGCGGATAGAATTTTGGGTGCATGGCCCACATCTGGGTCGATCCCGAGTACCAACGGCCCGAACAGTTCAGTTTTCGACTTAACCGTATCGCCCCAATGCATGCCGTTCCCCTATTGCTTGAATCCAAAGATGCTTGCCACTCAGCTTGAATGTCCGCAATTGAGAAGTTCCGAGACGCCAGAGACTGGCCGACTTTGGTCGTTTTCGGTCATTCCCTCCGTCGACGTCTCCGCCACCGCAGCTTAGAAGATACCCTTCAACAACCCCGCCGGATTCCGCCGCAGCGCCGCCTCTTCGCCCGCCATATAATGAAATATGCCTTTCAGCGCCTGTTCGGTGACCGACCGGGTCAGCCCGTCGCGCGTCAATCCCGCCGATGCCATCAGCGAATTACCCTTCGCCAGCTGGTCGAGCTGGCGATAGGCGCCGACATTCTCCATCGCCGATCCGACCAGCGGCGACACCTTGCCGAACAGCGTATCGGCCGCGCTGGTCTGCAAATAGCGCGTCGCGCCATCCTGCTTGCTCACCAGCGCCGGCGCGTCGGACCAGCGCAGATTGTCGATCGCGGCGCGAAAAACCGGCTTGGCCTCGCCCGCCGCCTTACCGCCCGCATCGTTCAGGCTTTTGGTCAAATTGGTCGTGAGCCCCAGCTTGTCGCCCATGCCGAACAGCTTCGACGCCAGCTTGCCGCCAGCGCCCGGCAACAAGATGCGCACGGCCGTATCGCGATAAAAAGCGCCGGGCTGCGCCAATTTGTCGAGCGCGCCGTCGGACGCACTGCCGATCAGGCCTTTCACTCCGCTCTTCGGCAGCTTCGCAACGGCCCATGGCGCGTTCACCAAGGCGAACATGCCAACGGTGCCCGCGAGCAGCATCCGCCGCGCTATCATTGCCTCATCCCGATCCATGGCATACCTCCACTATCCTCGGCTCCTCTATCTCACCTCGGTGTGCGGATGTCGCGCTTAACTCGCTAGTTGATCGTAGATCACCGGCAAGCAACGCCGGCCGCGCTCGGTGAGCTGACCCTCGTACATGCGCATGGGCATATCCTCCCCGGCGTCATATTCCGACACCGTCATCCACCCGTGCCGCTCGAAACAGCGCCACAACCGATGGTTCGGGCTCCCTTCAGAGGTCATCCCGGCCGAATTTTCGGTTTCGAGCAACTGGAACGCAACCGACCGGTCGCCCAGGGACGTTGCGCTGAACAGCGTCGCGATTTCAGAATCGGCAGCAATTGCGGCCAGGCTTTCGGCATAGACACTCATCGCCCGTCCTCGATAAATGCTGAAAGGCGCGATACGAGCCGGGCCGTCACATCGACGCGATCGACATAGCCGGCGCGCAGATTTACATCGTCCAGCCACTCATCGGGACAGGCGGCATATCCGATAGTGTCGGACTCGAATAAAGCGTCGGTCGAACCATAATGCGCCACTCGGAACCCGTCGACAAAGCTACGCGCCGTTTCCTCGCCGTCCCGGCTATAGATCATTATGAAAACGACACCGTGCGGCCCCGCATAACCAGCAAGCTTGGGCAGGATCAGGACGGGATTGCTAGGAGCTGGAGTGGCTTGGACCTTGCCCTCCGGCAGCGCGGCGAAGCGCGGAAGATGCTCGTTCAGCATCACCGATTCCATGATCGGACAACGGCCGCCTTCAAATCCGTTGGGCCGTTTCACGCCGATGCGCTCGTCCATGGTTTCATGCGCATTGAGGATAATCTCGCGGATGAGCGCGCTGAAGCCCGGAAGGCCACGCCTCTCCAGAAAACAGACGCGCCGCGCAATCATGTCGAAACTGTCGTCGGGATACCCGCGGCGGCGGACGGCGGCTTTCACATAGCGCGCGATATCGTCCATCGACAGCGAGACGGTTTCGGTTTCGGTTTCGCTATCGGCCCCCAAAGAGCCAATCGGAACCGATTGTCTCTTGCCAAATACGCGCCTCAACATTCATTCGCTTCCTGTCATGCTGTCGAGGAAAAGCTTTGACATCATAAAGTTAATCCCGAGTAATCCTGTCGTGCCGCCGGTCTGTCACGCCGCCATGCGCAACCGGTTCCGCCCCTCGCGCTTGGCCATATAAAGTGCCTTGTCGGCGCGCTGGAGCAGGTCTTCGATGCTGCCTTCACCCGCATAGACCGCCAGCCCGATGCTGACCGTGACACCCGGCAAGCCCGCGGCTACACCTTCGGCGTCGGCATGGACCGCCTTGCGCACGCGTTCAGCGACCAGTTCGGCCGACAGCGCGCTGCGCCCTTGCAGGATGCAGACAAATTCCTCGCCGCCGTAGCGGCCGACCATATCGTCGTCGCGCAGCGACGCTTTGGCGCGCTGGCCGACGCGGCGGATCACATCGTCTCCCGCGGCATGCCCATGCATGTCGTTGATCATCTTGAAATGGTCGATGTCGAAAATCGCGACCGCCAGCGGCGCGCCCTCCTGCTCGGCGCGCCGCAGCGCCTGATCAAGGAAGGTCAGCGTGTGGCGGCGGTTGGGCAGCCCGGTCAGCATGTCGGTATTGGCCACCCGCTCCGCCGCGCTGCGCGCCGATTCCAGGATGCGGGCATTTTCGACCGTGTCGGTGACGTCCTGCACGGTCCCGAAAATGCCGACCGCCTTGCCGCGGCGCCCCTTTTCGATCGACCCGTGCGATTTGACATGCCGGATCTCGCCGTCGGCGCGCGTAATCCGGCCCTGAAATACGAACGGCTCGCCCGACTGGACCGCATCGGCCAGAATTTTCTGCACCGCCACCCGGTCATCGGGCAGATATTGCGCAACGCTGTAGTCGACGTCGACCGGCATCCCGGGCTCCAGCCCGTGAACACGATAGGTCTGATCCGACCACTGGATTGTCCAGGCGACCAGATCGACGCGCCAGTGCCCGACCAGCGCCGCCGCCTCGGCCTGGAGCAACCAGCGGTTGCTCTGCTCCAGCCGCTTGGCCAGCCGCCGCTGCACCACCAGCAGCGCCGCGAGCGGCAGCGCGATGAACAGCATCGTCACCAGATAGAATTGCAGGAACAGCACCTCGACCTTCTGGCTTTCGTCCATCGCCGCGATCGGACCATAGCCCTGCCCGGTCAGCAGCGACGCAATGCTCGCGACGATCAGCATCCCCGCGGCAGCGCCGAACGGTCCCAGCCGATAGGCGGTCACGATCAGTGCGACGCACGGCAGGAAGGTCACGGGAAAGTCGGACTGCGAGAAGGAAGCGCCGGTAACAAACGCCGCGATGGTCAGCAGCGCGATGCCCTCGACCTTCAACGCCGTCGACACATTGTTCAGCGCGTTCGATCCGATCATGCGCGCCAGCATCACGATCGGCGGGGTGACAATCAGCATGCCCAGCGCCACCGTCGTCATCCACGACAGAAAGAAATCGACGCCGTTGCGGGTCAACAGCGTCGCAATGACGGCGCTCGCCGCGCTCGCAGCAAGCGCTGCGACGCAGAAACGCCCAACCGCCTGCGGGACCATGAACGACATCTCGCCCGGCTCGCGCCGCCGGATCAGCCACAGCGCGATCGTGGCTTCGGCGGCATTGGCAACGGTGTAAGCCATCGCCGTCTCCGCCTTGATCCCCTCGACCATGTTCGCACCGACGCTGGCCGCGGCCATGGCCAGGAACGCTGCAATGCGCATCCGGGCAGGCATCAACAACAGCAGGGCGAGGAAATAGCCGCTTGGCGGCCAGACCGCGGCGATATTGTCCGCACCCTTGGTCGCATACAGCGACAGGCTGGCCAGCAGAAAATAGCCCGTAGCGGTCAGAAGGAACCAGAACACCGCCTCGACTCGGGGGGACATGGGCCGGGTCATCGGTTCAACTAACCGAAAAGGGGGAAAGAAACCGCTAACATATTGCCGCCTCCCCCTTTTGCCGCGCGATCAGTTCGCGTCGGCGCTCAATCGATCCCGCCAAAGGTCAAGCCGACCACCTCGTCGACCATGGCTTCGTCCCAATCCAGCCGCCGGTCGAGGATCAACATGGCCAGGCCATGGACCAGCGCCCACGCGTGCAGCGCCGCCCTATCGGGGTTTTCGACCCCCGGCAACGCCTCGCCGACTCCGGCGCGCAGCAGGTTATAGGCAACTTCGCCGCCGTCACCGCCAACATTGGCGTGGCGCGCCGACATCTGCCGGGTGAAGCTCAGGCGGAACAGCGCGGGCTCGTCATGCGCAAAACGGACATAGGTCGTCCCCGTCGCCTTGAACCCGTTGCGCCCGCCGCCCGCCTTCAGCCACGCCTGTGCCTGCCGCGCGCCGAGGCGCCGCAGCCCTTCGTCGGCGAGCGCGTCGAGCAGCGCTTCCTTGTCCGGAAAGTGGCGGTAAAGCGCGGTTGCGCTGACCCCGACGTCGCGCGCCAGCGCGCGTAACCCCAGCTCGCCATCGTCGCCCGCCTCCAGCCGTTTCAGCCCCGCCGCGATCACCGCCGCGCGCAGGTCGCCATGATGATAAGCACCCGCCGCTTTCGCGCCGTCGCTTTTTATGTTGACACTGTTATCTTGTTCGATCATGTTGTCACCGTAAACATTCCGAGTCGCCAGCGCAATCCCCTCCACGCTACGCGGCACCTTCGCCAACATCCGTAAGGAGCAATATCATGGCAAGCAACGTCGAAACCCTGATCCGCAGCGCCGTCGTCAAAGGCATCGGCAAAGTCGCCGATTTCAACCGCAAACGCATGCCTCGTCCCACCGACGCCCACCCCTTCCTGACCGGCATCCACCAGCCGATGACCGAGGAACTGACGCTCGAAGCGCTCCGCGTCGAAGGCGAGATCCCCGCCGCGCTCACCGGCCGCTACCTGCGCAACGGCCCCAATCCTGCCGTCGCCCCCGATCCCGCCAGCTATCACTGGTTCACCGGCGCCGGCATGGTCCACGGTATCCGTATCCAGAGCGGCAAGGCCGACTGGTACCGCAATCGCTGGGTTCGCGGCACCGAAGCCTGTGCAGTGCTGGGAGAGACGCTGCCTCCCGGCCCGCGCGCAGAGAATAACGACGCACCCAATACCAACGTCGTCGGCCTCGCCGGCCGCACCTTCGCGATCGTCGAAGCGGGCGGCAAGCCCGTCGAGCTCGGCTATGAGCTGAACACGATCGCGCATAACCCCTTCGACGGCACGCTCGTCGGATCCTATACAGCGCATCCGCATCACGACCCCGCCACCGACGAGATCCACGCGATCACCTATCGCGGCGACGAGCCGAACAAGGTCTGGCATGTCGTGATGGACAGCGACGCGCATGTCATCCGCGAAGAAGCGATCGCGGTCAGCGACGGCCCGTCGATCCACGACTGCGCGATCACCGCAAATTACGCGCTGGTTTTCGACCTGCCCGTCACCTTTTCGATGAAAATGCTGCTCGCCGGCTATCGTTTCCCCTACGCCTGGAACGACGCGCACCCCGCACGCGTCGGCCTCCTCCCCAGGAACGGCCGCGGCGACAGCATCATCTGGATGCCGGTTGAACCCTGCTATGTCTTTCACCCCGCCAACGCCCACGAAACCGCCGACGGCAAGGTGATCGTCGATGTGGTGGCCCACGAAACGATGTTCGCCGAATCAAAGCGTGGCCCCGACAGCCAGAAGTCGCGGATGGAACGCTGGACGATCGATCCGGTCGCCGGGACGACGACGCGCGTCGTCATCCACGACCATGCCCAGGAATTCCCGCGCTATGACGAGCGGCTGACGACCCGCGCCTATCGTTATATCTACAGCGTCGCGATGCCCGACGGTGAAAGCCTCGAATGGGCGATGGCCGACACCCGGCTGTTCAAGCACGACCTGACGCAAGGCACCACGGCGATCCACGATTTCGGCCCCGGTCGCCACCCCGGCGAATTCGTGTTCGTTCCCCGCAGCGCCGACAGTGCGGAGGATGATGGCTGGCTGATCGGGCTGGTCGTCGACATGAATGACGAGACGACGGCGCTGGTCATTCTCAACGCCGACGATTTTACCGGGTCACCGCAAGCTGTCGTTCACTTGCCACACCGGGTTCCGCCGGGCTTTCATGGCAACTGGGTAGCGGACTGACCGACCCGCCGCGCGCCATCAACGCCTCGGTGACCCGCAGCGACCGTTCATTGTCGACATCGATCGCCGTCGCCCCGTTGCTGACCAGCAGCGGGGCGATTTCGACGTTCAGGTGGCGCGAGATGCGCGCGAAGATGTGGTGGATCGGCCCCAGCCCGAAACGGAAGCGCAGCAAGTTGATCAACCCGAACGCCTGCATCACCCGCAAGGGCTTTTTGACGAACTGGCCGCCGCCGCGAAACGCCTCGGTCGCCCTCAGCGCGCCGGGATGGCCGATCCAATAGGCGTTGCAATTCGACACCGCGACGTCGGAAAATTCATAGAAGCGCCGCTGCCCTTCCGGATGCACTGCCAGCACATCTTCGCGCCGTGCCAGCGCGACCCCGGCCTCGACGTCAAGACGCGCGGCCTCTGCGCCGATCTCCGCGATCGTTTCAGCGGTGAGCAGGCAATTATCGGCGGTCGTGATCAGCAGCGGGAAACTGGCTACGCCCGCCACCGCCAGAATCGAGTCCGCCAGATTGCCCGCCGCGGGTACGACGATCAAGCGGTTGCCCAGCAATTTGACCACCGGATCATCGAGGTCGGCGAGCAAATTCAAATGATGCGTCGACACGAATATCTGCCCGGCCCGGCTTGCCGCTGCGCTGCTCAGCACATGCGCAATCATCGGCCGTCCCGCGACCGGGACAAGGCATTTGTCGGCGACGTCATGGGTGGCCGCCAATGGATCGACCGCCCCCGCCCGGCGACCCGCGAGGATCAGGATCGCGCCGGTCACGCCGCGTCCCGCCGCGCCATCGCCGGAGCGATCTGGCGGAGCATGCTTTCGGCGACGATCGTTTCGATCAGCGTCGCGTGGGTGAAGCCCGCGATGACCGCCGAGCGCGAGAACAGCTTTTCGGACCACAGATTGCAGTTGAGATTGACTTCGAGCAACCGGACGTCCCCGGTCGCCTGATCAACGCGGAACTCAAAACGACCGTAGTCGAAGGGACGAAATACGTCAGCCATGCGGCGAGTATATTCGACCACCTGCCGGCTGATCAGCGGATCGTCGAAGCGTTTGATGCAGTATCCCACGTTGCCGACGAGATCGCGCTTTTCCTGGTAGGTGCGCAGCTGGGTCGGATCGTCCTGCTCGAAAATCATCATCGGCAGCATCGCGGGTTCGCCGTCCAGCGTGATCACCGGCACCTCAATGTCGCTGCCGTCGATGAAGGGCTCGACAAGTGCATCATGGTCGAGCGCATGAATTTCGGCGATCGCCTGCGCCAGTTCGACGCGGTCATGCGCGTCACGCACGCCCCACGACGCCGAACTGTTGTTCGGCTTGATCACCCAGCGCCGGGCGGGCGGGCAGCGCGCGACATCAACCGGCGCGCCGCGACGGAACAGCGCCCAGGGTGCGGTCGGCACGCCGCGCGCCGCCGCCTCAAGCTTGGTCAGATGCTTGTCGTCGGACAGCCCGCGCACGATCGGCGATGCGCCGAGATACGGCAGGCCATGCTGGTTGCAGAGCAAGGGTAGCAGCATCTCCGAATTGAAAAAACCGCCGCGGTTGAGCAGCGGGAAGACGAAATCTGCGGCGGGTCGATCGAACAGCGCGGCATAGCTGTCGGCAATCAGCAGTTCGATGCCGAGCCCCTCGAGCGTCTCGCGCATTTCGCGGTGATACAGCGCATGATTGCCGTCATCGCCATGCAGCCCGCCGGTCCAGCGGGCATGCTTGCCAATGAACAACAAGCGCTGGGTTTCGCGCAGGCGATCGGGCAGCCGGGTGGGCGCAAGGTCGGTCGTTTTCATGCGCGGCGTTGAGCATGCAGAGGTTGCGCCGCGATGACGAATTGGTGACGGCCAGTGACCGCAAAACGCAAAATCAATGTCATCTTTGCCGCCGAAGCACCGAAAAACGCTGTTTTCAGTTAGGCGAGAAACAGCCGAGCTCGCTGCACCGCTGACCGCAAAGCCGTTCACCGACCACGACCGACCGCATCGAAATCTTCGCCGCGCCGTCCGACGGCCACGGTTCGTCGTGGAAACGTGCTCGCTGGCGCAGCGGTTTTCCAATGCGGTTCGTTCGTCCTTCACTATGATGAAAAATATCGCCCTCTCCCGCCCCGCCACGAGCGCGATTGCCGCGTTCCTGGTC
>JAEMRT010000230.1 GCA_016463225.1 Sphingopyxis sp. | reverse complement strand
GATGAGCTTAATGCACTAACAAACCAATCGGTCCACTCGGTGGGGGCAGATCACTGGAAATCTCAAAAACTAGTATTACAGCGTAACGCTTGATCCAACACCCTATGTAGAGTATCTACAAAGGATGAGCAACGACCGCGAAGTTAAAGTCACTCCTCAAACGGCACTGGTGTTGGACATCCTGCTGAAAGGAGAGAGACTGTCTGGTGCAGAGATTGCACGGGCTACCAGGTTGAAATCTGGCACGCTTTATCCTCTGCTGCTACGCCTCGAGCGCGCGGGTTGGCTGACAAGTGAATGGGAGAGAGAGGAGCCTGCCGTTCTTGGACGGCCTCGCCGACGCTTCTATGCCGTCACCGCAGTAGGCATTGCAAATGCTCGCGATGCCGGGACGCAAAATGCCAAGATTTTCGGGAGGCTCGCATGGTCCTGACCTCAGCCGGTGCAGTCGCCGTATTTCTCCTGACTATATTGGCAGGTGTGCTCACCAACATGATTACAACCGACGTGGAGGAAAGGGCACATGGCTGGGCGCAACGGCTGGTCAATCGCGCTGTAAGATGTCTGCCTGCTGAACTTCGGCAACGGTATAATGAGGAGTGGTCGGCCGATTTAGTGGAGCAGCCCTCGCCTCTATCCCAACTACTCTTTTCAACAGGACTGATCGTTGCGGCTCGACGGATCAACTTTTCTGAGCGCCGCCGTACCGCACTCCCAACCCTTACTTTTCGGAACCGGGTTTGGAAAAGGCTATTGGATCTCGCCATAGCCGCTCCAATTCTAATTCTTATGCTGCCGACTTTCGTGATCGTCGGGGCCGCGATCAAATTGGACTCTGCCGGCCCCATCTTTTTTCGGCAGACACGTGTGGGTTACCGCAACAGGCTCTTCCCGGTATACAAGTTTCGGAGCATGTTGATGGAGAGCGATGCCGTCAGCGCTGGGCGTGACGATGCTAGGATTACTCGCATAGGCCGTTTTATTCGAGCCACTAGTATCGATGAAGTGCCGCAGCTTCTTAATGTTCTCAGAGGCGACATGAGTATCGTCGGGCCAAGGCCTCACGCTCTCAATGCCATAGTTGCGTCTGACGAACTCAACGGATCACCCGAGGCCATCAAATTACACTCCGTCAAGCCGGGCCTTACAGGACTTCGACAGAGCGACATCACGCTTGATCGCAAGGCAGCGTGTCCAGCCCTTGCTGCGCAGGTGGCAATAAGAAAAGAGTATATCCAAGGGTGGAGCCTATGGCGCGACCTTAAGGTTATTGCGTTATCAATTAAATTTGCCATCTGCGGCGATAGGTTCTGAGGTCTCTGCCTTGTGGTCGAGCCGTGTAATCCCTGGTTCTTGGTTTAATGAACTGACGCGCTGAGGGTAGTAGTTATTGTCCAAGATGTTGCCTGTCGCTGAGCATCAATCGGCGATATGCGTCAGCCGTGCCTCAAACCGCACCCCCGGCACCTGCTTTGATGTGCCGCGCATCCGCAGAGCGCCGTCGTCGGCCCTGCCCGTCATCTCCACGATCACGTTGTTAAAACCGATGACACTGACCACGCCCGGAATCGGACGATGCTGGGTCACGCTGACCTGCATCGTCAGAACCTCGCCGTCCTCCTCGTAAGTGCCGACATAGGCGTTGCCGCTGTCGCCGCCGCGCAGCTTGCCCCCATCCTGCAGGACCAGAACGCCAAAGTCGGTGCCGTAAGTGGAGGTGAAGGCTATCTTGTACAGGCCGGTGGGGAGGGACATTCTGTGGCTCCTGCTGTTGGGCAGCTGGGCCGGAGGGGCTGGGCGTGGGGCGGCCGGGTCCGGACCGACTGATTGTGGATTGAGGAGTCGATAGCGGGATGGGGTGACGGGGACCAGTGATGGCAAGGACTGGCCGATAGACGAATGTCGGGTTCCAGAGCGCAGATTCTGGGAAAGCTGCCGCTCACAAGCCGGCCGCAGCCGACCAGATATCGCCATTCGCCAGCCTTAGCGGGAGTGTCTAGCTTTCGCGGAAGCAGTCCGCCCGTTCGGCACGTTCCAATCAGAAGATGCGCGCGCTTTCTATGCGGCGATCCGGAAGCCCGCACCCTTATTCCTCATTCCAATCACGACGCCGCTGCGCGACATCACGGGCTGCTCTGCGCTGCTCCCACGCCATATGCTGGGCGAGATCGCGCGCCCGATCCCGCGCATAGGCCTGAACTCGGGGCCTCGGATCGTCGCGGTAGCGCTCGATCAGCTCCCTGCGACGCGCATGCGCTTCGACGAAACCGAACTCTCCCGATACAACCCCGGATTGGCCGAGGACATCCGACACCCGATTAAGAAGCTTGTCGCCAGGCTCGAGCCGATCGACCACCTCCATCACGACCGGATAGAGCTGCTCCGCCCCCTCATAGGCGGACAGCGTCTTCAGGATGAACTTGAAGTCCTGCTCATCCCCTTGGCTGGTGTCAACGGGCACCGAAGATTCCGCAAAAGTGGGCATCTAAAATTCCCTA
>JAEMRT010000152.1 GCA_016463225.1 Sphingopyxis sp. | reverse complement strand
GGAATGCTGCGCGGCTTCGCCTCGGAATCCCTGCGCGGGATCATCGGAATCCGCATAAGCTGGGCGTCACAGACAGCCTGTCAGCAGCCTTGATGTTGCGCGAGGCAGAAACTCTACTGAAAAATAATGAGGCAAATTTTTCGGGATTGCCCCCAACTGAGCCGTCGCAGCAAGCAGACGAGGCCAACGCCTCTCGCGAGACAGAGGGGGCCAGGGAAGATTGGGACATCCCCTTTGCTAGACAGGGGCGGCCATGGAATGATCTCGACCTTAAATGGCGTGTCGCCTGGCCGGTGATGCTCTTCTCTCTCATTGCCTTGGGCGTTTCTGCCATGTCTTCGGGCGGGGCGTCGCTCTCGGCGGCCTATATGTCAATCTCGCGATAGCCGGTCTGGTTGATGGTGACCCTTGTTAAAGGGAGGAGAAGCGAAAATGTCTTTCATGGAAATGCGACAGGATCAGCTGCGTCGTCGCGAAGCTGCGGCCGAAATCTTCGTCAGTCTCGACGCCTTCGAAAAGGATCTCGGGCGCACGCTGGCAAGCGGCTCTCACCTTGTGGGACAATTGCACCTTGCGCGTGTCAAAGCCAATGTCTCTCCGGTGATCGGGCACGATGCCATCGACCATTTTGTCATGGCGCTCGGCCACATTACCCAGGCTCTGGGGGCGGCGGTCGAGGGCCACCATTCTCTTGAGGAGACGCGGCGCGCCATGCGCCTCCCTGAAATGGCAGGCGGAGACAAGGACATTATTCCCTCCGTCGTCCAGCCCGCAGGACAGCTGGCGCAAGATGCCCGCACTGTCGCCCGATAGCAGGGCAAGCAGAGACACAGGCGCATGATCCGGATCATAGTCTTCAATCTTTTCTATGTGGGAACATGCGCCTTTAGTTGGGCGCGCGGCGGCAGACCCGAACGGCTCGCCATGGTCATCCTGATTGCTGATTTCCAGCTTAGCCATTGGGTGATCAATCCCCTTGTCAGCCGCTACAGCGGCGTTGAGCATGCCATGCTGCTGGTCGATCTGACAGCCTTCCTGGCGTTCTACGCCATGTCGCTTGTGTCGACCCGCTATTGGCCGATCTGGATGGCGGCGCTTCAAGGCTGCGTGGTGGCAGGTCATGTCAACGGCTTACGGCCCGACGTCGTGCCTTTTGCCTATGGCAATATCGTGGCGCTCTGGTCGTACCTGCTTCTTGGGACATTGATTGTCGCCACTGCACGTCACCGACGCCGTGTCGAACGCTATGGCGATGATCCCTCCTGGCGCTGGGAGCTTTGCCAACATTATCGAGAAGGAGCCCTGGTCGATGCAGACGATCTCCCTGCAAATTTTGCCCTCCGCAAGAAACGGCTTTGCGCCCAGTGTGAATGATGGAACCGCACATGAAGCGCTGCCGGACTTCGCGCAGCTTGCCAGGTCCATCCTGGCGGCAAGGCGCCAGCGTGGGCTCTATTTCGACCCCGGAATCTTCTATGATCCGAGTTGGGAGATATTGCTCGACTTAAGAGCCCATCATGGGGAGAAAAGGAAGGTAGCAAGCCTTTTTGTCGCAGATTTCTGCCCCGCCTCGACAGGCTTGCGGCATCTACGACGCCTCAAGAAGATCGGGCTTGTCGAACGGTGGACCGATCCTTCAGATGCTCGTCGTCGCCTCGCACGACTTTCCCAGCAGGGCCTGGAGGCGATGGACCAGTATCTGGCGACCGTGACGCACCAGAGCGCCCAGCTGTGCACCTGACAGTTATGGTTTCGCGAGCGCTGCTACGGCCCGGCGGAGATGCCGGCGCACGGCATGCCGAGATAGGCCAAGATGAAGGGATATCTGAGCGCCGTCCATGCCCTCCCTCTGGCTCAGATAGAGTATGGCCCGCGTCAACGCCGGCAAAGTGAGATAGCGCTGCGATACGGCCGACCGGCAAGCATCAGATTGCAGGAGATGTTCGTGACGTTCGAAGGCCAAGGTCTCGATTTGGATGTCCTGCAGTTGAGGCGGCATCTTATGCTCGCCACGGCCAAGCGGCCTGCCTCCCAATCGCGCGATCCTGGCGCGCGCAAGCCGGTCAAGGCGGCGGGGCGATGGCAAATGCCTGGTGGTCGAGCTCTTGGTTGCGGCTCTGGTTTTGCGCTTTGCCAACGGGAAGCTGCGGCCAAAAAGCCATTGCATCATACGGCCCAGATACCGGATAGGATAATCGAACATTGGTCTCTCCAGGAGAAATGGCGCGCACAAAGGGACCTCGCATCCCTTCAGGCGCTTGCTTTCCCTCACACCCTCTCTCCTTTTTACGTGGCCGCGATTTTTCGCGGATCGGGCTGCGCGCCGGCCAAAAAAGGGACTGTCCCGCATGCCCGCTGGGTGGCCGCGTATCGCAAGGATGGCCAAGGCGCATCGAGGCTGGCTGGCCAGCTTTTGATGCGTCAGCAGGTTCGGGCATGTCATCGTTTCTGAGCGCACTGCTGGCGTTTCGGCCCGCCAAACGGCCGGCGCAGCCAAGCCGTGTTCGGAAGCGACTGGCCATGTGTCGGGCCGGTGAATGGACAGCGCCATGTCGCCTGATGCCGTAACCGCCGAGCGCCTTTATCGCGATCTCAAGCGAGGCATCATGCTCGGCGCTTTCCCGCCGGGCGGCGTGCTCGTCACCAGCCATATAGCGGGTCGTCTGGGCACCAGCGTCACACCCGTGCGCGATGTCCTGCATCAGCTTGTCGGCGAAGGCCTTATCGCGACCCACGATGGTGGCGGCTTCATTGTTCCAGCCATTGATCGTGAGCGCATGGCTTATCTCTACCGGTGGCATGGCGAGGTGATGGGGATCATCATCAGGAACGTGGAGCGTCCGCAAGATATCGGGGACTTTCCCGAGCGGGCGGGCAGGACGACGCAGGCCCGCGATATTGCAGGGATCGCCGCAATTTTGTTTGCGCGGCTCGCTTCATTATCGGGCAATCCCGAGCATGCGACCGCCATCGATGCTCTGGGCGCGCGACTCCATCTGGTGCGATGCCATGAACATGGCCTTGGACGGTGCCGGGGGGAGCTGCAGGCTCTGTGGCACAATGTCCGTTCGACCAACAAAGCGAAGGCAAGGACGGCGCTGTGGCAATATCATCGCCGACGGTTGTTGAACCTGGACAAAATTATGCGCGGGATGGGCAGCGCCAGTCAGGCTGGCGACCTGCCGAACATTCCATGAAATCCGGACCCTGGCCAAGGCGGATGCAGGTTCCATGGCATCGTCTTGCTTTAGCCACCGCTGGTCTCATCGCCACGCCTCTTGTCGGGCAAGCGCCTCGCCTTGTACCCGCGTCAGCGCCCCGTTCTCCCGCTACAAAGATAAATGTTGCGATTCTTCGCATGCAGGTGCAGCTGGATCGGGCGGGCTTCGGACCGGGCGTGATCGATGGGCGCGACGGCCGGTTTTTAACAGCGGCGGCAAAAGGCTTTCAAATCTCGCGCGGGCTACGCGTGACTGGCGAATTAGACGTTGCTACACAGTCCGAGCTCAAAAAGGACAATGCACCGGCGCTCATCATGATGGTGCTGAAGGATGAAGCGCTGGCCGCTGACTACGCCCCAGCTATACCCTCGAAGATCGCGGATCAGGCCGCTCTCCCCTCCCTGGGCTATCGCAATTTGCTTGAGAGGCTTGCCGAGCGTTTCCACACGACCCCGCAAGTCCTGTTGGCTCTCAATCCAGGACTTCGCTTTCCAAAGGCCGGCATGGAGTTGCGGCTGCCGGGCCTCATCCCCACCGATCGTGCCTATGCCAGCAACCTTTCGCCGCAGTGGCGCGATACGCTCGCGACGCTCAACGTCGGTGCGCAGCAACCCAACGGGGCTAAGATCGTCGTGGTCAAATCCGCAAGCCTTCTCAAGGTCTACGATGCCAAAGACCACCTTGTCGCGCAATTTCCGGCAACGACGGGAAGCGAGCATGATCCGCTGCCGATCGGCAACTGGAAGATCAAAGGCACCGCATTCCTGCCGACCTATCATTATAGCCCGGGTCTGTTCTGGGATGCTGCCGCGACCGAGAAAAAGGCCGTGGTCCAGCCGGGCCCCAATAATCCGGTCGGTGTCGTCTGGATCGATCTCGACAAGCCGCACTACGGCATTCACGGCACGCCCGAACCAGCCCTCATCGGTCGGTCGCAGAGCCATGGCTGCGTCCGGCTTAGCAATTGGGATGCCGCCCGTCTGGCGCAGATGATCGGTACAGATACGCTGGTCATCTTTGCGGAGTGAACCCTGGTAATCTGCAAGTTTTAAAGGTTCGCAATACAGGGTAACGTCTAATGACAACGCGAAGCTAGGTTTCATGGACAAGGGTATCCACTGCAAGACTGAGACGAGGCTGACGACGCCGAGGTAGGATTCCTTGGTTTTGTCATATCGTGTGTCGATCCGCACACCCGCGACCACGGCAAAAGCTCCCGGCACTTGCAACCTTATCTTCTCCTGAGGAATTGATTGGCCATAATTCTGGATACTCATGGAGAGAACAATGCGCGGCATAATCCTGATGGCGCTGACAATTACAGCTATTTCCCCAGCGGCAGCTCAGACCGCTGCACCGACTATGACCCTGTACGATCTTCCCGGCTATCTCGGCCGTTCCGTCACAGTCACGACCGACACGCCTGATCTTGCAACGGAATCATTTGCGAAACGAGCACAGTCAGTCCGCATAACCGGCTCGTGGCAAGTCTGCCCCGGCGTTAAGTTCGCCGGCACTTGCCGCACCATGACTGCCAGCATGCCGTATGTGAAAAAGTCCCAGATCGCCTCTATTCGTCCGACTCCCACCACTGTCGCCACGACGACGGAGACCCCCACCTCGGCGACTGCCGCCACACCGTCAGCCGCTGGCCAAACCGCCGCTGCGGTGGATATCGAAGCGCTCGACGTCGGCAGCGGCACGGATGGCCAAGATGTAACCTTTTACGCGCGCCCATCGCTGGGAGGAACGGAGGTATCCGCTGGCACCAATGATATCACGGCAGCGACCGCGTTCTGCAAACTCGCAGGCTCTACCAGCGCAAGTTATGCGGGAAAGGCTCGTTTCCAGACGTCAAATCTGGTCGATATCGCCGCTAAGAGCAAGGTTCGCGCCTACGCGCTGCGCGATGTGGTTTGCAAGAGGTAGGCATCGCTCCATTTCGAACGGTACCTCGTCGAGACGATGATTTCGGGGGATGGCACGCTGGATATCCATTGTAGCGGGATGCCGACGGCTTGGCAGCAGCAACGGTAGTTCGCTATGTAGGACCAAACCTGGCATGGCTTCTCGCGAGCGGCGAGGCTGCAGCGATAGCGTAGAACTGCGCGTGCTTCACCCTATGAATTCGAAAGCGAGGAAACTTCGGTGTAGCTCCCGTGTTGACGATGTGAAACCTCGGGAGTGTTGCAATGGGACTGCTGAAATTGGCGCTGATCGGTGGCGTTGGCTATGGCCTCTATCGGTACTTCACTGGCAAGCAGGGGGTGGCTGAGCCGGCTGCTTTTTCATCCGGTGAGCATGAACCGGCTAACTTCACACAGGTTCGTAGTGCAGGCCCCGAGGGTATGCGTAGCGATCCGCCAGAATGGGACCAAACTGATCAAGCAAGCGACGAGAGCTATCCGGCAAGCGATCCGCCTGCCGCCAACCGCTTTACCTAAAGCGTTAGCTATAGCCGATAGCGAGGACGTGCTTTATTGCGGCTGAGACGCTGCGTCTTGGACCATGGCCAGACGAATAGAATGGTACATGCAACGGCCGCATATGAGGGCAAGAGAGCGACAAGAGAGCTTGCCTCACCACAGCTCTCCAACGTCCAGCAGGTGAACCCAGCCGCCTTTAAAGTGACGTCCATGCCCTCTGTAACCTGCCGCGCATCAGGCCAACGCCGACGCTACGCGGGAGGCGGCGATGCCAAGGAGGAGGCGATCGACGACTCGGACGTGAACGCGGAAGCACTGACGGCAGCGGTGCGGGCCAAGGTCATAAATGGAAACTGATATTGCCTGGATAAGGCACCGGGAACGTCACATCAGCGAGGGATGCGCGTAATTTACTCGCAGCCCACCCCATCGCCGTCCCGGTCCAGATGCCGTCCGTAACCCGGATCGCCGACCCGGACCGGCGCTGCCCCGGCTGACCTTGCGGCGGTGCAGTTGGGGAAAGCCGCGCCGCCGCTGCTGCCAAGCATCGGCTGCGGCCGAACCTGCGCTGTGTCTCCTGACGGCGAGCGATGGCAGTGGTATCCGCCGTTCTTACGATCATTGTGGCAGCCTTGGGCGTTTAGCCCGCCGCCGTGCGACAGTGCGGGGCTAGCCGACCCCGTGATGGCTATGGCGAGGCAGAAGAATCGAGCGGCCAGCATATGTATTGTCCCCTACTGGGAAGCTTATGACATACCGGTGTAAATAAATATTGGTTGTCCAGAATGAATCAACTATGGGGCGTCAGATTACCCAGCACGGGGCGATAGCCCTTTAGCAAATCACACGAACTTCAAGCGCGCTGATCATGTGTTGATCTCATATGTCGTGCGGCATGTAGTCGAACCCAATAACCGCGCTGTCTGACCGCAGCTGCGACGTGAACCGGTCCATCCGTTCCTCATCAACGCCGCTGATCGTCGTGCCATACTCCACGCTGTCGCTCTCCATGCGTTGCTGAACAGTGGCAGCCCGCAGCCCGGCGCTCGACAAAAGATCCCTAAAGTCTTGCTGCGATATCGCCGCCGCGCGTAGGAAGCGGACCTTCACGTTGGCGTATCGGCGCTGCGGCAGAATCGTCTCGGATGCGCGCACCGCCGCCAACACGCACACAGTGGCTACCGCGCCAGCGATCGCCAGGGCATAAAAGCCCACCCCAAATAATATGCCGAGTGACGCCGTCATCCACAGTGACGCAGCGGTGGTAAGCCCACGCACCCCAAAACCCTCACGGAAGATCACACCGCCGCACAGGAAACCGATGCCGGTCAGGACGCCGTGCGCCATGCGGACGGGATCGATCCTGATGATCTCCATTGGCGTGTCGCTCAGCCACCGCACCTGATGAACGGCCGTAAGCATGAGGAGCGCGCACGACAGGCTAACCAGTATGTGCGTGCGAAATCCTGCGGGGCTTGCCCTAAACTCGCGTTCAGCTCCGATTATAGCGCCAGCGACAACCGCGCCGAGAATGGGTAAGGCCAGGTCCGGATCAAATAGGTTCATGCCCAACATACCCTAAGGGCATCACTTTGTTCCGGCTGTGTAAGCAAACAAGGCTCGCGCCTGTATTGGGCGGCGATCCGGTACTGGCTGCTCCCGATCGAATCCATGAACAACTGGTCTCTGGAGCCGTTTACGCTTCTGCATCGTTGGGGGCCGATGCAGCAAGTCACCTCGTCCCTTGACCCTTATATCCTTATGCTTACCGGCGCGGGCCTGCTGATAGCCCTGGTCGCTTGGCTACCCTTGGCGCTCAAACGCCTTCCCCTGTCCTTGCCCATTGTCTGCATCGGCATAGGTGTGGCCATATTCTCCATGCCGGCGGTCACGCTACGACCATTGCCTCTCACCTATCCCGAAGTGACCGAGCGCTTCACCGAGCTGGTCGTGATCATTGCGCTGATGGGTGCCGGCTTGAAGTTGGACCGACCCTTCAGCTGGGCAAAGTGGAATATCACTTGGCGACTGTTGGCTATCACAATGCCACTCGGCATCCTGGCTATCACTGCCATCGGCGGGTTGTGGCTCGGCCTTTCATGGGTAGCCGCACTCCTGTTGGCCGCAAGTCTGGCCCCGACCGATCCTGTGCTTGCTTCCGACGTCCAGGTAGGGCCGCCCAAATCGGGCGAAGAAGATGAGGTGCGCTTTGGACTTACGTCCGAAGCGGGACTGAACGACGGGCTCGCATTTCCGTTTGTGCATTTGGCCATAGCGCTGGGGCTTGCCGCCGCGACCGGCGAGCCGTGGGCCAAGCAATGGCTACTCCACAATGTCCTGTGGGAGATTTTTGCCGGCGTAATTGGCGGCTGGCTGATCGGCCGGCTGTTCGGATGGCTCACATTCCATATCCCTGCCGACACAAGATTATCCAAGACCGGCGACGGATTAATCGCGATTTCCGCGACGTTCGTGTCCTACGGTGTCACCGAGCTCCTGCATTGTTATGGCTTCTTGGCGGTGTTTGTAACCGCCTTGACACTGCGTCGCTCCCACCGGGACCATGAGTTCAACCGACAGATGCATGACCTGACCGAACAGGTTGAGCGGCTTGCGATGATGGTGCTGCTGCTGCTGTTTGGCGGCGCGTTAGTCAGTGGCCTGCTTAGGCCGTTGCAATGGGTGGACGTGGCGGCGGCGGTAGCGATCTTGCTGGTCGTTCGACCGGTCAGCGGCATGATTGCACTTGTGGGGTTTAAGGCAAGTCAATCGGAGAAGAAAACGATCGCGTTCTTTGGAATTCGTGGGGTGGGATCGTTCTATTATCTTGCCTACGGCCTGAATCATCTGAAGATAGAGGAGGGAGGGCGCCTATGGGCGATTGTTGGCTTGGTCGCGCTGTTGTCGATCCTGCTGCACGGCCTGACGGTGACCCCAGCGATGCGGATGCTAGACCGACGGCATGGACGCGACCCCGACGACGGGGCCGCCGTGTGACTGTCAGCCTGCGCAACCCGTCAGTCCGCGATATGCGACAACCTAGCCTCAAACCGCACGCCCGGCACCTGCTTGGACGTGCCGCGTAGCCTGAGCGTGCCGTCGTCGGTCATGCCGGCCAACTCGACCACCATGTTGTTGAACCCAATCACGCTGACCACGCCCGGCGTCGGCCGGTGCTGCGTCACGCTGACCTGCATGGTCAGCAGGTCTCCGTCCTCCTCGTAGGTGCCAACATAGGCGCTGTCGCCGCCGCGCAGCTTGCCGTTGTTCTGCAGCACGATGACGCCGTAGTCGGTACCATAGGTGAACGCGATCTTGTACAGGCCGGTGGGTAGGGACATTCTTGGCTCCTGCTGTTGGGCGGCAGGCCAGAGGAGTGGCGGCAGCGGCCGGGTCACGACTGACGAGGTGATGCTCGAGTGTCGATAGCGGGAAGGGTGGCGGGGACCAGTGATGACGGGGCTTGGGACAAACCGGCCGTTCGCGGCGGTTCAGTCTTTCGGCAGCTTACGACCCA
>JAEMRT010000151.1:5496-9201 GCA_016463225.1 Sphingopyxis sp. | reverse complement strand
CGGGTCAGCGCCCGGTGTGCCTGCTCGCCGTCACGCTCGACGAGGTGCGCATCGAGAACCCCGCCGATGGGGCTGTGCTCGGCACCTGGGCGGAGTCCATCGTCCAACCCTGACCGCGCACGGGCGTCGATGCGGAGCTCCCGCCCAAGCCGATAGCCCGGGCGGGCGAGGGCCGCCTGCTTCGCGCAAGGTCGCCGGGCCCCCGGGGCCGCATCGTATCTCAAGGGAACCCGTCGGCGCGCCATTGGTCACTCGCCCTGCGCCCGCGTCCGGCCGGTCTGCCGGCGCATGAACCTCGCCCGCCGCGCCGGGTGCCAGGGCCATTGCCGCAAGGGGAGCCAATCCTGGAGGGCGGCCTGGCGATTGGCCGTTCACCGCCGGCCTGGGCTGCCAGCGTCCCTTCCGCGCCGTTGACGTGACACCTGCGGCGAGGGGACCGGGCCCGGCAACCCCGTTCCAGGCGCCCGTGTTGCCGCTGCGCGGCGGCCCGCGCCAGCGCCTTTCAGAGGTTCCCCTCCCGCGCTGCGCGCATCGGTGCAAGTCCCGGCCCCACGCCGCCAATCGGTGTCACCGGCGGGAAGGAACGCCGGCAACCCAAGGAGACTCATCATGAACGAAGTCAATCTCACCGGCCGCGTCGCCAAGGATCCGCAGACCCCCTCGGGCAATGGTCCCGTCACCCTCATCGTCGCGACCGACCGGGTCAAGCTCAAGGACGGCAAGACCTATATCGACGAGGCGACCGGCTACACGGCCAAGACCACCGAGTTCCACAAGGTCACCTGCTTCAACGGCCAGGGCAAGGCCGCGGCCACGCGCAAGAAGGGCGACGTCGTCGCCATTTCGGGCTATCTGCACTATTCGAGCTGGGAAGACCGCGACGGCAACGCCCGCTACGGCGCCGAGGTCATCGCCGACCGGCTCCACTTCTTTTGACAGGCGCCGGGCGGCGCCCACGCGCCGCCCTTCGCTGGCCGCAGGTGCGCATCCCCCGCGCGCCTGCGGCACTCTCTTGCACAAAGGACCGCTCTTGGAACCCGACACGCCCCTCGCCGCCACGCCCAGCCGCCGCATCGCGCTGCTCATCGACGCCGACAATGTGAGCCATGCCAAGATCGGCGCCATCCTCGCCGAGCTCAGCAAATATGGCACTGCCAATATCCGCCGCGCCTATGGCAACTGGGCGGCGACGACGCTCAAGGGCTGGACCGGAAAGCTCCACGATTTCGCGATCCGTCCGATCCAGCAGTTCAGCTATTCCACCGGCAAGAACGCCACCGATATCGCGCTCGTCATCGACGCGATGGAACTGCTCTATACCCAGGACCTGGACGCCTTCGCGATCGCGTCGAGCGATGCCGACTTCACGCCGCTGATCATGCAGCTCAAGGCCAATGGCCATGAGGTCTACGGGTTCGGCGAGCGCAAGACGCCGACGCCTTTCGTCAACGCCTGCACCACTTTCCTCTTCCTTGACGGCCTCGAGGACAGCACCCCGCCTGCCGAACCGGAGGCCGAGGCTCTGGCTGCTGCGCCGCACAAGGTGCGCGGTCGCCGCAAGGCGGCGCCTGCCACTGCGCCGGCCGGTGCCGCCGCGCCTGCCGCTCCGCCAGAAGCACCGACGACGCCGGTCGCCAAGTCGCTCGCGCAGGACAGCAAGCTCATCACCACCCTGCGCGGCGCGGTCGAGGCCGCGGCCCGCGACGATGGCTGGGCGCACATGGCGGCGGCCGGCAGCGCGGTAAAGCGCCAGGCGCCGATCGATCCGCGCAACTATGGGGTCAAGAATTTCCCCCGGCTGTTCGAGGCGACCGGCCTGTTCGTCATCATGAAGGGCGACAACGGCCAGACCTATGTCGCGGACAAGCGCAACACCGACCGCGCGGCCAAGCCCGGCGGCTAGGTCGGATACCGGGCCGGGCGCTCAGCGCGGCCCGGCCTGCGCCCGCAGATGGGCGATGATCCGCGTCCATTCCTCGCCATGGGCCACGCCCGGGTCCGCGATCGCGGCAAGGACGGTCTGGACCTGCGGCAGGAAGCTTTGCCACATTGGCGCGCCCTCGAAGCGGATGTCGCAAGCCAGGCCCTCCGCCTCGTCAGCGCCCGCGCGGCGCGCTCGCTGCCCTTGCATTTGACCATGATCTTCGTGTCCCGCATTTGACGCCCGAGTCCCTGGCGTCCGGTCCCGAAAATAGCCCTAGCGCCTGGCCCGCGCCAGCGATCTCGCGGGCAGGGCGATCCTAGATAGTCCGAGCCAGGTTGGATATCCCGTCGCCGGCGTGGCGGGACGCGGTGAACGGGATGGGGACGACGCATCCCGGCCGCCGGCCGGGACCGGCGCTCTAGTCGCTGGCGCTCCCGGAGCCGCGCCTGCGCCGCGTCTCCGCCCTGCCGGGTGACGATCACCTTGCGGGGGCGCCAACCGGATCCCCCAGTTTTCTATTTCTCTCTCTCTAGTCGTCCAAGTGTGGCGTGCGGGGATCGGCGCTCGTCAAGGATGAGCGGTCCCCCCAATTTTGACGGCGCCGCCGCGTGCCGCGCCGACCCCGACAAAATCGGTTCCCCCACTCCCCGCAGAGCGGCGGCGACCGGAGACCGGTCGCCGTCCCTGACCAGCTTGACCGCCGCACGCCCGGGGGAGGGCCTCATCGAACGGATGAGACACTCACACGGAGGCACTCATGACCAACTTCACCAACTTCGCCGATCTCGCCAGCTTCATCGCCGCAAGCCGCGACAATGACGACGCCAGCCGCAATTATGGAGCCGCCTTCATCGAGCATAGCGAGATGGCCAAGCTCTCCATCGTCGAGGCGCCTGAAGCGCTCGACATGCCCGACCCGGAGCAGGTCCGCGCCGCGGTCGACATGATGATGCAGACGATGTTCGACGTCCTGCGCGACACCAGGATGGAGGCCTATGCCGCCGATCTCGCGTGGGGCTTTGCCAACAGCTTCCATGTCGTGGCCAAGCGCATCGAGGGCCGCGAGGATGACGCCGCCAAGGCGCTCGGGGAGCTCGCGCGCCACTACGACCCCTCGGAAATCTACGCGACGGAACTGGAGGACACGCAGCTGCTCTGCCAGACGCTGCAGGGATGCCGCGAAGCGATGGAATGCATGCGCGACCATGCCGCCGAAGTCTACCGGGTCGAGACCGGCAAGCCCTTCTCGCCTGTCAAGGGCAGCCGGGTATCCTCCGCGCTCAGCGCCTCGATGATCGACGCGCGCGATTATCTCGCAGGACGCGCCCGGACGCGCCGCGAACAGTTCGCGCCCGATGGTCCGGTGGTGATCTTCTCGGGCGGCCAGGTCTGGGAAGATCATGACCTGCTCTACAAGGGCCTCGACCGCATCAAGACGCGTATCCCCGAGATGATCCTCGCCACGACCGCGCAGGCCAAGGGCTGCGATGCCATCGCCCACGCCTGGGCCGCCGCTCGCGGCGTCAAGGTCATCCAGTTCCGCCTGGACCGCAGCCAGGGCAACCGCGCCGCCTTCGTCCGCAACGACCGGCTGGTGAACCTCAAGCCCGTCGAAGCGGTCATCTGCGAGGGCTCGGGCATCCAGATGAACCTCGCCCAGAAGCTGCGCCAGGCGGGGGTTCCGCTCCACGTCGTCAATCTCGCCCACCAGCCGACGGCCAAGCGGGCGTGAGCCCATCGGAGAGGTTCCGGCTCAGGCCGGGGCCTCTCCTCCTTCTTTT
>JAEMRT010000151.1:0-5486 GCA_016463225.1 Sphingopyxis sp. | reverse complement strand
GGTGATGTATCTGGCCGACGACATCTTTCAGGCCACCAGCGGCGTAGGGGTGAACACGCGCGTTATCTTCTGCAGCGCTCTTGCGCAGCTCTATCCGGTCAAGGCCTACAACGCCACGGTCGAGCGCGTCGCGGCGCGCCGGGGCATCGAACCCCGTCGCGCCGCGCCGAAGGCGACCCTGAAACCTCTATCGGAGGGCTCTGGAGACCGGCCCGCAAAGCCCAAAGGAAAGAGGGGTGGAAAGGCGCGAGCCAACAGACAAGGACAGCTCCCATGTCGATCCCGTTTCGCACTGCTGCCGCCGCGTCCACGATCCAATATCGCCCGCTCGTGGCCCGCATCACCGCGCGACACTATGCCCGCCTGCGCACCTATCTCGAAGCCGAAGCGCTCCGGCAGGGTCTCGACCTCCTGCGGCAGAAAGAGGGCGACGAGCAGGCGCTGGACTATGCGCTGAGCGCCCGGGTCGACACCCTGGCCCTGGCCGCCCTCGCCAAGCTCTTCGACTATGACGCCGATGTGATCGCGGTCCTCGACGAAGCGCAGTTCACGCGCGCACAGATCCGCACCCGCCGCCTGCCGATGAGCGGCGACATTCTGCTCGAAATGGGCGGGCAGGGCGCGGTCGACGGCGCAGGTATGAGCGCGCCGGAACCGGTAGGGCAGGGCGGGGCATGATGAGACGCCGGGGACATCCTTTGGAGCCCGAACGCGCGCCGCGCCTCGACCTTCTGACGCTGCTCGGCCCCGCGCCGGTTGACCCGTTGTGGGAAGCGGAAAAGGCCGGCTGGCGCGCCTTTGTCATGAGCCATGGCGGGAGCGGCTACCGGCGGGGCAGCGCGAGAGATCAAGCCTGGCAGCGGGGCTTCGACGCGGCGGCGGCAAGTCGCGATCCCGCCAGCCTGATGCTTTAGGCAAATAGCTGCCAAAGCCGACGCAATTCGCCAACTATTCCTGCATCATTTGATGCTACAAACACGGTGCGACCCGAGGGACTCGCGGCTTTTGTTGCGAGCAACCCAAACTTGAGGCGATCCCTGCATCATCAGGGGTCGCCTTTTTCTTGGCGCATGCCCATGAACCCGGTCTGAACCGCCGCCCGTCGCTGCGGATTCCCGCTTCTACCGACCATCTCCGCGCCGGTTCGCCCGGCTCGCTCGCGACCCCCAAGCGGACCCTTCGGTCCGCGGGCCGCTCGCCTCGGCCGGGGCGCCCCCACGAGAGGAAAATATCTCTCACAGACATCCCATGATGTCAGCCGTCCGGGACCGCCTCAAGGATCGACGGTCCCCCCAATTTTGACCTGGCCACCGCTCCGCTTCGCTCCACGGCAACCAGGACAAAATCGGCACCCCCGTCGCCCGCTTCGCGGCCGCCGGCGATGCCGGCGGTCCTTGACCCGATCCCGGACGGCCGACGGCCACTCCCCTGTCCTTAAAGACAAGAGGAGAAAGACGATGCAGACCCAGATGACCAGCGCCGCCGCCGACAACGCCGCCTTCTTCGCCGCCGTCGCCTGCGCACAGCGCCGCGCGCTCCACAGCTTCTTCGACCAGCATGTCATCCAGGAGAGCGAGGGCCGCTACATCAGCATCGACGAAGGCGACTATGATGCGCTGCCGATGACGCTCGTCGACCGGGTGGTGCACACAGTGCCGGGCGGTCTATCGGACGAATATTGAAACCGAGGGGAGGGGCCGCAAGGCCTCTCCTTTTTTGCTGCTCGGGACAGACGGACGCGGGGGGCATCGAGCCCCCCGCGTCCGTGCCGCGCCGGTCGGCGCGGCGGGGTCGTTTCAGGCGGCGAGGCGCTTGGTGACTTCCTCGAAACCGAGCTTCTTCACCTGCGCGGCGAAGGCCTCGATGCGGTCGAGCGGGAGCTTGAGCAGCCCCGCCTTGTCGAGGGCCGCCAACGCCGCGTCGCGCTCACGTTCCGCGAGCCGCTTGCGGCGATCGGCCAGTCGCTCTTCGTCGGCGGCAATGGCCGCGCGTTCATCGTCCAGGGATTTCGCCATAGGAAGGCCTTTCGTTCAAGCTGATCGGGCTGTGAACGCGGCTCTCCTATAAGCGATGGAGAGGCCCGGCGGAAGACAGGAAAGGGATCGCTGGGCCCATCGGGCCAGGCCCGATGACGGCTCTATTCGCTAGGCCGCCGCCGACCCCTGCGGGGCCTGTCCCCGGCCAAGCGCACGGAGCCGATGCGAACGCCTCGTCTCCGCCCATCCGGGTGACGATCCTCGCCTGGGGCGGGGGCGTTTCGCCCCCGCTGCCAAAGCGACGGAGACCTCACGCAGGCGGGGCTGCGGGTTCCCCTTGCGTCAGAGCAAAAGAACGTTGCCTGCGCATTTGAGGCGGACGTCCGAAGGGCCAGTCGGGACCGACAACGTGTCACCGCTCGCACCACCGCGCCGCTTTATGCCGCACTGGCGCCTCAAAGCGCCGCACCTGCCGGCCTGACCCAAGGCAAGTTCCGCCGCAAAGGGCGGAGCGCTACCCGCCGGAGGCCGGTTCCATCCCCTCATAGACGACGACCCGAACGTCCCAGGGCAACGGGGCGAGCTCTCAGGATTTTAGCACACCCTACGCAGCAAGCTGCAGGAAATAAGCCCGAAATCCAACGGGTTAAGGCAGAGGGGCGGATGTTTACACTGTATGACGCGCGCGGCCGAAGTAATAATGGGCTCTAATTCAATATCTTAGCTGTCATCGCTGTTTACGGCGGCCTTCCCGCCTGCGCCTATTCTTGCGAAAGGGTGCACTCTCCTCTATAAGCGTCATCGCGCTCTCAAGCTCCACCAGCCTCTCTGCTAGGAGGCTGGCTTGTCCCACAGTTCGAAGATCGTCTCGCTGCGCATGGCGCGAGACCGGTTCGACCGTCTCGTCGCGGTCGCCGATGCGCGTCACTGTCGGCCGTCCGACGTCATCCGCAGCGCCATCGATGCCTATCTTGGCGGGGCTTCGGTCCTGACTGCCAGCCAGCTTCGTCTCGCGCGCATCGGCGAGTTCCAGCAACTCGCCCTCGACATCATCATCCGTGAGCAATTTCCCGAATTCCGCGACCGCATCGTCGCGGAAACCGACAAGCGCCTGGAGCAGTATCATGGCGCGTAAAAACGATATCCGCACAGACGGCCGGGCCATCCCCTTGACCCATCACAGCGCGCGCGGACGGGTGCAGCGCAATTCGGGCAATTTTACCCGCGGCTCGCAGCTTCTCACCCACGAACTTCTGATGTGGTTGTCGGGTGCGAAACTGCCCATCCTGATGTGGTTCTTCCTGTTCGCGGCCGCCTGGTTCGTGATCATGTCGATCAAGCTCGATGAGCACGGCTTCCAGCTCATCTGCATGAAGATCTATGCCGCGCTCTGGAACTGGGTCGACCTCAACCCCAACAAGCGCGTCAACGTCACCCTGCCGAGCGGCGAGGTCATGCGTACGGTGATGCCCGCGGTGCCTTATATCGCCGAGGTCATCCAGGCTTGGAAGATCGCGATGAAAGGCCTTCTGGCGGCCTTCTTCGTATCCATCTTCATCTCCATCCCGGTCGCACTCTGGTTCGTCGATCTTTCGCGCCGGCGGGGCAAGACGATCCTTCAGGAACGCCACGAGCGCGGAGCCATGCTGGTCGCCCGCCATGTCCTGCTCAATGAGATCAGCCAACATAATTATGCGAAGTTCGAAGAGGAGGCGCAGGATCGCTTGCCCGGCCTCGCCCCGGCCAAGATTCTCGACATGCCGTTTCGTGCCCGCAAGGCGGCGGGTATCCATCACCCCTATACGCTTGCGGGCATCCCCTATCCGCATCGCACCGAGCAGTCGCATACCATGCTCATCGGTACGACCGGATCGGGCAAGACGACCGAACTCAGGAGCCTGGTTTCGCAGATGCGGGCCCGCGAGGACACGGCCGTCATCTTCGATCTCACCGGCGCCTATGTCGAAGCCTTCTACGATCCCGCGCGCGATACGATCCTCAACCCAATGGACGCGCGCTGCCCGGCCTGGTCGATCTTCAACGACTGCACCACGCATAGCGAATTCACTGCCGCAGCGGCGGCGCTCATTCCCTCGGACGGCGGCTCTGCCGAACCCTTCTGGGCGCTCGCGGCGCGCACCCTCTTCATCGAGATGTGCATCCGGCTCCAGGAGCGCGGCGCGACGACCAATCTCGCGCTCTCCGAGAACCTGATGACGGCCGACCTGAAGCGGGTTCACCGTTTCCTTGCCAACACGATCGCGGACCCGCTCACCGCGCCGGAAGCCGCACGCATGGCGGAATCGATCCGCGCGGTCTTCAATACCAATGCGCAGGTGCTGCGCTTCCTTCCCGACGAGGGGCCACGCTTCTCGATCCGCGACTGGATCACGACCGAGAAGAAGCCCGGCGCGATCCTGTTCATCACCTCGAACTATGTCGATCTGGCGATGAACCGGGCGCTGCTGACGCTGTGGATGGACATCGCCATCAACCGCCTCATGACCATGCCGCGCACCCGCGATCTGCGCACCTGGTTCATGTTCGACGAACTCGGCGCACTCCATCGTCTGCCCGCGATCGAGAATGGTCTCCAGACCGCCCGCGCGTTCGGCGGCGCGATGATCCTGGGGATCCACAGCTTCGAAAAACTGATCGAGGTCTATGGCGAGCAGGGTGCCCGCAATCTCGCCTCGCTCGCGCGCTCCAAGCTGATGCTCGCAACCGCCGATCTCGACACCGCCGAGCAATGCGCGCGCTACATCGGCAACCGCGAAGTACGGCAGATGGATGAAGCCTATAGCTACGGCTACAACAACACGCGCGACGCCTCGACGCTGACGCCGCGCAAGCAGGTCGAGCCGCTCGTCATCGCGGACGACATCACCAACCTGCCCTCGATGCATGGTTTCGTGAAATTCCCTGATGGCTTTCCCGCGGCGCGCATCCAGCTCCAGTGGAAAGACTACCCCCAGGTCGCCCAGGGCTTCATCGCCCGTCCCAATCTCCAGCCGGTGCGATCAAGGCGCGGAGAGGAGGCGTTCGAGGGGAGCGATGGGGGCGAAGCGGGCGGGCGCGATGGCGCCGCGCAGGTGATCGGGGAGATTGCCGATCCCGTCAATCTGGCCAAGGAACTTGCCGCCAATATCCTGTCGGCCGAGGTCGAGGATGAGCATGATGAAGCGGCCTGCCGGGCGCAGCGTGCGGCCGAGAGCGACGAGCGGCCAGCAACCCCCACGCACGCCGCCGACAAGGCACAGGCGGCGCGCGCTGCGACCGAGGATCCTCAGACCGTGCCGCGCGATCGCGACGGGCGGGGTCAACCTGCGCCAGTGCGCCAGGTCGAGGATCAGACGCTGGTCGAGCTAAGGCAGGCGTTCGGGCGCGAGGACGACGGCATGGACATGGGGATCTGACATGCTGTCGGTCGCCTCGGTCCGCTCGGCTTCGGGCGCCGCGAATTATTTCGCGAAGGACGACTATTACACGGTCGAAGGATCCTCCGAGATC
>JAEMRT010000013.1 GCA_016463225.1 Sphingopyxis sp. | reverse complement strand
GCATTCTTCTCCCCTCCCTGAAAGGGAGGGGAACGTCTTAAATCCACCCCGAAGCCGCCATTATGTGTCGCTGGTCACCCCATGATGAACGCGTTGAGCTTATTCCCATCGGGATCGCGGAAGTATCCCGCGTAGAATGTGTCGCCGCGCGGTCCCGGCGGGCCTTCGCAGGTGCCACCGTTGGCGAGCGCAATGTCGTAGATGCGCTGGACCTGTTCCTTGTCCTTCGCCTCGAGCGCCACCATGACGCCGTTGCCGACGCTCGCGGCATTGCCGTCGAACGGCTTGGTCAGCCCGATGCCCGCCGCGCCGCCGGGCTTGCCCCACGCGATGAAGCCGTCGAACTCCATCATCCGAGGGGTGTCGAGTTCCGCGGCAATCGCGTCGTAAAAGACGGCTGCTTTCGCGAGGTCGTTGGTTCCCAAAGTCACATAGCCAATCATCATCATTCTCCCGATTCGATGCTTGAGGAACATAATAGGAACATACTCCCCAACGCGCAAACAAAAAGGGCGCCGGATCCGATGATCCGGCGCCCTTTTTGATCGGAGCAAAGCGCCGAAGCCTATTTCACCCGCACCGCGATGAACGCCGACGGGCCGCCGCGGCGCAGGATTTCGAGCAGCACGGCATCGCGCCCCGCCCGCTTGGCATCGGCGACCGCCTTGGCCAGCGCATCGCTCGTCGCAACTGGAGCGCGGTTGGCGCTGAGGATCACGTCGCCGCGGCGCAGACCCTTGCGGCCCGCGTCGCTGTTCGCCGACGCTGCGCCGATGACCAGACCCTTGGTATTGGCATCGACCCCGATCGCGCGCGCGATGTCGGGGGTGACGACCTGCACCGCCAGGCCCAGCTCTTCCTGGATCGCCTTGTCGGCGGCGCCGGCCGGATCCTCGGGAACCGCCTGTTCTTCTTCGGGATCGAAGTTGGTTCCGGCCAGCTCGTCCTCGGGCGGGCGGGTGCCGACCAAGACGTTGAGCGTCATCGGCTTGCCGTCCCGAATGATCTCCAGCGGGATGCGCGTCCCCGGCTTGGTGTTCGACACGATGTACGACAAAGTCTGCTGCGGCGTAACTTCACGGCCGTTGACCTTGGTCACGACGTCGCCGCGCTTGAGCCCGGCCTTTTCACCCGCCTGCGCCGGTTCGACGCGCTGGATGAACTCGCCGCGGTCCTTGGGCAAGCCGAGCGCCGCAGCCAGATCCTCGTCGACCGGCGCGATGCCGATGCCGAGATAGCCGCGCTGGACCTTTTCGCCCGCACGCAGCGCGTTGATCACCGGGATCGCCGCATCGGCAGGAATCGCAAAGTTGACCCCGATGTTGGCGCCAACGGGCGAAATCAGCATATTGTTGATGCCGACGACATTGCCCTGCAGGTCGAACAGCGGCCCACCCGAGTTACCGCGATTGATCGCGGTATCGGTCTGGATATAGCGGTCATAGGCGCCACCCTGGCCGATGTTACGCTGCACCGCCGAGATGATCCCCGCGGTCACCGTCGACCCGAGCCCGAGCGGGTTGCCGATCGCGACCACCCAGTCGCCGACGCGCGCGGTGCTGCTGTCGGCAAATTTCACGAACGGCATGCCAGTCGCGTCGATCTTGAGCAGCGCGAGGTCGGATGCCGCGTCGCGGCCGACGATCGTCGCGCGATATTCCTTCTGGTTGGTCAGCGTCACCGTGACCTGGTTCACAGCCTCGCCGCGCGGACCGCCCGAAATCACATGGTTGTTGGTGACGATATAGCCGTCGGCCGAGATCAGGAAGCCCGAGCCGCCGCCTTGCTGTTCCTGCGTGATCGGTTCGCGGGTGCCGGCAAGGGGATTGATGCGGGTACCGAGCGTGACTTCCTGCTTGGTCGAGATGTTGACCACCGCGGGCTGCAACTGTTCGACCAGATCGGCGAAGCTCTCGGGTGCGCCCGAACGCGGCACGACCTTGGCGATTTCGCTCTGCTCATTCTGCGCGACCTGCGCACCGACGGGGGATTGGGTGACCAGCGCCAGCGCGGTGCCACCCGCCAGCAAGGCCGAAGTGATGCCATAAACATAACGCACGATCGGTAATCCTCTTCTCATCCGAAAAATTCAATAACCCCGGCTGCGGCGGTCTGCGGCGCGACGGCTGAACGCCAATTGAACATGAACGGACGCTTTCGGTTCCATTCACCAGCGTGCCGGATCGCATCAACCGCCGCTGAAACGCTTCAGATATTCATTGTCGGGGGACATGATGATCGACGTCCCGCCCTGATTATTCTCGCCCAGGAAGGTCTGCCGATAGCTTTGCATGGCGCGATAAAAGTCGTAGAATTCGGGGTCCTTGCCAAAGCTGGCGGCATAGATGCGTGCCGCTTCACCATCGGCGTTACCACGAATGATCTGCGCTTCCTTCTGCCCTTCGGCGCGGATCGCGGTGGCTTCCTGCTGGCGTGCCGAGCGCATGCGATTATAGGCCGCGATCAGCGTAGCGCCTTCGGGCAGGTCAGCACGCTTGATCCGCACATCGATGACCTCGGCGCCATATTTATTCGCCTCACGGTTGAGCGCGACCTGGATATTGTCCATCACCGCGCCGCGTTCGGGCGACAGCAGGGTCGCAAAGGTGCGTTTGCCAAGCTCGTTGCGCAGCGACGAACCCAGGATCGTCGCCAGCTGTTGCTGCAACCGCTCCTCGGTACGGATCGCGGTGTACATGCGCACCGGATTGGTGATGCGAAATCGTGCAAAAGCATCGACCTGCAAGCGTTGCTGATCGGTCGACAGCACCTGCTGGCGCTCCATGTTCACGCCCATGATCCGTTTGTCGATATATTGGATGCCGTCGGTGAACGGCACGCGCAGCACGAGCCCTGCGCCCGAGCTACCGAAATCCTCGTTCGGCTTGTAGCGGTTCACGGTGCGCTCGATCTCGCCGAAGCGCAGGATCAGCGCCTGCTTGTCTTCGGGAACGATCGCCAGCGACTGCGACAGGATGACGAGCAACGCGACGGCGCCGACGAGCAGCCGCACGGGATTCTGGAATAGCGAACTGAACATCATTCGCCTCCCTTGGTTGCCGCGGCGGGCGGTGTGGCGGGCATACGTTTCTGCACCTCGTTGAGCGGCAGATAAGGGGTCACCCCGCGCGCCTCGACGACCGTCTTGTCGACATTCGACAACACATTCTCCATCGTTTCATAATAAAGCCGCTTGCGGGTCACGCCGGGCGCCAGCTTGTACTGTTCATAGATTTTGTCGAACGCCGCCGTATCGCCGCGCGCGCGTTCCAGCACCTGCTGCTGATAGGCCCGCGACAGGTTGATCGCCGATTCGCGCTCCTGCAGCGCCGCGGTGACTTCCTTGAAGGCATCGTCGACCTGGCTCGGCGGGTCGGCCTGGCGGATCGCGATGCCCTGAATAGCCACGCCGGCGCGATACTGGTTGAGCAGTTCCTGCATGCGTTGCTGTACCTGCGCTTCGATTTCGACGCGGCCGGGACCGATCGCATCGGTCAGATTAAAATTGGCGACGGTGGCGCGCATCGCGCTTTCGGCGACTTCGCGGATCGTGCCCTCGGGATCGGCGAGCTGGAAAAAGAACAGCTCGGGATCGCGCACCGACCAGCGCACTTCATAGGCGAGATCGACGAGGCTCTGGTCGCGGGTCAGCACGAAATTCTCATCGGTCGCGTTGGGCGATCCGACCGCCATGGTACGGATCGCGCGGACGTCTTCCAGCCGGATGCGCTCGATCGGCGCAGGCCAGGTGAGCTTCACGCCGGGGCCGACGGTGCGCGAATAACTGCCGAGCCGGGTGACGACCCCTTCCTTTTCGGGGGGCACGATGTGGAAGGACGAAAAAATCACCCACAACACCGCGGCGGCGAGCACGCCCCATTTCCAGAATTTCGCCGAATCGCCCAGATTGAACTGGCCGCCACCGCCGGGACCGCCGCCGCCAAAGCCGCCGCGTCCCTTGCGCAGCAGCTCGTCGAGCGCCGAGGGACCGCGCGGCTTGCGGCCGCGATTGATGTCGATCGGATCGGGAGTCACCCAAGGGTTACGCGGGCCGGGCTTTTTGCCGTCGCCCGAACCGTCGCCGTCACCGCCCCCACTGCCTTTGCCTGGGCCGTTGCCCCACGGGCTGTTCGCCATCAGGCTGATCGCCTCGAAAAATTGCCGCAATCCTCTCGGGCTGCGGCGTCCGATGTTGCCGTCGATTTTATCGTTCATAACGCTTTTATAGGGTCGGCGCGCGCGATTAACAGGGGGTGCGCGCGAAAATGGCTGGCAATTGGTCGGCGCATGCCTATCTGCCGCGGACATGACCGATCACAGCGCCGATATCGCCCGCCTGACCACCGCCGCCGCCGCACTGAGCGAGGGCCGCACATCGGGGCTGCGGCTGCTTGACGATGCCGGGTTGCTGGCGGTGGTGCTCGATGTGTCGGGGCTGGCGGTCGAGGAGCGCAAACCGCTCGAGGGCAAGCTGCGCGCCGGCCTGCTCACCGAAGCGGGGGTCAGCGAAGTCCGCATCGCGATGACTGCCGAGAAAAAGTCGATGACGATCATCGCGGTCGGCAGCGGCAAGGGCGGGGTCGGCAAATCGACCCTCGCCGCCAATCTGGCGGTCGCGCTCCAGCGGCGCGGGGTTAAGGTCGGGCTGGTCGACGCCGACATCTATGGGCCGTCGCAACCCCGGCTGATGGACAGCGAAGGCGTCAAACCCGAATCGCGCGGATCGAAACTCATCCCCGTCCCCAACGCCTATGGTGTGCCGATGCTGTCGACCGGGCAGATCGCGGCTCCGGGGCAGGCAATCGCCTGGCGCGGGCCGATGGCGGGCAAGGCGCTCGAACAGCTGGTCGACGCGAGCTGGGGCGACATCGACACGCTGATCGTCGACCTGCCGCCGGGCACCGGCGACGTCCAGCTGACGATGATCCAGAAGCACAAGCCCGCGGGCGCGGTGATCGTATCGACCCCGCAGGATCTGGCGCTGATGGACGCAACGCGCGCGATCAGCCTGTTCGAACAGGCCGACGTGCCGATCATCGGGCTGGTCGAGAATATGGCGGGCTATGCCTGTCCACATTGCGGCGAGGTCAGCGATCCGTTCGGCAGCGGCGGCGCCGAGGCCGCGGCGAAGGTGATGAACCTTGACTTTCTGGGCCGCGTTCCGCTGTCGATGGGCATTCGCCTCGCGAGCGACGGCGGCGTGCCGCCCGCGGCCGGAACCGACCCGGCGGGCGAGCCGTTCCATGCGATAGCGGCGAAGGTCACTGAATGGCTGACCACACGAAAGGGGCGATGATGGCGATCAACGACGAAAGCGAAATTCGCGAGCTGCTCGGGCAAAAGCGCCGCATCGCGGTGGTCGGCGCCTCGCCCAACCCGGCGCGCGCGTCGAACGGCGTACTCGCCTTTCTGGTCGGCCAGGGTCATAATGTGATCGCGGTCAATCCGGGCCACGCCGGCACAACGATCCACGGCGCCCCGGTCGTCGCGACCCTCGCTGACGTCGAACCGCCTGCCGAAATCGTCGATATTTTCCGCAACAGCGACGACGCCGGGTCCGCGGTCGATGAAGCGATCGTTCACGGCGCCAAGGCGGTGTGGATGCAGCTGGGCGTGATCAACGACGCCGCGGCCAAGCGCGCCGATGCGGCAGGACTGATGGTGGTCATGGACCGCTGTCCCAAGATCGAAATCCCGCGGCTCGGTCTGCTGCGGTGAAGGCAGCCCTTTCGCTGCTCGCCGCGACCGCGCTCACCGGTTGTGCCTCGATCTCGCCACCCGCGAATCCGCAGGACGCCTTCTTCGCCGCGCTCACCGCGCGTTGCGGCAAGGCCTATGCCGGTAAACTCGCCAGCAATCAGGACGCCGACGCCACCATGCGCGGCAAGGCGATGGTGATGCATATCCGCAGTTGCACGCCGGACCGGATCGAAATCCCCTTTCACATCGACGGCGTGGGCCCCGATGGCGGCTGGGACCGCTCGCGCACCTGGATCATCACCCGCACCTCTGCCGGGCTGCGCCTCAAGCATGACCACCGCCACGCCGACGGCAGCAAGGACGAGCTGACCATGTATGGCGGCGATGCCGCCGACGGCGGGACGGCGGCGCGCCAGAATTTTCCGGTCGATGCCGAATCGATCGCGCTGTTCACCCGCACGGGGCGCAACGTATCGAACACCAATATCTGGTCGGTTGAAACCACACCCGACGCCTTCACTTACGGTCTGAACCGCGCGGGTCGCGATTTCCGCGTGACGTTCGATTACCGCCAGCCGGTGACGCCGCCGCCCGCGCCCTGGGGCTGGTAACGCAAAAGCCTTTGCCCTCCGGACTCGCCCCGCTTATCAGCGTCGGCGATGGCGGGCATTCGCGACACGGTTGGGAAAAACAAATCGCGCCTGCCGCAGGTCAGCCGCCGCCAGATACTGGTCGGCGCGACCGCCGCGGGCGGGCTGGCGATCGCGTGGGGCCTGTGGCCGCGCGACTATCAGCCCAATCTGACCGCCGCGCCCGACGAACATGTGTTCAACGCCTTTCTGAAGATCGGCGACGACGGGCATATCAGCGCGGTCGTTCCGCAATGCGAAATGGGTCAGGGCGTCACGACGCTGCTGCCACAGATCATGGCCGACGAGCTGGGCGCCGACTGGCGGACGATCGCGGTCGAAACCGCACCGATCAGCCCGCTCTATACCAACACGCTGCTGATCGACGAAGATAGCACGGTCTTTACCCCGCGCGCCGGGGTTCCCGATTTCGTGTCCGACGTGCGCGGCTGGGTGCGCCGCGAGTGGGCGGTACGCCACGCGGTGATGCTGACCGCGAACAGCTCGTCGGTGCGGATGTTCGAAGGCCCGTGCCGCGCCGCGGCAGCGCAGGCGCGGGCGCTGCTGATGATGGCAGCGGCGGCGCGCTGGGACGCCGACTGGGAACAATGCGACACGCAGGACGGCTTCGTCATGTTAGGCAAGAAAAAGCTGCGTTTTGGCGAGCTTGCCGCGGCTGCCGCGCAGCTCGAACCGCCCGCCGAACCCGTCTATCGCGCCAGCAGCGGCGATCCGCTCTACGGCAAGGAGCTGACCCGGCTCGACCTGCCGGCCAAGATCGACGGATCCGCCAATTATGCCGGCGACATCCGTCTGCCCGACATGGTGTTTGCTGCAATCCGGCAGGGGCCGCTCGGCGCCACGCGATTGAAAAGCATCGACCGCAAGCAGGGCATGACCTCGCCGGGCCTGCTCCACATCGTCACCCACGAACGCTGGGTCGCAGCAGTCGCGCGCAACTGGTGGGCAGCGAACCGCGCGCTCGACCGCTTCGCGCCGGTGTTCGAAACCGCGGGGACACCGATTTCGACCGACCGCATCGACGCAGCGCTAAAAGAGGCGCTGAAGGACGGCGGCTATCGCATATCGCACACCGGCGACGTCGCCGAGGCAATGACCGGGCGCACAAAAATCGCCATCGAATATGCCGTCGCGCCCGCACTGCACGCGCCGATCGAAACACGCAGCGCCACCGCTGCTCCCGACGGCGCCCGACTGCGCGTCTGGGTCGCGACGCAGGCGCCCGCGCAATGCCGCGATGCGATCGCGCGGGCGACGGGGCTGGCCGCGGGCGATGTCATCTTGTTCCCGATGATGGCGGGCGGATCGTTCGACGCCTGCCTCGACCATAGCGCCGCGGTGCAGGCGGCGATCATCGCGCTACAGATCAAGCGCCCGGTCCAGCTCGCCTGGTCGCGCGCCGAAGAGATCATGCGCCTGCCGCCCCGCGCCCCGGCACGGGCGCGACTGAGCGCGACGCTGAACGCGGCAGGCGGGATCGATGCGCTGGTGACGCGGATCGCGGTGCCGCCGACCAACCACGAGGTCCGCGCGCGGCTGTTCGACAACAGCCCCGCCGACGTCGCCCAGCGCGCCGCCGTGGGCCGCGCCGACGCCGCCGCGGTCGAGGGCGCCGCGAGCAGCTACACCATTCCGCACCATGCGGTCGATCATTGCCCCGCAGACATCGGGCTGCCGACCGGACGCTGGCGCGGCAATGCCGACAGCTACACCGCCTTTTTCACCGAATCCTTCATCGACGAAATGGCCGCGCGCGCCGGGACCGATGGCTTGTCCTATCGCATCGCGATGCTGGGCGACGCTCCGTTGCTCGCGCGCTGTCTGCTGACCGCAACCAGCCTTGGCGGCTGGGAGGGCGGCCTGTCGGGGGCCGCGCAGGGGCTCGCCTGTCACAGCATGCGCGGCAGCCATATCGCGCTGATGGCGACGGCGCGGCAGAGCGACAAGGGGTTGCAAGTCGAACAGCTCGTCGCGGTCGTCGATGCCGGGCGCCTCGTCAATCCGTCGGTCGCGCGCCAGCAGATCGAGGGCGGGCTGATCTTTGGCCTCGCCGCCGCGGTCGGCGCCACCACCGATTATGAGGGCGGCGTCGCGACGGCGCGCAAGCTGGGCCAGCTCGGCGTGCCGCGGCTGTCGCAAACGCCGCAGATCCTTGTCGAATTTGTCGACAGCGATCGCGAACCTGGCGGGCTGGGCGAGATCGCGGTGCCCGTCGTCGCACCCGCGATCGCCAATGCGATGTTCGCTGCGACCGGCCGCCGCATTCGCCGCATCCCGCTTTCGGCGCATCCCCTATGACCCTGCCTTCCGATCATCCGCCCGTCGCCGCACCGCGCATCGGTGTGCTGCTCGTCAACCTCGGCACCCCCGACGCGCCCGATGCGCCGTCGGTGCGGCGTTATCTGGCCGAATTTCTGTCCGACCGCCGCGTTGTCGAAATCCCGCAAATCCTGTGGCAACCGATCCTGCGCGGGATCATCCTGACCACGCGACCCAAAAAATCGGCGCATGCCTATGCGCAGGTGTGGACCGAAAACGGATCGCCGCTCGCCGCGATCACCCGCGCGCAAAGCGCGGCGTTGCAGCCGCTGTTCGGCGATACGGTGCAGGTCGCTTATGCGATGCGCTACGGCAAACCGGCGATCGGCCCGGCGATCGACGCGCTGGTGGTGGCGGGATGCCAGCGCATCCTGATCGTGCCGATGTATCCGCAATATTGCGCCGCAACGACCGCAACCGTCGTCGATGCGGTGGGTGAGCATCTGAAGACGCTGCGCTGGCAGCCGGCGCTGCGCTATCTGCCGCCTTATCATGACGATGCCGCCTATATCGGGGCGCTGAAGACGTCGGTCGAAGCGGGACTGGCCGCGCTCGATTTCACCCCCGACGTGCTGCTCGCGAGTTTCCACGGCATGCCCGAACGCACGCTGCATCTGGGCGATCCCTATCATTGCCAGTGCCGCAAGTCGGCGCGGTTGCTGTCCGAAGCGATGGACCGCCCGGTCGAGGTTGCGTTCCAGTCGCGCTTCGGCCGCGCCAAATGGCTTGAACCCGCGACCGACACCCAGCTCGAAGCCTTCGGCAAAGCGGGCAAAAGTGTCGCCATATTCGCCCCCGGCTTCTCCGCCGACTGCCTCGAGACGCTCGAAGAGCTGGCGATCCGCGGCAGGGAACGGTTCGAGGCCGCAGGCGGCGACCGCTTTGCCTATCTGCCCTGCCTGAACGCCGAAGCCCCCGGCATGGCAATGCTCGAGGCGCTGATGCGCCGCGAACTCTCAGGCTGGCTATAGTTACCAACTGTTTAGGTCGATGCGCTAGAATGCTCCAACGCGGCACCGAAACGGTCCGGTCGCGGCAATTTGGAGATACGCCATGAACGAGATCCAATCGGCAGCGCTGATGCTCGCCGGGGTCACGCTGGCCTTTGTGGCGATCGCCGTTGCCATTTGGTGGCTGCGCCGTCCGCGCACCGCCCCCGCTACCCCGCGCGCCGCGCGCGCGCCGGGTGAAAGCCGGATGCCGAAACTGTCGCGCAAGGCGAAGCCCGAAGTGGAAATCGTCGAAATCTCTGCATCCCGGCTAGCCCGGGTCAGCGGCAGAGCGCCGCTCGAACAACAGGCTGCGACCGTTTACGAAGATCATCCGTCGCCCGCCGCAGACGTCGAACCGGTTGCGATTGAGGCCACGCTGGAAGCGATGGCTGCGGAAGTCGAAGGCGAAGCGCACCGGATCGAAAAGACCGCTGCCGAAGCCGTCACGCTCCGCCTCGTCCCGCAAATCCCGCCGCGCGATGCCATTTTGACCACCAGCTGGCTCGGCGGACGGCCGCGCTTGCCCGAAGGTGTGCAGTGGCCGGAGATCGACGGCGAGCCTGCCGACTTCCTCGCTCAGATCGACTGTTCCAGCCTGCCGCTCGCGCTGTGGGACGGGCTGGGGCCGCGCGAGGGCGCGCTCGCATTTTTCATCCACCGCCGCGGCTATCACATGCAGGTCGTACATTTGCGCGATGCCGACGTCGCGGTGGCGCCGCCGCTGGCGCTCGACGATCCCGACGGCTGGTTCGGCCCGCATGGCGGCCTCCGCTTCGGCGACCTCGAATCCCTCGCGGTGCGCGCCTTTCCCGAATGGCCGGTCGATCTGGTTGCGGTCGGGCCGGGCGACGCCGATCCGCGCGTCGAGGGCGATCCGAACGACATTGGCGCGATGCTGTATACCCGCAGCTACGACATCGCCGATCCCGCGTTCCATCCGTTCGACTGGGGCAGCATGACCGCGATGATCGCGATCCTTGAAATGCGGCTCGACCGGTTGACGATCGACGCGGTGCCGCCGTCGGGGGCGGGCGCCGAGGAGATTGTCGCATTGGAACAGCGCGCCGGGATCAACCGTGATGCGCGCGATCGTGTCCGCGAGATTATCGCCATCGTCCGCGAGAGTGCCGCCAAAGAAGCATTTTCGGCAAGCGATGCCAGCGCGGTCATGTCGGCGCTGCACGCGATCCATTGGGCGAAGGCGGTTCACCGCATCGACCCCGAAACCGGCGCCGAGGTCCATGACACCATCACCCTGCCGCTAACCACGCATCGCGCCGACGCCAATCTGTGGGTGCATGATTATCAAACGATCCTGTTCGACCGCGCCAAGCACGCCTGGTGCGCCAACCCGGACAGCCTGTCGGCGCCGATGCGCGCCTTTTACGAGCCCTATTGGCGCGACCTGGCAGCGCGCGAGATGGCGGCGATCGGGCATGAACCCTTCCGTTACGTCCATGATTATGACGAAGATCGCGACGCGGTGCTGCTCGAACTGCCGACCAGTGGGTTGATGAGCCGGATGTTCGGCGACTGCGACAATCTGGTGGTGACGATCGACAAGGCCGACCTTGCCGTCGGCGACTTTTCAAGGCTGCGCGTCCAAGTGAGCAACTAGCCCGCTGAATAGCTTTGCGATTGACGTTCCGGTAAACTTGCGGCGCCCCGCACCGCGCCCTAGTCTCGTGCAATAATTGTGTGGGAGAGCTTGATTCATGGCACGCGTAGCAATCGTCACCGGCGGCAGCCGGGGCATCGGCGAGGCAATCAGCCTCAAATTGCAGGAACAGGGCGTCACCGTCGTCGCCAACTATGGCGGCAATGACGAAAAGGCGAAGGCCTTTACCGACCGCACCGGCATCGCGGCGATGAAATGGGACGTCGGCGACCATCAGGCCTGCCTCGACAGCTGCGCGCGCATCGCCGAAGAATTTGGCCCCGTCGACATCGTCGTCAACAACGCCGGGATCACCCGCGACGGTACGCTGGCGCGGATGAGCTACGACGATTGGGACGATGTGATGCGCGTCAATCTGGGCGGCTGTTTCAACATGGCCAAGGCGACATTCGGCGGCATGGTCGAGCGCGGCTGGGGCCGCATCGTCAACATCGGGTCGATCAACGGACAGGCGGGCCAGTACGGTCAGGTCAATTATGCCGCCGCCAAATCGGGCATCCACGGCTTTACCAAGGCGCTGGCGCAGGAAGGCGCCAAGAAGGGCGTCACGGTGAACGCGATCGCGCCGGGCTATATCGACACCGACATGGTCGCCGCGGTGCCGCCGCAGGTGCTGGAAAAGATTGTCGCGAAGATCCCGGTGGGGCGGCTGGGTCAGGCCGACGAGATCGCGCGCGGCGTAGCGTTTCTGTGCAGCGAGGATGCAGGGTTTGTGACCGGGTCGACGATGAGCATCAACGGCGGGCAGCATATGTACTGACGATGGCAGGCGCGCAACCAAGGCGTTCGCGCAGCGAACGACGCGGTTAGGCGCCGATGCCGCGAAGCGGCAGCCATCGGCACGGCCAGCGGGGCGGCGATCCCAAAAGATCGCCGCCCCCGTCTGATGGCAGGCGGCGGCTTTGCCGTTGCCACTCAAGCCGCTACACCGGCCCTATGACCGAAACCCACCTGACCGCCGCCCAGCGTGACCTGTCGCAAGCCTATGCCGGCGGCGCGCCCGGCGTCCTCGTCTCGGGCCTCGTCTGGCTCATCGCCGGGATCATTTGGCAGCTTCACGGCATCAACGCCGCCTTCGCCGCGCTATTCTTTGGCGGCATGGCGATCCACCCGCTGGGCGTCTTGATCGAACGCATCGCCTTTCGCGCGCCCAAAGCCACCATCGGCAAGCCGCTCGAAACGCTCGCGATCGAAGCAACGATCCCGCTGTTCGTCGGCGTGATGATCGCCTGGGTGATGCTGGTCCGCGCGCCCGACCTCGCCATCCCCACCTTCGCCGCCATCGTCGGCGCGCGCTATTTCCTGTTTCGCACAATGTACGGCGAGATCGCCTATTGGATGCTCGGCGGCGCGATCCTGCTCGTCGCCGGGATTGCGCTGTTCGGTCTCAAACTCGCGCTCAACCTCGGCTTCCTCGTCGGCATCATCGAACTGGTCACCGCCGCATGGATCCTGCAGCGCTGGCGCGCCCGCGCTTGAGCCCGCCGCTCCATCCCCCGGTCAAACGATCAGTGACCATCGCGGGCCATCCGACGTCGATCAGCCTCGAACCGATGTTCTGGGACGCGCTGGAGGCCGAAGCGGCGCGCCAAGCACTCCCCGTCAACGCCCTCGTCGCGCGGATCGATGTAGAGCGGATGGAGGCCGACGATCCGCCGAACCTGACTTCAGCGATCCGGCAATGGTTGTGGCGGGGGGGCGCCGCCGACTAGATGGCGGCGTAAACCGCCGTCCCGAACGCCGCGCCCCGGTCGGGCGCGTGATGCAGGAACAGTGAGGGTTCGATCAGTTCGAGTTCCATGATGTGGAGCTTCCCCGTCGCATCGCCGACCATGTCGACGCGCGCGTAAACCGGCGGGGCGGGTGCCGCGGCCAGCGCCGCTGCTGCGAGCGCTTGCGCCCCGGCGGTCGCCTCCCACACCGTCTCGCGCCCGCCGAACTGTTCCTGCACGCGAAAGTCGCCCGCGGCGGGGCGCTTGACGATCGCGTGGCTGAATTTGCCGCCGAAGAAGAACAGCGAAACTTCGCCCTCGGTCAGGATACCTGGCATCAGCGGCTGGACGAGGCGCCGCTGGCCGAGCGCGTCGGCAGGGATCGCATCGCCCGCCGCGATGCGGTGGGTGCCGTCGGCACCGCCCGAGATCGCGGGCTTGATGACCACGTCGTCGGCGCCGAGTCTGTCGCGGGCGTCGGCAAGGCTGGCGTCGTCCAGCGCCGCGACCTCGACCGTCGGCACCACTGCGACCCCCTTGGCGGCGAGTTCGGACAGATACGCCTTGTCGCTGTTCCAGCGCAGCACCGGCACCGGGTTGGTCACGGGCAGGTTTTCGGCCTCGAGCCGGTCGAGGAGTGCGTACCAAGTCGCGACATCGCGCTGATAGCCCCAGGCAAAGAGCGGGAGGATGAGGTCGCAGCCCGAAAGGTCGCCGGGGTCGGTCCACACCCGCTGTTCGACGATCAGCCCGGTCGCGGTCAGCGCCGCCGCCTTGCGGGCAAAGGCGGGCTGCCAGTTTTCGTAATAATCGGGCGCCGGGACAAGGATCGCGACGCGGGGTTGGAAAGGCATTTACCGGCCCAAGAGCCCGCGCGCCTGCCCCGCAATATGCGAGAGCATCGCGCCGTTCGGGTTCGGGATTGTCCGCGCCCGTTCGACCGTGGCGCGGAATTGCGCGACCCGCGGGGCGTATTCGGTCAGCCATTTGGTCACCGCTGCGTCGAGGTCGCCCTTCGGCAACCCGGCCAGGAACGTCAGCCGCATCTGCTGGAAATCGCGCGCCAGGCTGTTGACGAGCAGGCGTTCCCACGGATCGCCGGGGCTCATATGCGCCGCCAGCGTCTGCGCCCAGTCGAGCCCGAGCGCTTCCCCCAGATGGGTGAAGGCACTGGTCACCGCGACCTCGTCATCGCCGCGCCGTTCGGCGAGGTCGACGATGCCGATCGCGCCGTCGGTCTTGAACAGCCGCACGACCGCCGCGGTCAGCGCTTCGGGCGCGCCCGCGTCGAGCAATTGCTGGGTCAGCATGTCCCACTGGCGCTTGACCGAGGGGCTGAGCAGCCCGTCGACGCTGGCGTTCAGGCGATCCACCCCGGGCTCAAGCCGCGCGACCACGGGTCCGGCCTGCGCCAGCGTTTGTGTCACGCGCAGCAGGTCGGCCATTTGCGACGTCATCGCCGACGCCGCTTGGGCAAACAGCGACAGGCGCACGCTTTCGGCGATCTTGGCATCGTCGAGTGCGGTCCAAATCGCAGGCAGGTCGAGCAGGCGCTCGACCGCGACGAATGCCGCAGCGATGTCGCCGAGCGCGCAGCCTTCCTCTTCGACCAGCTCGAACGGATGGACGATGCCCATGCGGTTGATGATGCGATTCGCGATCTTCGTCGCGATGATTTCGCGGCGCAGCTGGTGATCGGCGATCGCAGTCGCGAAATCGCGCTGCATTTCGGACGGGAACGCCGCGGCAAGATCGCTTGCCAGCGCCGGATCGTCGGGCAGGCTGCTGTTCTCGATCGCTTCCTGCAACGCGAGCTTCGCGGTCGACAACAGCACCGCCAGTTCGGGGCGCGTCAGCCCGCGCCCTTCGGCGGCGCGGCGGAGCAGCTCGTCGTTCGCCGCCAGCCCTTCGACCTTGCGGTCGAGCCGGCCCGATGCCTCGAACGTCTCCATCAACCGGACATAAGAGGCGACTGCCGCCGACCCGCCTTTTTCAGCGATCGAGAGTGCCAGCGCCTGAAGGCGGTTATCCTCGAGCACCAGTTCGGCGACATCGTCGGTCATGCGGACCAGCAGCGCGTCGCGCGCGTCCTGCGCCAGCCGCCCTTCGGTCATCTCGCGGTTGAGCGCGATCTTGATATTGACCTCGTTATCCGAACAATCGACCCCGGCGCTGTTGTCGATGAAGTCGGTGTTGATCCGCCCGCCCTTCGCCGAAAAGGCGATGCGTGCGGCCTGCGTGGTGCCAAGGTTTGCGCCTTCGCCGACGGCTTTCACGCGCAGATCCTCGGCATCGACGCGCAGCGCGTCGTTGGCGGGATCGCCGACCTCGGCATTGTTCTGGCTCGCCGCCTTCACATAGGTGCCGATACCGCCGAACCAGAGGAGGTCGGCGGGCGCCTTCAGGATCGCCGAGATCAGCGCGCCGGGGTCGATTTCGGACACCGACAGGCCGAGCAGCGTCTGGACTTCGGGGCTCAGCGGGATGCTCTTCTGGCTGCGCGGGAAGATGCCGCCGCCCTTCGAGATCAGCTTGACGTTGTAGTCGGCCCAGCTCGAGCGCGGTAGCGCGAACATCCGCTCGCGCTCCTTCCAGCTTTTCGCCGGATCGGGATTGGGGTCGAGGAAGATGTGGCGGTGATCGAACGCGGCGACGAGCTGGATCGCCTTCGACAGCAGCATGCCGTTGCCGAACACGTCGCCCGACATGTCGCCGCAGCCGACGATGCGGATCGTGTCGCTCTGCACATCGACGCCAAGTTCGGCAAAATGGCGCTGGACCGAGAGCCACGCGCCCTTGGCGGTAATGCCCATCGCCTTGTGATCATAGCCGTTCGACCCGCCGCTAGCGAAGGCATCGCCGAGCCAGAAGTCGCGTTCCATCGCCAGCGCATTGGCGACGTCGGAGAAGGTCGCGGTGCCCTTGTCGGCGGCGACGACGAAATAGGGATCGTCGCCGTCATGGATCACGACGCCCTTGGGATGCACGACCTTGCCCGCAACCAGATTGTCGGTGATCGACAGCAAGGAGCGGATGAAGATGCGATAGCATTCGGTGCCCTCGGCGAACCACGCATCGCGGTCGAGCGATATGTCGGGCAGCGCCTTGGGATAAAAGCCGCCCTTGGCACCGGTTGGCACGATGACGGCGTTCTTGACGCGCTGCGCTTTCATCAGCCCAAGTATCTCGGTGCGGAAGTCGTCGCGGCGATCGGACCAGCGCAGCCCGCCGCGTGCGACGGGGCCGGCGCGCAGGTGAATGCCCTCGACCCGCGGCGAATAGACCCACACTTCGCGCCAGGGCAGCGGCTTGGGCAGGCCGGGAACGAGGCTGGAGTCGATCTTGAACGCCAGCGCTTCCTCGGCCGCGGGGGCAAAGGCGTTGGTGCGCAATGTCGCGCCGATCACGGCGTGGAACAGGCGCAGGATGCGATCCTCATCGATCGATTTGATGTCGGCAAAGCCCGCGAGGATGTCGGCTTCGAGCGCGTCGGCGCGCTTGGCATCGCGCGCTTTGGGATCGTGCAGCGCGCGGAACCGCTCGATCAGTGCCGCGGTGAGCGCCGGGGCATGGCGCAGCGCGCTCACAACCGTGTCCATGCCATAGGCCGACCCGCCCTGTCGCAGATAGCGGAACCAGGCGCGCAGCCATACGATCGCGCGCGGATCGGTCTGGTTGGTCAGCACCAGTTCGTTGAAGGCGTCATTCTCGGCCTTGCCGCCGAGCACCGCGGCAATCACGCCTTCGAGCACTTCGGCGTAGGGCAGCAGCGCAAGTTCATCGACGTTGGCGGGCAGGCGCAGCGTGAAATCGTGGATGACGATCGGCGGTTCGTCGTCGGCTTCCATCCCCGGCGCGCGGCTCTGGCCGAGCGCGGTCGGGATTTCTTCGAGCACTTCGAAACCGAAATGTTCAAGCGCCGGAACGACGTCGGACAGCGCGAGCGGACCGACGGCGCTGTACACTTTCAGCCGCAGCCGGTCGTCGCCGTCGAGGCTCTTTTTCGCCAGCCGCACGCTGCGCGGGTTTTCGGCGTCGAGGTCGCGCAGGCGCAGGATGTCGCGCGCCGCTTCTTCAGGATTATAGAGGTTCCGGTAATTGGGCGGGAAGGTCGGCGCAAAGCGCGCCGCCAGCGCCGCGGCGCGTCCCGGATCGCCGCGCTTCGCCAGTGCCGCCTCGACCTCGGGCTGCCAGCCGCGCACCATCTGCTCAAGCTGGGCATTGAGCGCGTCGGTGTCGGGCACGACCCCGCCGCTGCGCAGATCGAGCGTGTAACGGAGCAGCGCAGCCCCGCCGTCCTCTAGCACCATCGTCCAGCCGATCACGCCAGCTTTCGCTTCGCGCACCAGCATATGCTCGACGGCGATGCGGCGACCGGTCGACACCTCGTCACGAGGCAACCAGACGAACACGAACAGATGGCGGCCAAGCGCGCTGCGCACCGTAACCAGTTTCGGGCGCGGACGGTCGGTGATCGACATCGACGTCAGCACCAGCTCTTCGAGCGAAGCGGCGTCGAACGCGATCAACAGATCGTGCGGCAGCGCGGTGAGCGCGTGCGCGAGCGCTTTGCCCGCGTGGCCCGCGGGATCAAAGCCGAATTTCGTCATCAGCGTGCCCAGCTGCGCCCGCAGCACCGGCACCTTGTCCGGCCGCGCCGACAGCGCCGCGCTGGTCCACAGACCCGCGTGGATCGACAATCGATCGACCTTTTTGCCCTTCATTTCGGGGACGATCACCAGGTCGAGCAGCACGCGGCGATGGACCGCCGACAGCCGGTTCGACTTGATCAGCAGCGGTGCCTGACCGCCCCCATCGAACCATGCGAACGCCGCGTCGAGCGCCGCGGGGGACAAGAGCTGGCTCTCGCCGCTCTCGCTGACGCCTAACGCATCCTGCACCTTGCCGTCGCGCGTGCGCCATTCATGGCCGAGCTGGGTCATCGCCCCGCCTTCGAACCAGCGCAGCAGTTCGGCCGCCTCACCCTCGACCCGCATCGCTGCGTCGGCGAGCATCGCGGCGCGCATCGCGCGCCAGTCGCGCACCGCGGCGCGGACATCGCGCAGCGCCGCTTCGAGTGCGTCGAGCAGGCGGCGGCGCGCGCGCGCGTCCCCGCGCTCAAGCTCCATATAGATGACCGACTCGCGGTCCGGTCCCTCGCCTGCTTCGAGCAAATGGCCCTTGGTATCGCGCTTCACCGCGACGACGGGGTGAAGGATGCGGTGGACGGCGAGTCCCTGCGCGGCGACCATCTGCGACGTCGAATCGACGAGGAAGGGCATGTCGTCGTTGATGATGACGAGCCGCATACGGCGGTCGGTGCCATCGGCGGCCATCGGTTCGAGCAGCAGCGACGGGGTTTCGGCGGCGCGCTCAAGCGAGGCGCGCCCGGCAAACTGACTGGCGTCGGCAAGCGCCGCCTTGTCCATGTCATCGCCTTCGCCGGGCAGCGCGCTGCCGTGCAGCGCGGCCAGATAGGCGGCGGCGATTTTGGCGGGGACTTTGGCGGTGGTGGTTGGCGTGTCCGTTTCCGGCGTGGCGGACGAATTTTGAGGCATAAAGTGCAGCATCCCGAACCAAAAGACGGGGATCCCTGCCGACGATCGGCGGGGGCCCGTTCGCTCCCCACCCTATGCGCCTGTGGCGCGCGCGGCTCAAGACCTCGTTCGCGCGTCCACGTTAAAATATTTCAAGTTTTGGATCGACTGTTGCGTGATCGGCATTAGCCGCCGGTAATCGGTACCGCCTTGCGCGCCAGCCTGGCGATCAGCGCCGGATCATCCGCCGCCTTGGCGACGATGCCGATATGCCCGCCCGGCATCGCGCGCGCGATCAGCACGACAAATTCGGCGTCGCCGGCGTCATGTTCGAGGATGATCGCCGGATGCGCGGTACGCAGCGCGTCGAGCTTGTCATCGAGCGTCGCGTCGACTTCGCGTTCAGGCTTGCGGCGCGCGCGCGCGTCCTTGACCAGCCCCTTGAGCCCGCCCGGATAGCGATCGAGATAGGCGGCGAGTTCGCCGCGACCGACGCCTTCGTCCTTGGCATGGCCCAGCACACAGGCATATTCGGCGAGGCGGGTCTTGTCGTAAGTCGCGCCAAAGACCAGTTTCACCACCGGCGTCATCGGCGCGCGGTCCTGTACCGCAAGCCCGGCGTCGTCGAGCAAGGCGGCAAAGGCGTCAGGTTGTTGCTCGGCCACCAGCGCGAAATCCCACGCCTTGGCGACGGCCTGATAGAGCGCGCCGCGACTGCGGCTGTCGGCGGCAATCGCGCGCTCGGCGGTTTCGCGAGCCAGCGCGAGCCAGTCGGCGAGTTCGGCGTCGGCGCCGGGGTCGAGGTCAATCACGGGCGCGTCGACGCTTTCCTGTGCCGCGGCGACGGGCACTTCGTCGCTATCGACCAGCGCGCCAATACCGGGGATTGCATCGCCATCATCGTCGAGATGTTCACTATCGGGACCATCAGCCCACACCGGCACCGGCGCGGTCAGCGGCGCCGCGCTGCGCAGCGCCTGTTCGACCGATAGCTGCAATTCGGCCGCCTGATCGGCAGGTGCCGCTTCCTTCCAGTTGATCACCCCCATGATGAAGTCGATCGTGTCGTCGTCGGACGAAAAGGGCAGCAGGATGCCGCGGTACATGATGGTGACGCCGCGATCGTTGACGAATTCGGCCTCGAAGCCGATCGGTGCCCGGTTGGCGATGATCTGGAGATAATGGTCGGTTAGCCGCGACAGCAGTGACCGGCCCGGAATCTGGCTGATATAATGAACGTCCTCATCGATCTGCGACTCGGCGCGCAGCCGGTCGCCGACAAAGGCAATGCCGGGATTTTCGACCCCGGCAGTGAAGTCTAGCAGCACGGCGTTCGAACCGAAGTCGGCGCCCTCCAGATCGAGATCCTCGACCGAGGGATAGGCGCGGTCGGCGAGCAGCGACGCCCAATAATTATAGGCGCGCACCTGCATCCGCCGTTCGTCGACACCGACCGACGCGGGCGGATCAATTGCCCCGTCGTCCTGGTCGTGGCTGCCCGAAAGCAGTCCGCGCATGCTGTCCATCATTCATCCCCAGCCAAACACATCGGGGGATGTCATGCACCAGAAGTGGTAAAAGCCGCGTAAACGATGGCAAATACGCTGCCGCGTACTGACGTCGTTGCGAGGGGTTTCGTTGGTCGAATGCTGGGGGTTCCGGCCGCCGCGCGATCTTGGTCACGCGGCGGCCGGTCCGGGGAGAGAGCCCGTTTATGTACCGATGAGTATATAAGCAGTACACGCTGCGTCAAGCGCTTTCTGTACCGCTCAGTAAACTTGTTCCGCTAGCGCCCGGGCCAGAGCTTCAGCCCGGTTTCGACCAGCCGCTCGAGTTCGGCGCGGGTTGCGCCGGCGCCGGCCTGGACCGCCATGCCCTGGTTCATTGCAGTCAGGAACGCCGCGAGCCCGGCGGGGTCGACGTCGCCCGGAAAATCGCCTTCATCCTTGGCCCGCGTAAAACGTTCGAGCATCGCGTGCTTCGCGGCCGCACTGCGCGCCACGACGGCGTCGCGGATACACTCGGCCTCGGCGCCGCAAGCGACCGAATTGATCACCCCCAAGCAGCCGTTCGGGTTTTCAGGGCAGCTGTACATATCGAGCGCGCCGTACATCAGCCGCTCGGCCACCCCGCGCGCGGTCGGCGCGTCGAGCGCGGCGCGCATATAGTCGGTCTTTTCGCGCTCATACAGATCGAGCGCCTTGTTAAAAAGCGCCTCCTTGTTGCCGAACGCGGCATAAAGGCTGGGCTTGGTGATCCCCATCGCTTCGGTGAGGTCGGCCATCGACGCGCCCTCATAGCCTTTCGACCAGAACACGCGCAGCGCCGCCGCCAGCGCCGCATCGACGCAGAACTCGCGCGGGCGGCCTTTGGGGACAGTGGCGGCTTCGATTTCCATAACGGCTGGTATATAAGTGAAGCAGCGTAAAATGTCCAGCCGCGCCTGGCGCGGGCGCTGGCGCGTTGGGGGACAGGCTCTTCTAACCGTGCGCGATACGAAAAAAGGGAGAGCCGCCGCGGCCCTCCCCTTTCCCTCATTCGCTTTGAATCATTTCAGTTTAAAGCGCACTCCGACGCGGAATGCGCGGCCCAGCAGGTCCGAATAGGTGCTGTTCGCGGCGAGGCCGGTTTCGGGCAGCAGGATCGGGTCGTCGTTGAGCAGGTTCGACACGTTGATGAAGAATTCCCCCTGCGCGTCGCCACCGGCGGAGAATTTCTGCGTCAGGTTGAGATCGACGTAGAACGCCCCTTTGATGCGGTTGCTGTCATAGGTGGGTGCATTGACCGTCGAGGTGGGGCAGCCCGTCTGGCATTCGATGCCGTTGGCGACATATTTGCCCGCGCTCACGCCGCGACCGGTCGCCGTGATGCTGAAGTCGTCCGAATCATAAGACGCGCTGACGCGGTAGATCCATTTCGGGGTGCTCGACTGGCCGCCATTCACACCGGTCGAATCGACCACCACCGTGCCTGGTACGCCGCTGTCGAAGCGGTTCTCCAGATAGCGGGTCGCAAGACCGCGAAGCGTGAACGCGCCAGCATTGCCAACCGGCAGGCGATAGGACGCATCGATGTCGACACCGCGGACCTTCTGGCTTGCCGCGTTGAACGGCCGCGTCTCGATGATCAGATATGGCCGCGCCGGATCCTGCGTGCGCGCCGCGTCGGTCGTAATGGCGTCGCAGAACGCCTGCTCGCCCAGGAAGCACAAATTGACAATCTGCTGCGCGCTGAAGGCGCTGATCCCGCTATTCACCTTGATGCTGAAATAATCGACCGCAAGGTTGAAGCCCGGGAGGAAGGTCGGCGTGAATACCCCGCCAATATTCCATTGATTGGACTTTTCCGGGCCGAGGTCCGTATTGCCGGTGGCGAACCCGGAATAGCTATAGCCCGACTGCACAACCAGGCCCGGCGGAACGAAGGACGGGCTGGTACCGGCCGCAAAGCCAGGGTTGGTGACCGCATCGCTGTTGGCTGTACCCGCCTGGAACAGGTCGTTCAGGTTGGGCGCGCGGATGTCGCGCGAACGGGTGACGCGCAAGCGAATGTCGTCGATCGGCTGCCAGGTCGCGCCCACTTTCCAGGTCGTGACATAGCCTGCGGTCGAATAATCGGTCCCGCGCACTGCGCCATTGAACTCCAGCCCGAAGCCGAGCGGAACGACGGTTTCGAAATAGGCTTCCTTGACGTCATACGACCCGAAGCTGGGCAGGTAGTTGCCCACCGACCAGCGATTGGTGGCGCCGGTGACATTGCCGTTCACATCGCGGATCGGGACGGGCTGGAACTCGTCCGGGACGAATCCCTTTACCTCTTCGTTGCGATATTCGGCGCCGATCGCGACGCTGACGTCGCCCGCCCAAGTCGCGAACGGCGTGGCCGAGAAGTTCGCGCCCACCACGGTCTGTTCGATCACCTGGTCGCGATACGGATCGCCCAGCACATAATCGATCGCCGCCGGGTGGGCGACGCCCAGACCGAGACGGTTGAGCGGAACGCACGCGGCGTCGTTGTTGGCCGGGTTGGCATCGACGTTGATCAGACACTGGATCGACCCGGTAGGGAAGCCGCTGCCCGCGGGCGCGAAGGCCGCATCGCGCGCGGCGTTGATGCGCGCGACGTTCTGAATGTCGCGCAACTGCTCGCGCAGCTCGGCGCGGCCATATTGGCCGAAAATGTCCCAGCGCGCGGTGTTGCCGAACGCCTCGAACTCGCCCTGCGCGCCGATCAGATAGCGCTGCACCTTACGCTTGTTGTCGATCCCGCGGCCGGGCAGATCGGCCGATGTCGTGGCAATGGTGACGCTGGTGATGCCCTGTAGCGCCGCCGCGCCCAGCGTGTTGAGCAGGAAGGCGTTGCAAGTGATCGGCACCGGCGTCTGGGTACAGCCGGTCGCATTGAGCACGATCCCGGTCTGCAGGTTCGGCCCGGCGTTGAACCTTATCTTCTGCTGGTTATACGCGGCTTCGGCGAACAGCTCGATGCCGTCGGTGACCTCAAAGCTGACACGGCCGAACAACCCGTAACGGTCATCCTCTGGATCCAGGCCGATGCGGCGGCCCGAATCATTCACCTGCCACGATCCACCTTGCGTCAGTGAAGGCGCCGCGGTGCCGGTCGCAACCGGGAAGGTCAGCGCCCCATAGGTGTAGGTAAGGGGTGTACCGCCGGGACCAAAATAAATCCCGCGCAGCCGGTTGGCGGTTCCTCCGGTCGAATTGGTGATAAGGCTGCCCGGCGCCGAGTTCGCTGCGCCGACCTGGCGGCGGATCAGAAACTGCGGTCCGCCGCTGGTCGCGGTATAGGCCGGGTCCTGGATGCGGACGAAACCGGTGGCGTTCCAGTCGCGGTTCACATCGAAAATGCCGTCGCGGTGAGCGATCTCGCCGCTCAGCAGGACATGGCCGCGCCCGCCCGCAAACGCCATCCCGGCGGCGGCGCTGGCCGAATAGTTGAAGCCGTCGCCATATTGGGTGATGCCGCTATCGGCCTCGACCTTCAGCCCCTCATATTTGTTGTTGAGGATGAAGTTGACGACGCCCGCAACCGCGTCCGAGCCATAAGCGGCGGAGGCGCCGCCGCTCACGACCTCGACGCTCGAAATCAGCGCCTGCGGAATGGTGTTGATATCGACCAGGCCAGTGATCGTCGAACCCACCGAGCGCTTTCCGTTGACCAGGATCAGCGTGCGTTCAGCCCCCAGATTTCGCAGGTTGAGCGCGTTGATGCCCGCCTGACCGCTGGAAATGTTGAGGCGCGAGTTGGACGGACGGGTCGAACCGGCCAGCGACGGCAGCGTATTGACGAAATCGGCGATGTTGTTCGACGGCGAGCTATTTTCGATCTCGGTTTCGGTCAGCACGGTCAGCGGGGTCGGTGCCTCGAAACCATCGCGCGCGACGCGCGAGCCGGTAACGATGATCTGATCGCCGGGTGCGGCTTCGGTCGCCTGCGCCACAGCGGCTTCCTCTTGCGCCAGCGCCGGAGCGCTGTGAACGAGCGCCAGTGCGGTCATCGCTGCGCCGAAGCTGGTGTTGCGGCCCAACGACCGGCGATTTCGTTCAAGATAGCGCATGTTAACCGTCCCCTTTATTGCCCAAAGACGCGCCGCACATCGTTCGATGTGGTTCCCGGCGCCGATGCACCGGGCTAGCTCGCCCCCACTATGTCCGCCCTGACCGCCTGGCGGCTGTTTGTGCCGCCCTCTATGTTTTTGTGGCTTTCGACCTTTGCGGTCCGACGGTCGCTGCGCTTGCGGCGCGCGGACAGCCGGGTCCGTGACGGGAAGGTTACAGGGTGGTTACGGGCGGTCAACCGCTTCGCGCTGACCCTGACGATATGGACCTATAGCCGCAGGGCATGGCATCGCCGCAGTGCCGCGCAGGGCCGGATAGCTTATAGTTATAGGGGGTGGTCCGCTTGCTATGGGATAGCGACGCCTTGCTACGATAGGTTGACCATTCGTCATCGGCATAAGGTATCGGGGAAATTTGTTGATCCAGCGCCGCGCATTCCTGCTGGCTTCGGCCGCGCTTGTCGCGATGCCGGGCAGCCTTTGGGCGAAACCCCGGGTCAAGGGTGGCACACGCACCGTCAAATTATCCGGCGCCCGGGCAGCCGTCGAGATCATCGAGGACGAGTTGGGCGTGCCGCATGTGCGCGCGGCATCCAAGCATGATGCCTTTTTCGGGCAGGGCTATCTGGTCGCGCGCGATCGGCTGTTCCAGATCGACATGGAGCGCCGCCGCGAGATGGGGCGGATGGCCGAAGCCTTTGGCCCGCGCTTTATCGCCGCCGACCGCGCGGCGCGGCTGTTCATGTATCGCGGCGATATCGAAGCCGAGCTGGCCGCACTGCCGCCCGAGGTGCTCGATTGCGCGCGCGGCTATGTCGCCGGGGTGAACGCACGCATCGACGAACTGGCGGCCGATCCGTCGGGGTTGCCGCTGGAATATGGCATATTGGGGATCAGCCCGCTGCGTTGGGACGTTCGCGACCTCGTCCGTGGCCGCGGCATCGGCATGGGCGACGCGGATGATGAGGTGCGCCGCGCGCAGTTGCAGGCGCGCGGCCTGCTCGACGCCGAGCAGCTGATGGCGCCGCTGCGCCCCGCCTGGTCGTTCACGATGCCCGACGGACTCGACGTCGCGGCAGTGAGTGAGGCCGATCTGGGCGTGCTGGATTCCGCCGCGCGCCCGGTGCCGTTCGACGCCATTCAGGAGGCGTCGCTCGACCGCGAATTGCGCCGCGCCGACCGCTTTGCACTGGGCAGCAATGCGTGGACGATTTCGCCGTCGCGCAGCGCGACCGGGCGGCCGATTTTGGCCAATGACCCGCATCTGGGCATCGGCGGCGCCAGCCCGCGGCATATGTGCCACCTGTCGGCGCCGGGGCTCGACGTCATCGGCGCTGGATCGCCGGGACTGCCCGGGATCATGCAGGGGCATACCGACCGCTTCGCCTTTGGCCGCACCAATTTCCATATCGACCAGACCGACCTGTTCATTCTGCGCACAAAGGGGGACGACCCCGGACGCTATTGGCACAAGGGCGAGTGGAAGGCGTTCGAGACGTTCGAGGACGAGATCATCGTCAAGGGTGCGCCGTCCGAACGCGTGACCCTGCGCTATGCCGCGGGCCGCCCGATCGTGTCGCAGGACGCGACGCGCCAGCGTGCGGTCGCCTTTGCTACCGTCAGCATGCTGCCCGGCGCCAACATGCGCTTTGCGATCATCGCGATCAATCTGGCGAGCGACTGGGCGTCGTTGCGCCAGGCGTTCAAGCTGCACGTGTCGCCGACCAATCTTCACTATGCCGACATCGACGGCAATACCGGGTGGCAGACGATCGGCTTTACCCCGCGACGTCCGAAACATGACGGGCTGCTGCCCGCCCCCGGCGACGGCGATTTCGACTGGACCGGGCTGCTACCGGTCGAGGATATGCCGCACGTCTATAACCCGCCCGAAGGCTGGTTCGCGTCGGCGAACCAGATGAACCTGCCGGCGGGCTATCCCTATCGCGAGCGGATCATCAGCTTTACCTGGAGCGATCCCTATCGTTACGACCGCTGCGCCGAGGTGCTGCGCAGCCAGCCGAAGCACCGGATCGCCGACAGCGTTGCGCTTCAGCACGACGTCCAGTCGCTGCCCGCCCGCGCATTGCTGAAACTGCTTCCGGCGAACCTGTCGGCCGAGGCGGCACCCGCAGCCGCCATGCTCCGGCGTTGGAACTGCGGGATCGAGGCCGATAGCGCCGCGGCGCTGTTGTTCGAGATGGTCATGGTGGCGCTGTCGGCGGATTTTCGTGACCGGGTGGTCCCCGCGGCGGCGAAAGATCTGATCCCGACGGTCAACCTGTCCGAAATGCTGCGCATTCTTGGCGCGCCCGATAAGCGGCTGGGCAATGATCCTGTCACGGCGCGCGATGCGCTGATCGATCGCGCGCTGGTGGCGGGGTGGACCAAGGCGGTCGAACTCGGCGGCGCTGATCCGGCGAAATGGCAGTGGGGTGACCTGCACCGCGTGACAATCGCGCATCCCTTGGCGTCGGCGATCCCGGCGATTGCGGCCGCTTTTCCCAAGATTGAGGGCGGTCGGTCGGGAGGTGACGGGACGACGCCGATGGCGCGCGGGTTCAATTCGCGGCGCGGGTTCAACGTGTCGCATGGCGCCAGCTATTTGTTCGTCGCCGACGTCGGCGCATGGGACAACAGCCGTTTCCTGTTGCTGCCCGGCCAGTCCGCCGACCCGCGGTCGCCGCATTACCGCGATTTTTATCCGAAGTGGCTCGCGGGGGACATGCAGCCGCTGTGGTTCAGCAAGGCGGCGGTCGATCGGCATGCGGTGGAGCGGACGATGTTGGCGCCTGCCAAGGGTTGATCCCGTCACAAGCATCTTTGCCTGTGAGGCGAACAATATCCGTGTTTCCCCGCGAAGGCGGGGATCCATCTCCGGTCGATCCAAAATGGCACCAGCGGGTGATGGGCTCCCGCCTTCGCGGGAGCACAGTGCTTTTACTCGGCCATCAGCGGCTATAGCGCCTCGGCAATCACAACTAGCGCGCGATCAACCGCGGCGGTCGCCTGACTGTCGGTGCCGTCAGGCATATCGTTGGCCAGCACCGAAAAGATCAATGTCCGCCCGCTGCGCGTCGTCAGATACCCCGACAATGCGCGCGATGCGTTGAGCGACCCGGTCTTGGCAAATAATTTGCCTTCGAGGATCGTGCCTTTGAAGCGGTTCTGCAAGGTGCCGTCGCGCCCCGCGATCGGCAGCGTATCGCGCCACGCCATGCTCCACGGCTGGCGGGAGATCCAGCTGAGCAGGCCGACCGCGGCGCGTGGCGAGATGCGGTTATAGCTCGACATGCCCGATCCGTCCGAAAAGTCGTAGCTGGTTTCGGCGACCCCGGCCTGCGTCATCAGCTGCCGCACCGCCGCCTGCCCATCGGCGACCGAACCGCTGCCCGCGTGCCGCGCGACGCGGCGCAGCATCAGCTCGCTGTGGAGATTCTGGCTCTCCTTGTTGACCCGCACCATATTTTCGGCGAGCGGCGGCGCGGGCAGTTCGGCGAGCATCGCGGGTTCGGCGGGCAGGCTGACCCGCGCGCCCTTGCGGACCTTTGGATCGTCGGTGGCGGTCAGCGGCCGGTGGCGGACTTCAACCGCACCATCGACCTTCACCCCGCGCGCCTCCAGCAGCTCGCCAAGCCGCCACGCAGCATAATGCGCCGGATCGTCAATGCCATAGCGCAGCGTCAGCGGCGCAACGTCGGCGCCGACCGTGCCGGTCAGACGAATCACGCGGCTGTTCGGCATGCGATCGGCCTCGATTGCTTCCTCCTTGCCCGCGACGGTCGTGACCCGGTTTTCGATGCTGTAATAGCCCGATGTCTGGATCGTCGGCGCGGCCCCGAGGGCGCCCGGCGCCAGCTTCACGACCAGCTCATTGTCGTCGAGGGTCAGCGCCGAGGTGCCGGTGCCATAGCGCGAGACGATATTGTTCCAGCTCATCCCTGGGCTCCAGCGCTCGTCGGGGAACCAGCTGTCGTCGCCGACGATGTTGCGGACCGTGCGGGTTTTGGCGGCGACGGCGTCGGCGAGCGTTTGCAGGCAGTCGGTCTTGCAGTCGTCGGCGCTCGACAACAAAGGGTCGCCGCGGCCGTGGAGCACGACGTCGGTCGCACCACCGCCGGTTTCGAGCCGGACGCCGGTGCCTTTGGCTGTCTGTTGAAGCAGCGGCAGTTGGGCATAGCCGATCGCGGTGGTGAACATCTTGGTGTTCGAAGCGGGGATGAAACGCTGGTCGGGCGCGATCGACAGCAGCACTTCGCCATCGAGCGTCGTGACGAGCACGCCAAATCGTGAACCTGCCGGTGCTTCGGCCAGTTTCTGCTCGACGGTGGTTAGCAGCGGCGCGGGCGCGGAATCAGCGGGGGCGCGGGCGTGGGCCGGGGCGAGCAGCAGCGCCAGAGCAAAGACCGGGGCGAGATGTCTGATCGAAGTTTTCATGATGTCTCCCGTGCGTCCCATGCATTGATAAGCTGTTCGCCCACGGCGGAGCGCAACGTCGCAATGCCGCTGTCGAAGTGGCGGGTCGGATGGACCCGGTTGGTCAGCAGCGCCCAGCAAAGGCCGCGCTCGAAATCGATCCATAGCCCGGTGCCGGTGAACCCGGTGTGGCCAATGGTATCGGGCGAGCAGGCGTCGCCGCCGTGCCATCCGGCAAAGGCGCGCTCCCAGCCGCAGGTGCGGTGGCGTTCGTCGGCGGTGCGGATTTCGGCCAGCATCGCCGGGGACAGTATCGAGCCATCGAGCATCGCGCGGGCAAAACGCAGTACACCGTCGATGGTACCGAACATCCCCGCATGCCCCGGCGCGCCGCCAAGCGCGAAGGCATTTTCGTCGTGGACTTCGCCCTTCATCACGCGTCCGCGCCAGCTGCAATGCTCGGTCGCGACGGCGGGGCCGGGGGGTGGGCCAAAGCCGAGCCCTTCGCCCAAAGGCCAGTCCGACAGCGGCGCGCCGATCAGGCGCTCGATCGCGATACCGAGAAGGATGAAATTGATGTCCGAATAGACTGGCGGCCCATGGCGCCATTCGCGTTGCAGGACAAAAGCGCGCAGCCGGGCGGGGTCGTCGCCATAGGTATAGATCGGCTCGACCGCGGGCAGGAAGGTCCGGTGCATCAGGCAGTCGCGAAAGGTCAAGCGGCGCTCGGCGGCGTTCGCAACGTCATATTGGCGCAGGTCCGGAATCGCGTCGGTCAGCGGCCGGTCGAGGTCGACGCGGCCCTGTTGCGCGAGGGTCAGGATGATCGTGGTGGTCGCGATCACCTTGCTGAGCGAAGCAAGGTCGAACCAATGGTCGCGCGTCAGGTTTTCGCGTTCGGGGACAAGCGCGGCCATGCCCGCGAAGCGCACCGCGCTTTCGCCATCGATCGAAACCATACCCAGCGCCGCGCCGGGAATCCGCCCGGCCTCGACCGCTGCCGCCACCGGCTGAAAGACGGCGTCGATCATGGCCGATCGTCCGCCCGGGCCTTGGCCCGCCCGATCAGCGGCAGAAACAAGACCGCCGCCAAGCTGATCACGCCCGAGGCCAGGAAGAACAGATCGAAGCCATTATACCCCGCTGCGTCGAGCCGCCCGACCACGGTGCCCCCTGCCCCCGATAATAATCGCGGCAACAGGAAGGCGAAGCCCGACAGAAAGGCATATTGCGCGCCCGGAAAGCGCGGGTTCACCAGCATCGACAGGTAAACGACAAAGATGGCGCCGGCCATGCCATTGCCAAACTGATCGGCGGCGGTCGCGATATAGAGCAGGGTCTGGTCATGCGGCTGGTGCGCGAGCCAGACGAAGCCGAAATTGCCGAACGCCGCAAATAACGCCCCGATCGTTAACGTGAGGCCGAACCGCCAGCGGGTCGTCATCCATCCGCCGAGCCCCACGCCGACGATACTGGCGGCCAAGGCCACCACGCCATCTGCCCAGCCGATCTCCGTCTTGGTATAGCCGATACCGAGGATCATGGGCTTGGACAGGTTGAGCGCCAGCACGTCGCCCATGCGATAGATGGAAACAAATGCCATCAATGCGATTGCGAGACCGCCGTAGCGCCAGAAGAAATCCACATAGGGGCCGATCGCCGCCGAAGAACGCAGCGGCGAATCCGGTGCGGCGTCGCGGATGCGCGGCAGCATCGCCGCCATCGCCAGGAACGGCAGCATGGCGATTCCAAGAACCCATGGTGTGACGTTCGTCGTGGCGCTGATCCCGATACCTGCGGCGGCGCCCAGCAACATCCAACCGACCACCGCGACCAGAACTGCCAGCGCGAGCAGGATCGCCGCACTCGTCACCAAGCCGCCCGCCAGCGCGGCTGCGCGGCCGCCGTCGCCGCGCCGTTCGGGCGGGAGCGCCGCAAGGATCGGCAGAGGCACAAACGCCGCCACCGCGATCAACAGATAGGCGGCGGTCCAGCCGGGCACGATTCCCAGGGAAGCCAGGGTCGGCGCCAGGTCGCCGCCGACGTCCGCGAACAGCAGCGCGCCGCTGCCTGCCGCGACCATCGCGGTGCGGTATCCCCACAGGTTCGCAGCCGCGAGCGGCCCCTGCAGCTCAGGGGTTGGCCCAAGCTCGACCCGCCACGCATCGGCGGCGACCTCCAGCGTCGTGGTCCAGAACGCGAGCAGCACGGCGAACAATGCGGTCAGCGCCAGGCTATTGTCGGCCGACGTGAACGCCATCGCCACCATCGCGGTCACGATGCCGAGCTGTGACAGCATGATCCAGCTGCGCCGTTTTCCCCAGAAGCGCGCAAAGCCCGGCACCGCATAGCGGTCGAGCAAGGGTGCCCACAGGAATTTGAAGGTCGGCAACAACTGGACCCAGGCGAAAAAGCCGATGATCGCCAGCGCGACGCCATGATCGGTCAGCCGCACCGCCAGCACGGTCGAAAACATGTAAAAGGGCAGTCCGGCGGAAAAGCCGAGCAGCAGATACAGGGTGCGGACGCGTCGCTGCGCCGACTTGGCACCCATATCGCTCGAAAACGCAGCTGCCGGAGCATCGGCATCACATGCCGTTGCGGTCATTTGCTGGCCTCCGGCTCAATCGCCTTTTCCCAGCGCGCCACCACGGTCGTGACCGTCAGATTGGCACTGGCGCTCGCCACCGTGCGCGTCATGTCGAGCAGGCGGTCGAAGGGCAGGATGAAGCCGACGACCAGCGCAGTCTGCTCGGGCGTGATGCCGACCGACGACAGCACCGCGGCGAGCATGAACAGCGACGCCGACGGGATCGGTGCGGTGCCGAAGGCGGCGAGCGCGCCGGTCAGCAGGATGATCGCGAGCATCGACAAATCCGGGCTAATGCCGATCGCCTGCAGGCTGAAAATGCTGAGCAGCCCGACATACATCGCGGTGCCGTCCTTGCCGATGCTCGCGCCGATCGGCAGCACGGTCTTGGCCACCCCGGGGGCGATCCGCAGATCGTCGAGCGCGATGCGGAGCGCGACGGGTAGCGTTGCGGCCGACGATGCGGTCGAAAAGGCGACCGCGAGCGCGTCGACGATCGTGCGGTAAAAGCGCAGCACCGGCCGGCGCGCGGCAAAGGCGATGAGCGGCAGGTGGACGAGCAGGATCTGGAGGATTACCCCCGCCGCGACGGCGACCGCCAGCCAGCCGATGTTGGCGAACACCGCGACGCCGTTGTCGGCGACCGCCTTGGCGATCAGCGCGAGCACGCCGAAGGGGGTCAACTCCATGACGATCCGCACGAGGTGGAACAGCACCTGCCCTGCCGATTGCAGCAGGGTCGCCATCGGGCGTCCCTGTTCGCCCGCGACGATGACGCCAAAGCCGAACAGCATCGAAAAGAAGATGATCGCCAGCATGTCGCCGTCGACCAGCGCCTGGACGATGTTGACCGGCACGATGCCGACCAGTTGATCGTGCAGCGACTTGGCCTCGCCCAGCGCATGCGGCACGGCATTGCCCAGCGCCGCGCCTGCGCCGGGCTCGATCAACAGCCCGACGGCCATGCCGATCGACACCGCGCAGAAGGTGGTGAAAGCGAACAGCCCGATCGTACGCGCGCCGACCGAGCCCAGCTTGCGCGGGTCAGCGAGCGCGGTGACCCCCGACGCGATGCTGATGAACACGATGGGGACGACCAGCATCCGGATCAGCCGGACGAACAATTCGCCGATGACGGCGATGGCAGACGCCGCTGCGGGCCAGAACAGGCCCAACAGCACGCCAATCATCATGGCCCCTAGGACGCGCTGCCACAGCGGAATTGCAAACCAGCCGCGAAGAAATCCTGTCATCGGCCCTGTTGCCCCGTTCGTGTCAAATCCCGCCCCAAAAACCGGGCTGCGGCGGCGACAGCACGCCCATTGCACCGTTCACCCCACCCGCGCGATCCTCGGCAAGCCAGAGCGGTCCGTCAAGGTCGGCGAAGGCACTGTTCGCAGCAATCGCCCACGCGGGGGCGATCGACAGTGACGAACAGATCATGCAGCCGGTCATCACCCCCAGCCCGCGCGCCCGCGCCGCGTCCGCCAGTTCGAGCGCAGCCGTCAGCCCGCCCGTCTTGTCGAGCTTGATATTCACGACCCCATAGCCATCGGGCAGCGCATCGAGATCGGCGGCGACATGCACCGATTCATCCGCCGCAATCGGGATCGCCGAGCGAAAACCAACGAGGTCGCGATCGGCGTCGGCGGGCAGCGGCTGTTCGAGCAGGTCGATCCGCAGATCGGTGATCAGCCCTTGCAGGCCGCGCACCTCGTCGATGGTCCAGCTTTCGTTGGGGTCGACGATCATCCGCGAAAGCGGGGCTGCGGCGCGGACCGCCGTGAGCAAGGTGGACGGGTCGCTGCGGTCGACCTTCACCTTGAGCAACGGCGCGTCGGCGAGCGCCGCCGCAGCGCGCGCCATGTTTTCGGGGGTATCAAGGCTGATCGTCATTGCGGTGACGATCGGGCGGAGCGGGCGATCGAGATCGAGTGCCGTGGCCAGATCGCTGCCCGCCAGTTGCAGTTCAAGATCCCAGAGCGCGCAATCGATCGCGTTGCGCGCGGCCGAGGCGGGCATGCGCTGGAGCAGTTCCTGGCGGCCCAGCCCCTGTTCGAGTGCATCGCGCATCGCCTCGATAGTGGCGATCGCGCTGCCGACGCTCTCGCCATAGCGCGGATAGGGGACGCCTTCGCCGCGCCCGGTCATGCCGTCCTGACCGATGGTAACGGTTACGACCTCGGCAGCGGTCTTGACCCCGCGCGAAATACGAAAGGGGGCGTGCAGCGGAAACGTCTCGGCAAAGACGGTCAGGGTGCGGGGCATGGCCGGTCGGTCAGGTGGTTGCAGCGACGGCCGGCGAATGAACGTCAGCGCCCAGCAGCCAGTCGAGGATCGTCTCGACTCCGAAGCGATACGGATCGCTGGTCGGCAAGCCGAATTCGGCTTCGGTCGCGGCGCACAGCGCGCGCGCCTCATCCTCGGCCATCGCAGACGTGTTGAGCGCGATGCCGACGAAGCGCACATCGGCGTTGGTCAGCCGCGCCGCGCGCAGATTAGCCTCGATGCAGTCGGCGATACCCGGCAACTGGTAATGCGGCAGGCCGCGCATATGCGGCCGCACCGGATCGTGGCAGAGGACCAGCGCGTCGGGCTGCGCGCCGTGGATCAGGCCCATCGACACCCCGGCGAAGGAGGGGTGATAGAGCGAACCCTGCCCCTCGATCAGATCCCAGCCGTCATCGCCGCGCGCGGGCGAAATCTGTTCGATCGCGCCCGAGATGAAATCCGCGACCACGGCATCAAGCGGGACGCCGTCGCCCGCGATCAGGATGCCGGTCTGGCCGGTGGCGCGAAAATCGGCGGCGACGCCGCGCTTTTCGAGCGCGCTGGTCAGGCACAAGGTCGTGTACATCTTGCCCACTGAGCAATCGGTGCCCACGGTCAGCAGCCGCTTGCCCACGCGCTTCTTGCCGTTGCCGATCGGAATGTCGGGGCGCGGGTCGCGGACATCGTGCAGCCGGCGACCGAGCCGCGCCGCGGCCTCGACCAGCCGCGGTTCGGCGTTCAGCCGGTGGTGCAGCCCCGACGCCACGTCGAGCCCGGCCTCCATCGCGGCCAGCGCGTCGAGGATCAGATCCTCGCCCAGCTTGCCCCCGGCATTGGCGATGCCCAGCACCAGGGTCCGCGCGCCCGCCGCATAGGCCGCGGCGAAATCCATGCGCGGCAAATCGAGCGTCAGCGGGCAATCGTCGTGGCGATATTCGCCGATGCAGATGTCGGGGCGAAACACGGCGAGCCCGCGCGAGGTCTTGATGTCGGCGGGGTCACTGGAATGGCCGAGGTAGAGAAGATAGGGCGTTTCGATCATGGCTCGGGTCAACCTGCGGGACGATGAAGGCGCCGACTTTACCTCCACCCGCCCTCCGGCCCCAATATCGAGCGCCCCATATCCTATAGCTTGATGCTATAGTCCTTCGATCACGGTGGCGAGTACCGTCAGGAAGTCGGCGGCCGTTCGCGATAGCGGACGGTTCTGCAGATAGACCGCGTTGATGTCGAATGTGATCGCGGGCTGCAACGGGCGGCTCGCGAGCCCGGGCGGGAGCGCGGCGTGCGCGGTAAAATTGTCGACGATCGCCATGCCGACCCCTGCGCTCACCAGCGCAGCGGCGACATAATAGGTGCGCGCCGAGACCACCTCGTCGAGTTCGACCTCCAGCCGGCTGAGCTCGCTCGACAGCATCCGGCCGATCGGGCCGCTCTGCACCGGGCTGATGAATTTTTGCCCGCGCAGCTCGTCGAGATGCAGGCGCGGCGGCGCGGCAGGCATATCCTGTTCGCGGTAGATCACCACCAGTTCGCCCTCGCCGATCACCTGATGCGCGACGGGGGCCGACAACGGCACTTCGAAACTGATCGCGATGTCAGTTTCGTGCTCGTAGAGCTTGCGCACCATTTCGTCATGGTGGAGCGTCTGCAAATCGAACATGATGTCCTCATGATCGGCCAGGAACCGCGCGACCGCGGCGGGGATCGCGCCAAGGCCCAATGAAGGCAGCGCCGAAATACGCAGCAGCCCGCCGCGCCCGTGCCGCAGATTCTGACACGCCTGGCGCAGCGAGCGAACGCGGTCCTGAATGTCGGACACTTCGGCAAACAGCGTGTGTGCGTCCTGCGTCGGGATCAGCCGCCCCTTGGCGCGCTCGAACAGGGTCAACCCGATCGAGCGTTCGGCGTGGCGGAGCACCTTGGTCACCGACGGCTGCGACACATTGAGCGAGCGCGCGGCGGCGCTGACCGTGCCGTGCAGGAACACCGCGTGAAAGATTTCGATTTGGCGCAGGTTCATTTGGCTTTTTCCCAAGCGACGGAAATCTGGCCGCGAACGGCCACAAGTCGCCGCCTTATGCCATTGGGTTATAGGGGCTGCAACTCCCCCCTCTGGACGCGGGGTTGCCGTTCGGGACATCTTGCGCGCCGGAATAGCCGACCGGCGGCGGGTGCGCCCTGCGCTTCGCCATCGTTCGCACGGAAGGATTAAGCCGATGTCGCCTGTCTCGTTCCCGGTCCGCCGGACCATTGGCGCGCTAGCGGCGGCGGCAACGCTGCTCAGTGTTGCAGGTGCCATGGCCCGCACGGACGAGGCGGTCGACGTGATCATCCGCGGCGGAACCATCTATGACGGCGGTGAGGGCGAGCCGTTTGTCGGCGATGTTGCGATCCGCGGCGACCGGATCGTCCACGTCGGTCGCCTCGGCCGCTACACTGCAGCGCGCGTCATCGATGCCAAAGGCATGATCGTCGCGCCCGGCTTCATCGACCCGCACACCCACGCCGACAGCTTCCTGCGTTCGCCCGACAAGGCGGTGCGTGTCAACGCCGCCTGGCTCCACCAAGGGGTGAGCACGGTGATGATCGGGGTCGACGGCAACGGGACGCCCGACGTCGCGGCGGACAGCGGCAAGCTGGCAGCGTCGGGGATCGGCACCAATATCGTGCCCTTCGTCGGCTTTGGCCCGGTGCGCCAGCGCGTGTTGGGTCAGGATGCCCGCGCGCCAAGCGCGGCAGAGCTTGACGCGATGAAGGCACTGGTTGCGAAGGGCATGTGCGAGGGCGCCGTCGGGCTGTCGACCGGGCTGTTCTATGCGCCGCAAAGCTTTGCGGCCACCAGCGAGGTCGTTGCGGTAGCACGCGAAGCGGCGATCCGTGGTGGCCTTTACGACACCCATCAACGCGACGAATCGAGCTACAGCATCGGCCTGCTCGGATCGGTGCAGGAAGCGATCGATATCGGTCGGCAAGCGGGAATGCCGGTCCATTTTGCCCATCTCAAAGCGCTCGGCGTTGATGTCCATGGACAGGCCGGCGCGGTGATCGCCGCGATCGATGCGGCGCGCAAGGCGGGGATCGATGTCACTGCCGACCAATATCCCTGGCTCGCGTCGGGATCGAGCCTCGACGCGTCGTTGTTGCCACGCTGGGCGGTCGATGGCGGCGGCGCGGCGTTGCTGAAGCGGCTGGACGATCCCGCCGCGCTGGCGCGGATCCGCGCCGAGATGCAGGACAATCTACGGCGGCGCGGCGGGGCCAGCGCGTTGCTGCTCATCGCAGGCGGCTTTCCCTGGACCGGCAAGACGCTGGAGCAGGTCGCGACCGAATGGAAGCTGGATAGCCGCGACGCGGCGCTGCGGATCATCCGGCAGGGTATAATGGCGCCGGGACAGAAGGGCGGCGGCACCGCGGTCGCATCGTTCAATATGGCGCAGGCCGACGTCGATCTGCTGATGCAACAGCCGTGGATGGTGACCTCGTCCGACGGATCGGACGGCCACCCGAGGATGTTCGCGACGTTTCCCGAAAAATATGTCCACTATGTCCGCGAGCGCAAGGTCATCAGCCTGGCGACCTTCATCCGCCAATCGACCGGACGCACCGCCGACATCTACAAGCTCGACCGCCGCGGCTATCTGCGTCCGGGCTATTTCGCCGACGTCGTCGTCCTTGACCCCGCCGGATATGCGCCGCGCGCCGACTATGTACGCCCGCGCGAACTCAGCGTCGGGGTCCAGAGCCTGTTCGTCAACGGCGCGCTGGCGCTCGACGACGGTCGCACAATGGGCGCAGCAGCAGGACGCGCCCTGTTGCGGCCACGTCCGGCGGGCTGTGCCGCCGGAGATTGACCGTGCTGCGCGGCTGAAGGCGCTCACGCTTTGGCATAGCCCTGCGCGACGGCACCGCCGCAAAAAGTCGCGATCGATTTGCTGAATTTCGGTGGAGGCCCGAGCCGGAATCGAACCGGCGTGCGCGGATTTGCAATCCGCTGCGTCACCACTCCGCCATCGGGCCTCATGCCAAATTGCCGCATCCATATGGGATGGGCCGGGTGTTGGACGGCGCCGCTAGTGAGGGGGTTTCGCCGCCTTGTCAAGGATTCGCCCGCACGCCCGCCTGCCTCCTGATGCGGGCTTGGCGGCACCGGCGTTGCCCGCTATGCGCGTCTATGCAGGCAGAGGCTGTATTACTATTGCAATACAGCCTCGGTTGGGCTAGGACTGCCCCGCACAGGTTAAGGCCCCAGGAAATCGGAAAAGGCTGATGGCGACCAAGTTTAGCGAAATCACCGCGGCGGACATGCGCTCCGCCATGATCGACAGCCAACTGCGCACCAACGACGTCATCGACGCCGCGGTGATCGGCGCAATGGCGGCGGTGCCGCGCGAGGCGCATGTCCCCGCCCATCTGGCGAGCGTCGCCTATATGGACCGCGCGATCGCGCTGGGCCACGGCCGCGCGCTCAACGCGCCGCTGGTCACCGGCCGCATGCTCGTCGCCGCCGCGATCCGCGCGGGCCAGCGCGTGCTGCTGATCGGCAGCGCCACCGGCTATACCGCCGCGGTGCTCGCACGGCTCGGCGCCGAGGTTCACGCGGTCGAGGAACAGGCCGAGCTGATGGTAATAGCGCAGGCGGCGACCACCGATGCCAATATCCATTGGGTCGCCGGGCCGCTGAACGCCGGTGCGCCCGGCGCCGCGCCATTCGACCGCATCATTGTCGAAGGCGCGATCGAAACGCTGCCCGACGCGATCGCAGTGCAGCTGGCTGAGGGCGGCCGCTTGATCGCTGCACGTCCCGATGGGGCGGTCACCCGGCTGGTCCAGGGGGTAAAGGCCGGCGGTGCGATCGCGCTGCGCAGCTTTGCCGATATGGACGTCGCGCCGCTACCCGGCTTTGCCACTCCGGCGGGCTTCACATTCTAAAAGCCACCTCCCTCCTTGTTTCAGGCTGACATGACGATGCTCGATACCGATAAGAAACGGCCTCTCTCCCGCGCCCGCTGGCTTGCCGGTCTGGCCGTCGGCGCCTTGACACTGTCGTCGGCAGCGCATGCTGAAACGCTGCAGGAGGCGCTGGCGAAAGCCTATGAAAACAACCCGACGCTGACCGCGGCGCGCGCCGGGCAGCGCGCGAACGACGAAAATGTCCCGATCCAGAAATCGAGCGGGCTGCCGAATGTCGGCGTTGGGGTCGATTATCAGGAAAATCTGGTCCTGCCCGGCAACAGCTTTTTCTCGCCCAAGCGCTTCGTCAGCGTCGGCGGGCAGGTGTCGGTGCCAATCTATCAGGGCGGCGCCGTACGCAACGCGGTCAAGGCCGCCAAATTTCGCGTCGAAGCGGGCCAAGCCGACCTGCGCGCGACCGAAGCGAGCATTTTTTCGCAGACCGTCGGCGCTTACATGGACGTCATCCGCGATCAGGCGATCGTCCAGCTGAACCAGAAGAATGTCGCGGTGCTGCGCACCAATTTGCAGGCAACGAGCGACCGGTTCGAAATCGGCGACCTGACTCGTACCGACGTAGCGCAGTCGGAGGCGCGGCTCGCGCTCGCCGAGGGTGATTTGCGCACCGCCGAGGCGAACCTGATCGCCAGCCGCGAATCCTATGTCCGGCTGGTCGGTGAAGCGCCGATGGACCTCGAACAGCCGCCGCAGCTGCCGAACCTGCCCGCGTCGCCCGACGACGCGGTCGCGATCGCGCTGACCAGCAACCCTGACATCGAAGCGGCGAATCAGGCCGTCAATGCCAGCCGCGCCGACATTGGCGTCGCGCGCGCGAGCCGGTTGCCCAAATTGTCGGCGACGACCAGCGGTGGGTATAACAATAACCTGAATTCGGTGAACGACCCGACGTCGGACAATACCACCAAAAGCGCCTCGGCCGGGCTATCTCTGTCGATCCCGATCTTTCAGGGTGGGCGCCCGTCGGCGCAGGTCCGCCAGGCCCAGTCGCGCACCAGCCAGGCGATCGAAAATTACGTCGAAGTCGAACGCAGCGTCATCGCCCAGACGCGCGGCGCCTACGCCGCATGGCGCGCGAACGAGCAGATCATCGCCGCAACGCAGCAGGCGGTGAGCGCCAACGGCCTGTCGCTGGAGGGCGTGCGCGCCGAAAACAGCGTTGGCACGCGGTCGATCCTTGACATTTTGAATGCCGAGCAGGAATATCTGAACACCCAGGTCCAGCTCGTATCGGCGCAGCGCAACAGCTATGTCGCCGCCTTCTCGGTGCTCGCCGCGATGGGCAAGGCCGAGGCGCGCGATCTGGGGATCGAGGGCGGCGCGCTCTATGATCCCGAGGTCAATTATAACCGCGTCAAGGGCCAGATCTGGGACTGGGCCGACGATCCGGCGCCGCAGCAGCAGGCGACCGACACGCGCGCCGTTCCCGCCGCGACCGCCAGCGTTCCCGTGGGTCCGCCGTCGCTGCCCCGACAATAAAGCTTGGCAAAACACGCCTCAAATCGGTAAGAGGACGGTTAACCATCCGGTAATCGTGATGGTTTAGGGGTTGGGTTATGGGCGATATGTCGCGGGAACCGTCGATGGAAGATATCTTGTCGTCGATCAGACGCGTGATCGCGCGGGATGAGGCGCCGGGTTCGGTGCGCGATATCCGCGTCCCCGAAGCCGACGACATTCTCGACCTTCAGGATGAAGAAGATGAAGGCGGCGCCGAAGCGGCGTTCGATGCCGACGAGCTGGTCTCCGAAGCCAGCGCCGATGCCGCGCGCCAGTCACTCGAAGCGCTGACCGCAGCCATTGCGCCCGCTGTTGCCGCTGCAGCCGTGTCCACGCCAGCAACCGCCGGGCGAACGATGGAGGATGTCGTGCTCGACGCGCTGCGTCCAATGCTGAAAGACTGGCTCGACAGCAATTTGCCGCCGCTGGTCGAGGCGATGGTCGCCAAGGAAATCAGCCGGATTACCGGGCGGCGAATCTGATCTTTCCGATCCTTCCCGTCGCGTAGCGATGGGAGCGAGTTACTTCACCCAATCCTCAAGCAGATAGCGCGCGATCGCCAGCGGCGGCGGCGCCAGGAAGGGCGCGCCCATGTCGCCCGCCAGCGCGGCGCGCACCTCGGCCTTGTCGACCCACATCGCCGCCTCGATCTCGATCGTATCGAGCGTCAGCGCCGGATCGGTCGCGACGGCGCGGCAGCCGATCATCAACGACGAGGGAAAGGGCCAGGGCTGGCTGGCAACATAGGTCACGTTCGAAACGCGGATCCCCGCTTCCTCGAACAATTCACGCGCCACCGCTTCCTCGAGCGATTCGCCGGGTTCGACGAACCCCGCCAGCGCCGAGAAGAAGCCGGGCGGAAACCCGCCCTGCCGCCCGACCAGCACCCGTCCGTCGCATTCGGCGAGCATGATGACCACGGGGTCGACGCGCGGGAAATGTTCGGCGTTGCATGCACCGCAGCGGCGTCCCCAGCCGGAGCGGAATACGGTCGTCGCTGTCCCGCACACCGCGCAGAACCGATGCCGCGCGTGCCAGTCGACCAGGCTGCGCGCGCCGCCATACAGCGCCGCCTCTTCGCCCGACAGCAAGGGCAAAAGGCGCATGACGGTACGCGAGCGCGCGTCGATGCGCGCCCCGGCGGGGGCTTCGCGGACAAAATGCGGGACGCCTGCGTCATCCAGACCGAGCAGCAGCAGCGCGCGGTCATCAGCAGGGTCGAGCGGCTCCCAACAGAGTCCGCCGCCCTCGCCCGGGACAAAATCGATCCCGTCGAGCGTCAGGCAACGCGCGCGCGGGTCGGCGACCGCGGCGGCAAAGCCCGCCGCATCGCTGCGCAACTGGTCGGCACGGTCGAGCCAAGCACCGGTGAACCCCAGCGGCAAGGGCATCAGGCGATCACATCCTTGAAGAAGGTCTCGCCGAACTTCTCCTGAAACGGCAGCGCGCCCGACGGCATATATTGCGCATAGGCCGCGGCGCGATAGCCAAGCCCGCGGTGAACGAAGCCGATCGTGCCCGCAGCGCCCGCCCAGCCAAACGCGCCCTCACCGCCCAGCGACGTCGGCAGCGACACGCGCCCGCCGGCACCAAAGCCCTGACCGTCGATAAACGTCCCTTTGCGGTTCACGCTGTCATCAATCAGGTTCGACATCGCAAGCCGCGCCGTTTCCACCTTCATCACCCGTTTCCCGCCGGTCGCGCCTTCGCCCAGCAGCATCGCGAGGAAACGGTCGTAATCGCGCGCGCTCGATACCAGCCCGCCGCCGCCGAACGGATAAGGGGGCGCGTCAAGATAGACCGAACTGGTCGCGGGATCGAAGGGGATCAGTGCGCCGCCATAGGGCGCATAGTTGGTCGTGAAACGCCCGACGTCCTTTGCGCCGACCTGAAAGCTCGTGCTCGTCATCCCCAGCGGATCGAACAGCCGTGCTTTCAGGAACGCATCGAACGGCTGCCCGGCAGCAGCTTCGATGACCCGGCCGAGCAGGTCGAGGCTGATCGAATAGCTCCACTGGGTGCCGGGTTCATAAACCAGCGGCAGCGCCGCAAGCCGGTCTGCCATCGCCGCCAGACTGGGCGCGGGCGTGACCGGCGCCATGCCGGGGATCGGCAAGCGGCTCGCCGAGCCGCCGACGATGCCAGCGTCGTCATAGGCCTTTTTGATCGGCCCCTTCTGGATGATATTATAGCCGAGCCCGGCAGTGTGGGTGAGCAGGTGACGTACCGTAATCGCAGTCTTCGCCGGGCGCAGGTCGGTGATCGACCCGTCGGGGGTGTTCTGGACCTGCATTTTCGCAAAGCCCGGCAGAAAATCTTCGATCGGCTGGTCGAGCTTCATCTTGCCGTCTTCGATCAGCAGCATCGCGGCGATGCCGGTCACCGGCTTGGTCATCGAGTAGAGCCGCCACAAAGTGTCGGGACCGACCGGCACAGGGTCGCTCAGCGATTGCACCCCGGCCCCGAAAAATTCGGCCGCGTCCTGCCCTTTGCCGATCGCGGCGAGGGTCCCGGCGAGTTCGCGGCGATCGACGAAGCCTTTGATGAACGCATGGGTCGCCGGATAAAGCTGTGCCCCGCTTTCCTTCCACGCAAATGCGGCGCGTGGCAGCAGCGCGGCACTACCGCCCAGCGCCAAACCGCCGAGCAACGCGCGGCGCGAAACCATCATGTTCATGCCAATCTCTCCAGCATCTTGTCGATCAATTTGCGATAGAGCGTCGGCAGCCCCGCCGCGTCAAGGTCCGACATCGGCCACCATTCGCCTTCCGCTGCGGCATCGTGGGATTCGCGATGCACGAGTTTCAGGGTCAGGTCGAAATGTGTGAAGCCATGGTCGACCTCGGCGATGCCCGACTCGGTCGGGCGCGCATCGGTCCAGTCGCCGCCGGGCAGCGCCCGCATCCCGCCGAGCATCCCTTTGTCGGGGCGGCGGACGAGCCAGACCCGGTCGTCACGCTCGATCCAGTGCGCCAGCCCATGCCGGTGCGGCTTCGCCTTCTTCGGGGGTTTGACGGGAAGGCGTTCGATGTCAGGTCGCCCGCGCGCACGGCAATCGGCCATCAGCGGACAGATTGCGCAAGCGGGGCCGCGCGGGGTGCAGATGGTGGCGCCCAGATCCATCAGCGCCTGCGCAAAATCGCCCGGGCGATCGTCCGGGACAATCGGCGCAAGGGCGGCGCGAATTTCGCGCTTGGCGAGCGGCAGCGGGGTCTCGATCAGCCGATGGCGTGCGATCACGCGCTCGATATTAGCGTCGATGACGACCGCGGATCGGCCAAAGGCGATCGCCGTCACCGACGCGGCGGTATAGTCGCCGATCCCCGGCAGCGCCCGCAAAGCCGCCTCGCTATCGGGAAAGCGGCCGCCATGATCCGCGACCACCGCCCGCGCGCAGGCGAGCAGATTGCGAGCGCGGGCATAATAGCCCAGCCCCGCCCACGCGGCCATCACGTCGGCATCCTCCGCCGCCGCCAGATCGGCGACCGTAGGCCAGCGTTCGGTAAAGCGCGCAAAATAGCCCGCGACCGCCGCGACCGTCGTCTGCTGCAACATGACCTCGGCCAACCAGATGCGGTAGGGATCGGGCGTCGCGTCGCTGCCTGGCGCAATCCGCCACGGCAGCACCCGCGCGGCGCGGTCATACCACGCCAGCAGGCGCGGCGCGAAGTCGCGGGCAATGTCTTGATCAATGTCGGAAGTCTGGACGCTCACCCCCCGCCTATGGCATGGCACCCGTGATGACGAAAGACGTGGGAGATGACGGGCCGACCAAGAAGGCCAAGGCGAAAGGCGGAGCGAAAAAGCCCGCCAAGCCCGCGCCGCGCGTTTACGAACGCCCGCGCGGCGGTGAGGCGCGGATGATTTCCGACCTCGTCCCCGAAATCGGCCGCGCTGCCTTTCGCAAATTCGGCTTTATCCAAAGCTCGGTGGTCAGTCGCTGGCGCGAGATCGTCGGCGACCGGCTGGCCGATGTCACCCAGCCCGCGATGATCCGCTTTCCGGTCGGCGCCAAGGCCGGCGGCACGCTGCACCTGACGATCAGCGGCGCGCATGCGCCGATGCTGCAGCATGTCGCGCCCGACCTCATCGCCGCGGTCAACCGCTTCTTTGGCTATGCTGCGGTCGCACAGGTGCGGATGACCCACGGTCACGTAACCCCGGCCGCGCCCGTTCAGCCACCGGCAATGCTCAAACCCGTACCCGCCGAGCTGGGGGACAGCCTGCGCGACATCGGCGACCCGGAACTGCGCACCGTGCTCGAACGCATGGCGGCGGGACTGGCCGCCACGCCCAAACTTCCCCGGATCAGTTGAAGAAAGACCCGCTGCAGATGTCCGCATTTGACGCTTCCCTGCTCGATCGCCGCACCGCCGTTCTGGCGCTGTCGGGCGCCGCGCTGACCCTGCTCGCCGCGACCCCTGCCACACCAAAGCTGTGGTCTGCGACCGTGACGACCAGTCCGATCGGCGCGCATGTCGTCGGCAACCCGGCCGCCAAGGTTCGGCTGGTCGAATATTTCAGCTACACCTGCCACGTCTGCGCCGACTTCGCGAAGCTGGGTTCGGCGCCGCTCAAGACGCAATATATCGACCGCGGGCTCGTTCTGTTCGAATATCGCAATCTGGTGCGCGACCCGGTCGACATGACCGCGGCGCTTCTCGCGCGCTGCGGCGGCCCTGCCGCGTTCGCGCGCAACCATCAGGCGATTTTTGCCGCTTTCGACACCTGGATGGCCAAGGTGACAAAGGCCACCGACGCCCAGAAAACCAGCTGGTTCGAAGGCACCACCGGCCAACGTGCGCGCAAGATCGCCGCCGATACCGGCCTCGCCGCGCTGATGCGCGCGCGCGGCTATACGCAGGCGCAGCTCGACGCGGCGCTCGACAGCGAGGTCGCACAGGCCGAACTTACCGGGATGACCAACATCGCGCGTAACGCCGATCGCGTCGGCGGCACCCCGACCTTTTTCATCAACGGCCGCAACGCTGAAGTCGTCGCCTGGCCCGCGCTTAAATCGAAACTCGACCTCGCGATCAAGGGATCGTAAAAGCCCCCAAATTGTTTCCGGAGAACAGCACATCATGACCGCATCGCTTCGTATCGCACTTCTGTCTTCGCTCGGCGCATTCGCGCTTGCCGGTTGCGGCGGCGGTGCCAGCGACACCACCAAGGAACAGGATGTCGTCGCCAAGGTGACGGCCCCCGCCGGTAAAAGCTGGTCTCAGGTCGTCAGTTTCGACGGCGACGGCGTGGTGATGGGCAACCCCGACGCACCGATCAAAATCGAGGAATTCGGCGCTTTCACCTGCGGCCATTGCGCGCAGTTCACCAAGGATTCGCACGAAGAGCTGAAGCGCGACTTTGTCGACACCGGCCGCGTGTCGTACAAGCTGACCCCGTTCATGCTGCACCCGGTCGACGCGATCGCCGGTGCCATCGCCAAATGCGCCGGCCCCGACCGCTTCTTCCCGCTCGCCGATGCGACCTTCCTCGAACATGAAGCCTTCATCGCCGGGGCGCAAAAGCCGCAGCCAGGGATCGAGGCGGCGATGCAGCTGCCCCCCGAACAGCGCTTCACCGCGCTCGCCAAGGGCTGGGGCATCGATCAATTCTATCAGCAGCGCGGCGTCCCCGCCGCGACGATCCAGCAGTGCCTGAGCAAGGTCGACAATGTGTCGGCGATCGAAAAGGGCACCAATGCGGGGGTCGAGAAATATCAGATCACCGGCACCCCGACCTTCGTGCTCAACGGCCAGGTCGTTGAAGGCATCAACACCTGGGGCCCGCTCCGCGACCGCCTGCGCACGATGGGAGCGCGCTGATCCTGCGACACATCATTGTTTCCTCGTCATCCCGGCGAAGGCCGGGATCTCGCCGTTGCGTCATCTAGCACCGTAGAGATCCCGTCCTTCGCCGGGATGACGGAATGAGAGGCCTTGCGACTCCCCCGCCCGCGCGGCGTGCTGGCTGCTTGGTGGATATGCGACAGCAGCGTTGCAACATCCGCGATTCGACTGACTGCACGGCACCGGTCCGTCCGGATAAGATCGCGCCCGAGGCACAGGAGGCATGACGGGGTCCTAGCTCAAATCGAAACTCGACCTCGCGATCATGGGATCGTAAAAGCTTCAGTATATTTAGCTTTTCAGAGCATGAAACACTATGGCAGCATCACTTCGCATCGCCCTTTTGTCTTCACTGGGCGTGCTCACGCTCGCGGGTTGTGGCGAGGCCACCAGCGATCCGGCCAGGGAACAGGCGGTCGTCGCCAAGGTCGCAGCGCCCGCCGGCAAAAGCTGGTCCGAAACCGTCAGCGCGACCGCCGAAGGCGGCTATGTGATGGGCAACCCCGACGCCCCGATCAAGGTGGTCGAATTCGCGTCGCTTACTTGTGGCGCTTGCGCCAATTTTTCCAGACAAAGCTCCGAAGAGCTCAAGCGCGATTTTGTCGATTCCGGTCGCGTCAGCCTTGAAATTCGCAACTTCATTCGCGATCCACTCGACGCGACTGCCGCGGCGATTGTCCGCTGCGCGCCCGCCGAACGCTATTTCCCGCTCAGCGAAAATGTTTTCGCTTCGCAGGCCGATCTGTTCGCGGGCGCCCAAGCCAATCCCGACGGCGGGGAATCGGCGATGGCCCTGGACCCCGCTGCGCGTTTCCCGGCGCTGGCCAAGGCGTGGAAACTCGACGAATTTTTCCAGTCGCGGGGAATGTCCGCCGATCAGGTCAACAGCTGCCTGGGCAATCTCGACAATATCGCCAGGCTGGAAGCCGCGACCAATGCCGCAATCAAGCAATATAAGATTGCGGGGACGCCAACCTTCCTGATCAACGGCCAAGTCGCCGAAGGTATCGATTCTTGGGGTCCGCTCCGCGACCGCCTGCGCACGATGGGCGCGCGCTGATCCTGCGACACGCCATTTTTCTTCGTCATCCCGGCGGCGGCCGGGATCTCTACGGTGCTAAATGACGCAACGGCGAGATCCCGGCATTCGCCGGGATGACGGAATGAGAGGCCTTGCGACTCCCCCGCACGCGCGGCATGACGGCTGCTTGGGGGATATGTGACAGCAGCGTTGCAACATCCGCGATTCGATCAACTGCACGGGGTAGCCTCGTGCAGATAAAACGCCTGCGCCTCACTGGTTTCAAATCTTTCGTCGAACCCACCGAACTGCGCATCGAGCCCGGGCTGACCGGCGTCGTCGGCCCCAATGGCTGCGGCAAGTCGAACCTCCTCGAAGCGATCCGGTGGGTTATGGGCGAATCCTCCCCCAAATCGATGCGCGGCGGCGGCATGGAAGACGTCATCTTCGCCGGCACCGCGTCGCGCCCGGCGCGCGATTTTGCCGAGGTCGCGCTTCATTGCGACACCGAAGGCGCGCTTGTCGCTGGCTTGTCGGACGGCGAGGACGGCGACGATCTGGAGGTCATCCGCCGCATCGAGCGAGGTGCGGGCAGCGCCTATCGTGCCAATGGCCGCGATGTGCGCGCCAAGGACGTAGCGCTGATCTTTGCCGACGCCGCCACCGGCGCACACAGCCCCGCACTGGTCAGCCAGGGCAAGATCGCCAATGTTATCGCCGCCAAACCGACCGAGCGTCGTGCGATGCTGGAAGAAGCCGCGGGCATCGCCGGACTGCATGTCCGCCGCAAGGACGCCGAGCAGAAACTGCGCGCGACCGAAACCAACCTGACGCGCCTGTCCGAAATCACCGCCGACATGGAAGTGCGCGCCAATGCGCTGAGGCGGCAGGCGCGCGCGGCGGAGAAATACAAGAAGCTGAGCGACGACATTCGCATTGCCGAGGGGCGGCTGATCTACGCGCGCTGGCGCGATGCCGCCGCCGCCGCCGATCAGGCGCGCCGCGATTCGGATGCCGCCGAGGCTGCGGTCAAAACCGCTCAGCACGAACTCGAAACCGTCTCCGCCGCGCAGACCGAGGTCGCGACCCGCGTCGCCGCCGCGCGGCAGGATGCGCAGGCGCAGCGCGACGCGCTGGCCGACGCAACCGCGACGCAGGTCCGCCTGCAGGGCGAGGAGCGCGCCGCGCTACAGCGGCTGGGCGATCTGGCGGCGCAGCAGGCGCGGCTCGCCGACGACCGCAGCCGCGAAGGCGAACTGGCCCGTGAAGCGCATGGCGCGCTGACCGCGCTCGATAGCGAGACCAAATCACTGGCGCAGGCCATCGCCGCGCACGACGCGAGCAAGGCCGCGCTCGCCGATGCCAATCTGGCCGCGCAGGCGCGGCTACGCGACGCCGAAGTTACGCTGGCACAGACGCGCGCCAAGGCCGCGAGCGAAGCCGCCGATCGCCGCATTGCGGTTTCGGCCCGCGACAGTGCCGACGCCGCAGTCCGCCGGATCGCCAGTGACAAGGCGCGCGTCGATGCCGAAATCACCGCGCTCGGCGACAGCGCCGCGCTAGCGGCGACCTACGGTGACAGCCTGAAGGCCGCCGAAGCTGCCGAAGCCGCGATCGCCGCCGCCGAAACCGCTTTAAACAATGCCGAGGCCGATCGCGAAGCGACCGCCGCCGATCTTGCCGGGGTCGAAGCGGTGCTCGCCGAAGCCCGCGCCGCACTGGCTGCGCTCGAAGGCGAGACGGCAACGCTCGAGCGTGCGCTGGCTGCGGGACGCCGTGACGAAGACCGCGTCCTCGACCAGCTCCGCGTTGCGCCGGGCTATGAGGCGGCGCTCGCCGCGGCGCTGGGCGACGATCTCGACGCCGGAACCGACAAGGATGCGGCGCGCAGTTGGAGCGGCGCCGATCAGGCAAAAGAAGACCCTGCGCTGCCCGCCGGTACCCAGCCGCTCGCCGAATTCGTTCAGGCGCCCGTCGTGCTCGCGCGCCGTCTGGCACAGGTCGCGGTGGCCGAAGCCGATGGCGGCCAGCCGCTTGCGGTCGGCCAGCGGCTCGTCACCTTGGGCGGCGTGATGCGCCGCTGGGACGGCTTCGTCGCGCGCGGCGACGGCGCGACCGCGACCGAACGGCTGCGCCGCCAGAACCGCCTCGACGCGCTTGCCGCGCAGCGCCCGCAAGTTGAGCTTGGTGTGCAGGAACTGCGCGACCGCCGCGACGCCACCACCGCCAAGGCGTCCGAGCTGACCGAAGCCGCCGCGGCCGCGCGCAAGGCGTTGGCACAGGCGGACGAGACGCGCCGTACCACTCTGCGCGCCGCCGATCAGGCGCAGGCCGCGATCGACCGCCACCGCGACGCCGCGGCGCTGTTCGACCGCCGACTTGCCGAAATCGCCGACGCCGCCAAGGAAGCGGCCGAGCAATTGGCGGCGCAGGAAGCGGCGCTCGCCACGCTGCCCGACGACAGCATCGCGCGCGCGGCGCTCGCCGCCGAGGAACAAGCTGCCGAACGCGCGCGAGGCGACGCCAGCAGCGCCCGCGAAGCGCTCGCCGCACACGAACGCAGCCTTGCCAGCCTGAGCGAGCGGCAGGCGGTCGTCACCGCCGAAATCAAGAGCTGGAAAGCGCGCGCGGGCGAAGCCGCGCGGCGGGTGACCGAGATGGACAAACGCGCCGACACGCTCGCCGCCGAAGCCGCCAGGCTTGCCGACGTACCTGCCGAGCTTGCCGAGCAGCGCGCCGCCGCCGAAACACAGCAGGCGGCGCTACGCGACAAGGTCGCTGGCGCCGAAGCACAGGAGCGCGCGGCCGAAGCCGCCCTGCGTGAGGCCGAGACGGCCCTGAATGCGATCCGCGAACGCGTCGCGGCGGCCCGCGAAACCCGCGCCGGGGCAATCGCCCGCTCTGAAAATGCCGAGCTGCGCCGGATCGAAATGGGCCGCCTATCGGGCGAGCGCTTCGAATGCCCCCCGCCGCTGCTACCACAAAAAGTCGGGTTCGACGGCGAGAGCGTCCGCGATACAGGGCAGGAATCGGCGCAGCACGACCGGCTGATCGCCGACCGCGAGCGGCTTGGCCCGGTCAACCTCGTCGCCGCCGACGAACTGATCGAGCTCGACACCGAACGCGAAAAAAGCGCCGCCGAGATCGAGGAACTGACGCAGGCTGTCCATCGCCTGCGTGGGTCAAGCGGCAACCTCAACCGCGAAGGCCGCGTCCGCCTGCTCGCGGCGTTCGAAACGGTGAACGGCCATTTCCAGCGGCTGTTCTCGACGCTGTTCGACGGCGGCCAGGCGCATCTCGAGCTCGTCGATTCGGACGATCCGCTCGAAGCGGGGCTCGAAATCATGGCACAGCCGCCGGGTAAGCGCCTCGGTACGCTCACCCTGCTGTCGGGCGGCGAGCAGGCGCTGACCGCGGTCGCGCTGATCTTTGGTCTGTTCCTGACCAACCCGGCACCGATCTGCGTCCTCGACGAAGTCGATGCACCGCTCGACGACGCCAATATCGAGCGCTTCTGCGACCTGCTCGACCGGATGACCCGCGAAACCAACACCCGCTATCTGATCGTCACCCACAATGCGGTGACGATGGCGCGGATGCACCGTCTGTTCGGGGTGACGATGATCGAAAAGGGCGTCAGCCGCCTCGTGTCGGTTGATCTGGGCGCCGCCGAGGAACTGCTCGCGGCCGAGTGATCTAGGGCGCCATCCCGACCACCAGCATCGCGGCGAAGATCAGCAGCCCGGCAAAACGATTGCTGCGAAATTTGGCGAGCGCGTCCTCGCCATTGGCAGGATCCAGTGTCACCACTTGCCCCGTGAAATGTACCGCGGCAGGCAGCAGCGCGATCAGCGCCAGCGGGTCGGGTCGCACTGCCCACAATGCGCCGCCCCAGCAGGCGAGCGCGAACCCGTAGCAAAGCGCGACCCCGGCCTTCACATGGCGCCCCATCGCGCGCGCGCTCGATTTGACGCCAATCAGCATATCGTCCTCGATATCCTGCAGCGCATAGATGGTGTCATACCCGATCACCCACGCGATGCAGCCGGCATAGAGCAACGGCAGCGCGAGCCCCCCCTCTCCGCTATTGGCACCGCCGCCGACCGCGACCCACGCCACCAGCGCGCCCCAGCTGAACACCAGTCCCAGCCACGCCTGCGGCCACCAGGTGATGCGTTTCATAAATGGGTAGCCGGCGACGAGGATCAGGCTGGCGAGTGCGACGATCTGTGCGGGCCACGGCAATTGAAGCAGCACGAGCAGGCCGATCAACGACAGCAGGATCGCCCACAGCGCGGCATTGCGCACCGACACCGCGCCACTCGCGACCGGGCGCGACGCGGTGCGCGCGACTTTGGCGTCAAGGTCGCGGTCGACAATGTCGTTATAGACGCAGCCCGCGCCGCGCATCGCGATCGCGCCGAGCAGCAGCCACAGGAACAACGGCCAATGGCTGATCGCGCCGCCGCCAAGCGCGAGACCAAAGGCGCAGGGCCAGTAGAGCAGCCACCAGCCGATCGGCCGATCGAAGCGCGCGAGCAGCGCATAGGGTCGCGCCGCGGCGGGCAGCAGCGCCACAAAACCACGCAGCTGGCTGTCGGGAGGATGGGTGGCGGTCATCGGCAGCGGTGCATGTAGCAGCCGCGGTGCCGACGATAAATGCCTGATTGCGGCGCGCTGGCCGCCGGTCAGGCGCAGAGCGCGGGCGTAGCCGCCGGGGCCGGGTTAAAAAGGCCGGTGCCATTCTCGCCATTCAGGTCGCGTGCCTCGCGGACGAGAAAGGCGGCGGTTTCGCGAATCCGCTTCGTCTGGAACCATTTGCCCCACAGGAGCGATTTATAATCGTAGGTGACCTCGACGAGCATGATCGCCGTACCGCTCGATGCGTTAACCCCGACACCGGCGAAGCTCGTTCCCGTTGCACCTGTACCTTGCGGGCCATAGACGGAATTGACCGGCAGATCGCCGTAGCAGCGCTGCCAGTGAATCCATTGTCCGCCGTCTGGATTGCGTTCGACGCTCGACAGGATGACCCGGCCGTTCGCCTTGAAATTCATGCCCTTCGCCTGTTCCTCGACCCCGGCAAAAACCTCGTTGATGTCGGCCTCGCGCACGAGCGGCTGCGCCAAAGTGCTGCCAAAGGCGATACGCGCCGCATTGTCGGCGGCGCCCAGGCCGATCTGGTTCACGCGCGTCGTCGACATGAGCAGGTTGGCATATTCGATGCCGCCAAAGCCGATCATCGCGAGGATCGGGATGCAAAAGGCGACTTCGATCATGACCACCGCGCTGACGTCGCGCGCCAGATGGACGGCCGCCTGTGTCCGCCGCGCGGCCCATGCAAAGGCGCGTTTCAAAAAGCCTGTCATGAGCAGATCACCTGTTTCGTCGACGTCGCGGCGTTGTACGGCTGGTTGCGCAGCACCGTGGTCGCAACGAGCACACTCTGCTGCGACTGCCCGAGAAATTTCCAGACCGGCAGGACGCGCGTCATCCGGAGCGACGCAGTGTAAAGCACGACATCCTCGGCACCGCCATTGCCGGTCTTGCCGCGATCGGCGTCCCAGCTGCTATTGCCGTTGACGTCCTCGAAACATTCGCCGCTGTCGTACTGACCGTTGCTGTTGGCATCGGTGAAGGCTTCTGGATCGCCGACTTCGCCAAAACTGTCATAGGCCTTGCGGGTAAAGGTCACCTCGCCCTGGGGAAAGACGTTCAGCACTTTGCGGCGCACCTCATTGTCCAGCGTCGTCTGGCTGATCGCGTTACCCTCCAGCGTCGCGGCGCGTGCCGCGGCATTGACCACCCCCTGAAGCTCCAGTTTCGCGAAATATTGCCACGAAAAATCGAGGATCCCGAACAGGACGATCAGGAACAGCGGCGCAGTCAGCGCAAACTCGACGATCGTGTTGCCTCGCTGGTCACAGCGCAGACGGCGGATGAACGAACCGCGCGTCATTGCGATAGCCGCAGTTTCGAGATTTGCCGGGCGATCGCCTGGAAATTCTCGTTGAGCTGCGCCGCATTGTTCGCCTGATAGGCCTTGCCCGGCGTCGCGCAACTGGTGAGCGAACTGTTCAGCGACACGCCGAAACTTACCACCCAGACGGTGATATTCTTCGCTTTGGCTTTCGCGCACAATTGCGCGAAGCGATTGTTGTGGCGCGTGGTCAGGTTGGCGTCGCTGGTCCCGCCGACGCGCTTCATCAACCACTCATAGCCCTGGAACGACAGATTGCCCATGTTGGGCGCCATGTCGCCATCGGTCATGAAGACGATGTGGCGGCTGATCGGGCGGTTGTTTGGCGCGGTCGCATTTTCGTCGGAGAACATGCCGTCCGGCGACAGCAAACGCACGCCCCACACCATGCCCGCGTCATGATAGGTACCGCCGACCGGCTGGAGCGACTGGATATAGCTGTTGAAGCTCGACCGGTCGCTGGCCGTCTGCGTCGTCAATTTCATCGCCGCGACCGGGCAGACGCCCCAACCGTTCGACCAGTAACGCGAATAATTCTGCCAGCTGCCGTTGGTGCTGCTGTTGCTCGACACGCTGCTGCTGTTGACGCTGACCGACCCCGTCGTCGATGGCGTCACGCCCGGGCTGCTCGCGCGCGGAAAGGCGATCTGCGGGATCAGCAGCTTCCATTTCGTATCGTCATCGCTCGTCGGCGCGGTGTCGACATCCATGTCATGGGCGTCAGCCGGGGCCGCATCAGTCGGGCCGAACGGCTCCGTGCCGCGCTCCATGACGCAGCCGCCCCAGGTGTTCGATACGGTTGTGCCTGAATCGCCGGTGTCGGTCTCGATCGCCGATCCGGCCTTGGCCTGGCTGACGTCGAATACCCGATCCTGATACGTATATTTATTGTCAAACGACTGCGTCGGCGTTTCGGTGACCGTGGTCGTATAGGTGCGCGTGAAGGTCGCGACGCGGCGTTGCAGACGGCACCGGCTGCTGCTGCTCGACCAGCGGTAGCGGTAATTATAATAGGTATAAGTCTGGTTGGTGTCGTAAGTTGTAATGCGGTTGCCATTGCCATCGACATATTGCGCCGTCTGATTTGAATTGGGCGACCCGCTGGGCGTCGGCGACGTATCAGCGGGCGCTTCCAGATTGCCGCAGCTCGTACTGTCTTGACCGTTGACAGTGCTCACATTTTCATAATCGCCATAGCTCGTGTTGCCGTCGGTATATTCCGCCGACTGCTCGGTGGTCGCGTTGCCCCAAACGACCTTGAACACGGGCGTACGCGACGGCAGCAACACATTGTCCGACAACCAGGCGGGGTTCTTGGCGTACAAAATACTGCCGACGTTCGCGGTCGAGCTGTACGGAACGACGCCGAACCGCAACCGGCCATCGCCGACATCGGCGGTGGTCAGTGTGTCGAAAAAGTCCATCGTCGCGGTCTTGAGCGCCGAAATGCGGTTGACCGAGTCGCCCGAATTCGTCTGCGCCATCGATCCGGTGACGTCGAGCACCATCATCACGTCGGCATTGGAAATTTCCAGCTTGGCGGTGCAATTCACCGCAAGGTCGAACTTTTGATAGTCAAAAATCTGCATCAGGACGGTGGGCAGCTTGGCGGTGGCGGTTCCCTTGACGTTCGAGGAACCTTCGGCCTGCGAAGCAAAGGTCACCGTGTTGCTGCCATAGGTGCTGGCGCCGAAATTGTAATTGAACATCTTGTTCGCTTCGGCCTGCGCCGCCGACGTATAGGTGCTGCCGCTCATGGCGCGGCGCCCGGCGAGCACGCCGGCGTCGCACGCCTGTTGCAGGCGCAGCTGCGCCATATAGGCGCGACCGATGTCGATACCCGATCCGAGAAGCCCGATGACCGGCAGAATCGCCGCCGCAGTCAGGAACATCGCGTTGCCGCGTTTATCGCGCAACAGGCTTTTGGTGCCCAGCCGCAGTCGGCTGAAAACGGTCCCTCGCATGGTCTAACCCCTCTTGGTCCAGACACGCGGCCCACTACAGATGCGTGGCTGGTACCTCGCACTAGGACGGAACTGCTTACCAAACTGCTAATCGCCCACGATCGGATATGCGCTCAAAACAGCCATTTCGCCCCGGACCGGGACAAGATGGCGCGCAGCACGCGGCGGGTGTGCAAAATATCGGCGTCTGCTATCGCTCTGCCCATGCCCGCGACTCCTGCCTGGCCGCCCGCCAGCACCCCACGCCTGTTTGTCGATATGCCGCTGGCGCCGGGCGCCGCGCCGATCATCGACGGCCCTGCAGCTCATTATCTGCTCAATGTCATGCGGCTGAAAATTGGCGCGCCGGTCCTGTTGTTCGACAACCGCAGCGGCGAATGGCTGGCCAGCGTCGCCGATGCGGGCAGGCGCGCCCTGACCGTCCGGATCGAACGCCAGACCCGCCGCATCGAACAGGTTCCCGATCTGTGGCTGTGTTTTGCCCCGGTCAAAAAGGCGCGGCTCGACTGGATTATCGAAAAGGCGACCGAACTGGGCGTCGCGCGGCTGCAACCCGTTATCACCGAACGTACGATCGTCGAGCGCGTCAAGCGCGAGCGACTGGAGGCGCAGGTCATCGAGGCATGCGAGCAATGCGGGCGCACCGCGCTGCCGGTGCTGGGTGAGCCTGTCAAACTGGCGCAGCTGCTGGCCGAATGGCCCACCGACCGCGCGCTGTTGTTCGCGGATGAAGCAGGGGGTGTGCCGCTGTCCACCGTTGAGGCACCCGCGCCCGCCGCGATCCTTGTCGGACCCGAGGGCGGATTCACGACGCGCGAGCGCGACCTTTTGCTCGAAAACGCAGCGGTGCGCCGCATCGCACTCGGCCCGCGCATCCTGCGCGCCGAAACCGCGGCGATCGCGGCAACCAGCCTATGGATGGCGCAGCATGGCGACTGGACGGACGGCGCCTGAATCCGTGAAGCTGTTCCGTTCCCGGACAGAATTCGCGCCAAGCCCCCGATTTTAACCGCATATTAGCTATGCACCGGCATAGCGGACCGATGCAACGGCAGGACCAGAGCCGATATTGCTGGCGTGGGGGCCAGCGCGCGCAGTTTGTACGAGCCCTATGGCTGCTCGTCGGGCTGGCGTTGACGCTTGCCGCCAGTCCGGCCGCGGCGCAGTCAACCACGACCTATAGCAATACAACCACCGGTACGATCAGCGAAACGGCAACCACTTGCACCAGCCCGATGGTGCGGGGCTTCACCGTCGCCGCCAATGCCCAGATCACCGACGTCAATGTCGGCGTCCAGTTCACACACAGCTATCGCGGCGACGTCCGCGCGACTTTGGTGTCGCCGAGCGGCACCGTCGTAAATCTGATCACCAATGTCGGTACGTCGGCGGACAATCTGAATGTGCTGTTCGACGACAGCGCGGCGAGCAGCGTATCGACGCATACGGCAAACGACAACACGGCCGCAGCGCCGCCCTATCAGCGCACCTTCTCGTCCGAAGCAACGCTGGCGGCGTTCAACGGCCAGGGTTCGGCCGGAACGTGGCAGCTCACGATCTGCGACTCGCTGAACGGTGACACCGGCAATTTCACCCGTTCCGACCTGACCCTCACGACGGTACCGATGACGCCGTCGGCCGACCTGTCGCTGACCAAGGCGGTGAGCAACGCCGCGCCCACGTTCGGCACCAGCATCAACTACGTCCTCAGCGTCACCAACGCGAGCGGGTCGGCGCTGACCGCGACCGGGGTGACGGTGCAGGACACGCTGCCCGCCGGCTTCGCCTTCACCGGTGCATCAGGTTTCGGTAGCTACGACAGCACCACCGGCGTGTGGACGGTCGGCAGCATCCCGGCGGGAACGACGCGCACGCTGACAATCACCGGCACCGTCACCGCCACCGCGGGCGCGACGGTGACCAATGTCGCTGAAGTCAGCGCCTCGTCGGCATTCGATTTCGATTCGACCCCCACCAATGGCGCCGCGGGTGAGGATGATTATGATACCGCCAGTTTCACCGTAGCCGGCACGCGCGTTGCGGGAACGCTGCCGACGCTGGTCTGCCCCGTCGGCTCGACAGTGCACGATTGGGACAGCGTCACCTGGGCCGCGGGGACGACGAGCGGCAGCTATCCGCTGACTGCAATCGGCACGATGAACTTCAACATCGGAATCAGTGGCGGGACTTTTCTGAACAACGCCACCTATGGCGGCCAGTCGCCGACACGGCAGAATATCGTCACCGGTGGCTTCTCTCCGGCGCAATTTTCGCTCTTCGAGATCGTCGACATGACCAGTCAGGCGGGGAGCGTCACCAGCACGTTTGCGCTGCCTACAGCGGTTCCGGGCGCCCAGTTCAGGCTGTTCGACATCGATTATGCCGCCGGGCAATTCGCCGACCGGGTGACCGTGACGGGCAGCTTCAATGGGTCGCCGGTCACCGCGGTGCTGACTAACGGAGTCAGCAACTATGTCATCGGCAACAGCGCCTACGGCGACGGCACTTCGGCCGATGCAAGCGCCAACGGCAATGTCGTCGTGACTTTCAATACCCCGATCGACACGGTCATCGTAGAATATGGCAACCACAGCCTCGCCCCTGCCAATCCCGGACAACAGGCGATCGCGATCCACGACGTCAGCTTCTGCCGCCCAACGACCAACCTGACGATCGCCAAGACCAGCAGCATCGTCAGCGACCCGACCAATGGCACGACCAACCCGAAAGCCATTCCGGGCGCGACGATGCGCTATTGCATCCTTGTCACCAACAATGGCAGCGGCACGGCGACCGCGATAAACGTCGCCGACGCGCTGCCCGCGACGACGACGTTTGTCGCGGGTTCGCTGCGCAGCGGCTCGACCTGCGCAGGGGCGACGACAATCGAAGACGCCGATACCGCCGGCGCCGACGAAAGCGATCCGTTCGGGGCATCTGTCACCGGCACCAGTGTTGCCGCTACCGCGCCGACGCTGGCGCCCGGCGCTGCCCTCGCGGTCGCTTTCGACGTGACAATCAATTGATTTTCATCAACTTTCCTCTTCCAATCGACGTTTGAGCAGATCCGAATGACCCGCAGATTGATCCCGGCAGACGGCTACGCGTGCCGCCTATCGAGGCTTTGCGCGCTGATCGCCGCTACAGCGCTCGCCGTTGCATCCCCGGCGGCGGCACAGCGCGTCATCGTCAACCCTTCGTTCGAATCGAACGACCCGCAGGGACCGGGCGCGGCCAATTACCAGATCTATGCGAACGGCTCGGTCGTCGGCTGGGACTCGGCATCGGGCGAGATCGAGCTGTGGGACAGCAATTTCCAGGGCGTCCCCGCCTATGCCGGATCGGTGTTCGCCGAAATGAACGCCAATGTTCCGGGCGCGCTCTATCAGAACATCTGCATGGTGGGCGGCGAGACGATAGGCTGGACCTTTGCCCATCGCGCCCGTTCAGGCGGCCCGGCGACACAGACCGCACGGTTTCAGGTTGCCACCAGCAGCGGCACATTGATCCAGGCGCTGGCGACCCAGGCATCGACGATCAACAATGTCTGGAACGTCAATGCCGGGTCGACGACCTATGGCGGCGCATCGGGCATCCAGCGCGTCCAGTTCGTCACCACCGACCCGGGCAGCCTCGGGAATTTCCTCGACGACATCCGGATCACGCTGAATCCCTTTATTGAGTTGTCAACGACGTCGGCCTCGGGTGTCGAATCACTCGCCACCACAAGCCTGCCGACGCTCACCGTCAACGGCACGCTGTTCACAGCGCAAACGGTCAATGTCGGCATCACCGGCGGCACCGCGGTGCGCGGCACCGATTATACCACCCCCGGCGGCGGCGCGAGCTTCACGGTCACCATCCCGGCCGGTACCTATCAGAACACCGCGGTTCCGCTCGGCATCCAGATCGTCGACGACACGGCAAACGAGGGCAGCGAAACGATCCAGATCGCGCTGAACGCCGGCACCGGCTACACCGTGTCGAGCACCACGAGCTGTGGCGGCGCGCCGCGCGCCGCGAGCACCTACACGATCACCGACAATGACTCGCCGGTGGTGCTGGCCAAAAACTGGGTCACCGGGATCGCTGGCGATGCCGTCGGTCTGGCGATCACCGGCGGCTTTGCCGCCACCGCCGGGACGTCAACCGTCGGCGGCGCGTCAACCAATGCGACGGCGGTTGCGATTCCCGGCAGCACGCTCACCCTGACCGAAGCCTATACGACCGGCGCCGCAGCGAACTACAACAGCAGCATCGAATGCCGCCGCAACAGCGACAATGTCGTCGTCGCCACCGCGGGCAGCGGGCTCAGCCGAACCGTCGTCATGCCCTCGGGCACCTCGCTTACCTGTACCTGGACCAACAGCCGCCGATCGGCGACGCTTGTCGTGCGCAAGACCTGGGTCAATGCGGTGACGGCCAACGCCGTGACCGTCACGACCAGCGGCCTGATCAACAACGCCAGCCTGTCGTCGGTCGCCAACAGCGCAAACGAGACCGACACCAACGCCGCTGTCACCGTCTATGCCGCCGAAAGCGCCGCGCTGAGCGAGACTTTCATCGTCGGCAACGGCGCGAACTACGGTCAGGCGCTCGCCTGCACGGGCAACAATACCGCGCTTGCCACCAATGTGCTGACGGTGAACGCCGCCGACACCGCGATCGTCTGCACCTTTACCAACAGCTATGTCGCGCCGCTATCGATCGCCAAGACGTCGGTCGCCTACAGCGACCCGCTGAACGGCCTGACCAACCCCAAACTGATCCCCGGCGGCTTTGCGAATTACACGCTGACCATCACCGCACCCGCCAGCACCAGCGCGACGAGCAACAGCGTCATCGTCACCGACGCGATCCCGGCGAATCTCAGCCTGTCTGTCGGCAGCTATGCCCCCGGTCCCGGCCCGATCGCGTTTACTGCCAGCACCAGCGCGCTGACCTACAGCTTCACCAGCCTGTCGAGCACGACCGACGATCTGGAGTTTTCGGACAATGGGGGCGCCAGCTGGACCTATGCGCCGACCGCCGATGCCAATGGCGTCGACGCGGCGGTGACCCACGTCCGCATCCGTCCCAAAGGGTCGATGATGCCGGGGTCGAGCTTTACGATCAACCTGCGCGGGCTGGTCAAATAGCGCCCAATCAAGCGCCTGCTCAACAGTCGATTGCATTCTGTACTGAACAGTCTAAATGCGCGATATGAGCACGCGCACCGCTTCGGACAGCAACGATCCCATCGTCGAACATCGCGACGAACTGGCCACCCCGATGATCCAGGGCGAGAAGCCCAAGGACCGCTGGCGGATCGGTACCGAGCATGAAAAATTCGTCTATCGCACCGCCGACCACCGCGCGCCCTCCTATGACGAACCCGGCGGCATCCACGACCTGTTGATGGCGCTCACCCGCTTCGGCTGGGAACCGGTGATCGAGGGCGGCAAGGTGATCGCGCTCGCGGGGAGCGACGGCACGGTCAGCCTCGAACCCGCGGGCCAGCTCGAACTGTCGGGCGCGCCGCTCGAGAATCTTCACCAGACCTGCGCCGAAACCGGTCGACATCTGAAACAGGTCAAGGAAGTCGGCGCCGAACTCGGCCTCGGCTTTCTCGGGGTCGGCATGTGGCCCGACAAGGCGCGCGCCGAACTGCCGATCATGCCCAAGGGCCGCTACAAGATCATGCTCGACCATATGCCGCGCGTCGGCACCATGGGCCTCGACATGATGCTGCGCACCTGCACGATCCAGACCAACCTCGACTATTCGTCCGAGGCCGACATGGTGCAGAAATTCCGCGTGTCGCTGGCGCTGCAACCGCTCGCCACCGCGCTCTTCGCTTCCTCGCCTTTCACCGAAGGCAAGCCCAACGGCTTTATGTCGTACCGCAGCCATATCTGGACCGACACCGATCCCGCGCGCACCGGCATGCTGCCTTTCGTGTTCGAGGATGGTTTCGGTTATGAGCGCTATGTCGACTATATGCTCGACGTGCCGATGTATTTCGTCTTCCGCGACGGCAAATATATCGACGCCGCGGGGCAGAGCTTCCGCGATTTCCTGAAAGGCGAGCTGCCCGCGCTCCCCGGTGAGAAGCCGCGCCTGTCCGACTGGAACGACCATCTTTCGACCGCCTTCCCCGAAGTGCGGCTGAAAAGCTTTCTCGAAATGCGCGGCGCCGACGGCGGCCCGTGGAACCGCATCTGCGCGCTCCCGGCGCTGTGGGTCGGCCTGCTCTATGACCAGGGCGCGCTCGACGCGGCGTGGGATCTGGTCAAGGGCTGGAGCATCGAGGAACAGCAGATCCTGCGCGACGCGGTACCGAGCGAAGGCCTCGACGCCCCGGCGCCGGGCGGCGGCACGGTGGGCGAGCTCGCGCACCGCGTGCTCGACATTGCCGCTGCAGGCCTCGCGGCGCGCGGCGAGGTCAATTCGATGGGCGACAATGAAGTCGGTTTCCTCGAACCCCTCCGCCGCATCGCCAAGAGCGGAAAATCCCCCGCGCACGACCTGATGGACCGCTACGAGGGGCCGTGGAACCACGACTTGTCGAAAATCTACGACGAGCTTAGCTTTTAACAGGCGCCGCACGCCCCAAAGTGCAGCAAAAGCGCAACACTGCTGACACGAAAGTCAGCGGAAACCGCTTCCGCGATTGATCGCGCGCGCGCGCAAAGCCAAAGAGCAATTGGTTTTCCGCCTCTCCCATCGCCACCTCTGTTTCAGGAAGCTTGCCATGCGCCACTTTCCTTCCACACTCGCTATAGCTTTTGCCCTCGCCGCGCCGAGCTGGGTCGCTCCCGCCGCCGCGCAGGAAGCACCCGCCGCTGAGGAAAGCGGCCTCGCCGAAATCATCGTCACGGCGCAGCGCCGCGAGGAAAATTTGCAGGACGTTCCGATTTCGATCACCGCGGTCTCGGGCGACAAGCTCGACGCGATCGGGGCCGGCGGGCAGGATGTCCGGGCGCTGTCGGCGCGGGTTCCCAGCCTCGTGGTCGAATCCTCGTTCGGTCGCACCTTCCCCCGCTTCTACATTCGCGGCCTCGGCAACACCGATTTCGATTTCAACGCGTCGCAACCGGTCAGCCTCGTCTATGACGATGTCGTGCTCGAAAACCCGATCCTGAAGGGCTTTCCGGTGTTCGACGTCGATCGCGTCGAAGTGCTGCGCGGGCCGCAGGGCACGCTGTTCGGTCGCAACACCCCCGCGGGCATCGTCAAGTTCGATTCGGTGAGACCCTCTGATACGTTCGAGGGCTATGGCCGCCTGTCCTATGGCCGCTTCAACGCGGTGAATGCGCAGGGCGCCGTCGGCGGCCCGGTCGGCGAACAGGTCGCGCTGCGCCTGTCGGCGATGTATCAGCGCCAGGACGACTATGTCGACAATGTGCTGCCGTCGGGAACGACGAAGGACGCGCTCGAAGGTTTCAACGAATTCGCGCTTCGCTTTCAGGGGCTGGTCAAGCCGACCGACACGCTCGACATCCTGCTGACCGGCCAGCTGCGCCGGCTCAACGGCACCGCACGCGTGTTCCGCGCCAATGTCTTCACGCGCGGCGAAGAGGGCCTCAACGCCAATTTCGACCGCTATCGTGTCTCGACCGACGGCCAGAATGAACAGCGGGTGCGCACCGGCAACGCCTCGGCGCGGATCACCTGGGATGCCGGCCCGGTCTCGCTCGTGTCGGTGACCAGCTACTGGAAGGGTCACGCGACCTCGGTCGGCGACGTCGACGGCGGCTTCGGCGCCAATTTCCTGCCGCCCAATCTTTACGGCCCCGGCGAAATTCCCTTCACCGCCGAGACGCGCGACAGCGTCCCGCACCTGAAGCAGTTCACCCAGGAACTGCGCCTCGAAAGCAATGGCAACGGACCGCTCGCCTATCAGGCCGGTTTCTTCTACTTCGACGAAGATCTCGATATTTTGAGCGAAAATTATTCGACGATGGGCGATCCGAACAATCCGGTCGGCGGGGTCAACATCATCGTCGCGCAGTCCCAGAAGAGCAAAGCCTATGGCGTGTTCGGGTCGGCCACCTATCATGTGACCGAGCAGCTGAGCGTCACCGGCGGCATCCGCTACAACGACGACAAGCGCCGCTATACGGTGGTGCGCAGCAAGGATACGCAGTTCCCGAATTTCCTCCAGAACCCGCTGGGCACGGTCAACCGCCGGGTCAGCGACAATAATGTCACCTGGGATGCGAACATCGCCTATGCGGCGACCGACGACATCAACCTTTATGCCCGCGTCGCGCGGGGTTATCGCGCGCCGAGCATCCAGGGGCGCATCCTGTTCCCGCCGGCAACCGCGACGCCGCTCGAATCGGGGGTCACCATCGGCGATTCCGAAACGATCACCTCGTATGAAGCCGGAATCAAATCGACGCTGTTCGATGGCCGCGCCCGCATCAACCTGTCGGGCTACCGCTACGACCTCAACGATGCGCAGCTGACCGCGGTCGGCGGCGGGGTCAACGCCAACCGGCTGATCAACGCCGACAACGTCCGTGGTTACGGCTTCGAACTCGACGCCGAATTTGCGCCGGTCGACCGCCTGCTGCTGACCGCGGGGCTCAGCTACAACCACACCGAAATCCGCGATCCCGGCCTGACCACGGCGGCGTGCGGCGCAACGCGCGTCGACACCTTTCCCAATGTGTCGCTGTGCACGATCCTCGATCCGGTAGTCGTGGCGGCGGCGCCCTTTGCGCCGGCGATCGTCAACATCGACGGCAACAGCCTGCCGCAATCCCCGCGCTGGATCGCCAACTGGACCGCCAAATATGGCATCCCGGTCGGCGATGGCGAAATCTATGCCTATACCGACTGGTCGTACCGCTCGAAGATCAACTTCTTCCTGTATGAATCGGTCGAATTCCAGGACAAGCGCCAGCTCGAGGGCGGCGTGCGCGTCGGGTACAAGACCGACAATTACGACTTCGCCGCCTTTGTCCGCAACGTGACCAACGACACGTCGGCAGTCGGCGGGATCGACTTCAACAATCTGACCGGCTTCGTCAACGAACCCCGCATCTGGGGCGTCGAGGCGGGCTACAAGTTCTAAGGACGGCTATCCGCTCGGGGCCGCTCGCCCCGCCCGGATCAGGCGACGGGTCCGACGCGCTCGTCGGGCTCAAGGCGGATCAACGGGCGTTTCCGTCCGGTCATCCGCGTGAACAAGCGCGGGACGAAGGCGTTTTCCTGCGCCCAGTTCCAGTAAGCGACATAGGCGGGATCGGCGAGGAGATGCTTTTCCTCGGTCCTGGCGCGCCAATAATAGACCCCGCTGACCAGGCCGAGCAGCACCACGTTGCGCGCGCCTTCGACCCAGCCGCCGGCGGTAGCGAGGAAGGGCATCGCGCCAACCCACCAGCTCAGATTCTTCGATACATAGGCCGGGTGCCGGGTGAAGGCATAAGGCCCATGCGTGATGATGCCGCGGTGGGTCAGGTTCGAAAAGCGGATGCCGAACGCCATCGTCGCCCAGCTGTAGATCGCGGTCAGCCCTGCCAGCACGACCGCCCAGACGATCAGCAACGCCTCATGTCCCGCCAGCCAATGCCCCCAATCGGCACCGTTCACCTGATAATCGAGCGGGCCGCCGCTCATCAGGATGAAGGGCGGGTAACAGACCAGCGCCGCGACCCACGCCATGCCATAGGGGTTCGCAGTTCGGATATGCGCGTCGAGCGGCTTCAGCGTCAGGATATAGCCGACCGTCGCGATATGGACGTCGATCAGATAGAGGAAATTGAGCGCCCAGATGCCCGTCATATAGGGATTGGCGAGCACGTCGCGCATCGGCACGGTGACCAGCGCCGAAAAATTGCCCGGCACGATCGACAGCATGAAGGCGGTGAAAAATCCCTTCACCGCCCAAGCGCGCAGATGATGGCCGATCGCGCGCCCGTCGACCGGTTGACCGGGCGCAATCAGCCAGCGACCGAATTGATAACAGCCATCGCGCGGCTCGATCATCCGGCGGTCGAGCCACAGCATGTACGGCACCGACACCAGCAGCAGCCAGGGCGCCACGCGTTCGAGCAGATCCATAGAAAAGGCGTAATTGCCCGTCCAATAATAGCGCATCGTCGCATAGATCAGCGCGATCAGCCCCCATGTCGCCCACAGTCCGGCAAGCTTGGTCAGGCTGATATCGACTGTTTCGCGCCACGGACGGCGCTGCGTCCAGTCGATCCCGGTGGAGGGGTTGCGGTGCACCTTGTCGACCAAGACCGACCACAGCACCATCGGAATGCCGCACGCCAGCACGCTGGCGATCGCCGAATTGGGGCCGCTCATCGGCCCGCGTGCCCCCCAGTCAATGCCGAGGAACGCGGCGATGTCGGGCGCATATCTTGCGAGCAGCAAATAGCCGACCAGCCCCGCCAGCCCGACGATACCGACCCCGGCGCTGACCGCCGAACGCGGGCGCGCGGTGCTGCCCGGCTGCGGCAGCACTGACGTGTCGGCAGTGCCGGACGGTTCGGTTTTAGCCATGGGATTCATCGGCTTGGGCCTAGCAAAAATTGGTAAGCAAGCCGTCAATAATATTACCCGATTCGCGGCGAATTTCCCGCCAAAATGACAGCGTTCCCGCCATTTGACACCGTTCACCGCAGGTTGAGTTCGACTCGGCGCGAGTCGCCCCGCAAAGATTCGCCGCGCCGCAAACGGCCTGTTAAGGCGCCAATCAATCGGGGCGGAGGGCTCCTTATAACAACAAGATGGGGTCGCCACTTGTCATCGAAATCCACGGGCCTGCGCCATTGGCGCCAGCGCTTTAACGCGCTGTTTCAGGACCATGAAATCTTCATTCGCACGCATGGTCATGTTCGATTCCTGCGCATCAGCGCAGTCTGGCAAAAGCGGGTCGCACTGATCGCCGGCGTCGTGCTGATCGTTTGGGCCGGCGCGACGCTCGCCGTGCTCGTCAACCAATTGCTCAGTTCAGGCGAGCGCGCCGCAGTGGCGCAGCAACAGGCCGCCGCCGCCGCTTCTGAAGCGCGGATCGCCAAATATCGTGACAATGTCGCCGAAACCGCTGCGGATCTCGAAGAACGGCAGGCGCTGCTCGAAGGTGTCGCCGAAACCCATTTCGGCATTGATACCGAGGCGATGGCGGCCCAGCCCGCACCGGCAGCGGCCAACGTACCGGCGGCAAAATCCGAACCGCTGAAGACCAGCGCGATCGACCCGAACCTGCCCCCCGAGGCGCAGACGCTCGCCCGCCTCGAAACCCGGCAGGAACGCTTTGCCAGCCGCCTGCTCGCCGCGGTCAACCTGCGCGCTGCCAACGCCGAAGAAGCCGTCGCCAAGCTCGGGCTCAATCCCGCCGCGATCGTCCGCGGTGCCGCGGCCGGCCGCGGTGGTCCGTTCATCCCGTACAAGGGCCGGATGGGCAAAGCCAAGGCGCTCGGCCCGTCGTTTGCCGCGCTCGAAGGCGCATTATTCCGCATGGAAGTGCTCGAACGCACCCTCGTCGCCGTCCCGTCGGGCAACCCCGCCGACGTGCTGATGATGTCGTCGGGCTTCGGTTATCGCAGCGATCCGTTCACTGGCGGCGCGGCGATGCATTCGGGCCTCGACTTCCGCGGTCCGATCGGTACGCCGATCCTTGCCGCTGCCCCCGGCCGCGTCAGCTTCGTCGGCCAGAAGTCGGGCTATGGCAATGTCGTCGAGGTCGATCATGGTCAGGGTATCTTAACCCGCTATGCCCACTTGTCGGGCTTTACATCCAAGGTCGGGACGCAGGTCGCCGCCGGCCAGCAGATCGCCAAAATGGGCTCGACCGGTCGTTCGACCGGCAGCCACCTGCATTTTGAAGTCCGTCTAAACGGCGTCGCGGTCAATCCTCGCCGCTTCCTGGAGGCCAAAGCCGATGTTCTCGAAGTCAAAGACGACGCAAGCCAGCGAGTCGGTGCCATCGCTGCCCACGGTGCCCGCTAAGATGGCGACCGGCGCACGTCACACGACCTTTTCGATCCTCGGATCGGACGTCGTCGTCACCGGCAATGTTGCCGCCAGTGTCGACCTGCACGTCGATGGCAAGATCGACGGCGACCTGAAATGCGCCAATCTGGTCCAGGGTGAAGCCAGCGAGATCAAGGGCGCCGTCGTCGCCGAGACCGCGAAGATCGCGGGGCTGGTCGACGGGTCGATCGAGGCCAAGACGCTGATCGTCCACGCCACCGCGCGGATCACCGGCGATGTCGTGTACGAAAACATCACGATCGAAAATGGCGGCAAGATCGATGGCAAGCTGGCGCATCGCCGCCACGGTGCGGGGGTAGCCAAAGCACCGCCGCCGCTCGAGGTCGTCGAAAACAAGTCGGCGCTGGGCATCTGACTTCGCCCCGCGCCGGGCTCGCATGACCGCGCACCAGTTCGATATCGACGCCCACGTCCACTGGACCTGGGGCCGCGGCGAAGCGCATGGCCGCATTTCCGAACGTTTCGAAACGCGCGTCGAGCGCGTGATCAAGGGCGCGCGGATTGTCCGCAACGGATCCGCCGCCAATCCCGCCTATCTGATCGAGATGATCGACGGTCGCGAGGTGCTCAAACTCGGCAGCGAAATCAGCGGCGGATGATGCGGCTGATCTCCATCGTCACCGCGATCCGGTCGCCGATCCCCACCCCCTCGGCACGCTGGACGGCGACCTTGATCGGCAGGACATAGGTGTCGCCGCGTCGGAACAGCGATGTGGTGCACTCGGTTCCGCCGATCTGCGCCGTCACCGGCACCATGCCCCAGCCATAGCTGGCTTCGCGCGCGGCATAATGGACCTCGCCGACCAGATGATCGGGGACTGGTGCGAACAGATAGGGCGGTGGGCCGCGCCATTCGATGATTGTGGCTTCAAAGGTGAGCATCAGTTGCGCGGCGCCTGCCGTCGGTAGCTCAGCGCTTCGGCGATATGGATGCGCCCGACGTCGCCCACGCCCGCCAGATCAGCGATCGTCCGCGCCACCCGCAGGATGCGCGTATAGCCGCGCGCCGACAGCCGCATTGCTTCGGCCGCCTGCGCGAGCAATTTGCGTCCAGCCTCGTCGGGGGTCGCGACCGCCTCCATCAACTCGCCGTCGATTTCGGCGTTGGTGCGCGCCTTGTGCCCGGCATAGCGCGTCGTCTGGCGCGCCCGCGCCGTCGCGACGCGCGCTGCAACCTCGGCGCTGCCTTCGGCGGGGGGCGGCAAGACGAGGTCGGCGGCGCTGACCGCCTGCACCTCGACATGCAGGTCGATGCGGTCGAGCAGCGGCCCGGAGACCTTGGCCTGATAATCGGCGGCGCAGCGCGGCGCCCGGCTGCACGCCAGCGCGGGGTCGCCGAGATGGCCGCAGCGGCACGGGTTCATCGCCGCGACCATCTGCACCCGCGCCGGAAAGGTCACATGTGCGTTGGCGCGCGCGACGCTGACCTCGCCGGTCTCGAGCGGCTGGCGCAGTGAATCGAGGACGCTACGCTGAAATTCGGGGAGTTCGTCGAGGAACAGGATGCCCAGATGCGCGAGGCTGACCTCGCCGGGGCGAACGCGTAGGCCCCCGCCCACAAGCGCGGGCATCGACGCGCTGTGGTGCGGCGAGCGGAACGGGCGCGCGCGGATCAACCGCCCGCCCTCCAGCCCGCCCGCGACCGAGGCGATCATCGACACTTCCAGCGCTTCGGCAGGGTCGAGATCGGGCAATATGCCCGGCAGGCAAGCCGCCATCAGCGACTTGCCCGCCCCCGGCGGCCCGACCATCAACAGATTATGCCCGCCCGCGGCGGCGATTTCGAGCGCGCGCTTGGCAATCTCCTGCCCCTTGACCTGCGCGAGGTCGGCCATGCGTCGCGGTTGCTCGACCTCGCCCGGGCGCGGCGGCGGCAGCAGGGCGTTGCCCTTGAAATGATTGAGCAGCGACAGGAGGTCGGGCGCCGCGAGCACCTCGACATTGCCCGCCCACGCCGCCTCCGGCCCCTGCGCCACCGGACAGATCAGGCCGCGATCCTGGCTGCCTGCATGGAGCGCCGCGAGCAGCACCCCCGGGGAGGCGGCGACGCGACCGTCCAGCCCGAGTTCGCCGACGACCACATAAGCGCTGAGCGTTTCGGGGTCGACCACCCCCATCACGCCGAGCAGCGCGAGCGCGATCGGCAGGTCGTAGTGCGAGCCTTCCTTGGGCAAGTCGGCCGGGGACAGGTTGACCGTGATGACCTTGGGCGGCAGCGCCAGCCCGATCGCGGCGATCGCGGCGCGGACGCGCTCGCGGCTTTCGCCGACCGCCTTGTCGGGCAGGCCGACAACGACGAAGCGCGGCAGCCCCGGGGTGATCTGGCACTGCACTTCGACCCCGCGCGCCTCGAGCCCCAGATAGGCGACGGTGGAAACGATCGCGACCATCAATGTCCCCTGTTTGTTCTCGCGCCTTTTGGCGGCAAAATGGGGCGCGGTCGAGTCGTTTTTCGCACCGGTTCGGATGTTGGCGAAGGTGCCACGCAGCGTGGGGCCACTTCGGGATTTGACAACATACCAACTGGTCGGTATGTAGATTCGCATGACGACGAATCAGCCCCCTTCCGGCCCCGAGCCCCGCTCCTCCGCCAAGACGGTGTCCGGCGTCGGGGCCGGCATTGCCGCGGTGCGCGCACCGCGCGGCAGTGCGCGCGCGGCGTTGATTGCGGCGGCGCACACCACGGTGCGCAAGCAGGGCTATGCGGCAACGACGGTCGACCAGATCTGCGCCGCAGCGGGGGTGACCAAGGGCGCCTTTTTCCACCATTTCGCGTCGAAGGAAGCGCTGGCGGTTGCCGCAGCCGAGGCGTGGACCGAACGCGCGCGGCCGATGTTCGAAATGCCGCCCCACACCCAATTGGGCGATCCGCTGGGCCGGCTGATCGGCCATATCGATTTCCGCTTTGCGATGCTCGACGGCCCGGTCGAGGAATTCACCTGCTTCGTCGGCACGATGGTGCAGGAGGCCTTTGCAACGAGCGACGCGATCCGCGCCGCGTGCGAGGCGAGCATCAACGCCTATTGCGAAGCGCTGACCCCCGATATCGAGGCGACGATGGCGCGCTATGGCGCCCCCGAAGATGTCACCGCGCTCGGTTTGGCGCAGCATATTCAGGCGGTGCTGCAGGGCAGCTTCATCCTGGCCAAAACGACGAACGACCCGGCGATTGCGCGGGAAAGCGTCACCCATCTGAAGCGTTATGTCCGCATGTTGTTTGCACAGCGCGGCGCACCATGACGCAGCAGAAACCAGTTCCGACGGCGCCCCCGCGCTGATCGGAAACACCCCCCAAGGAGAAAAACGATGCCCCAGATGATTTTTGTGAACCTGCCGGTGACCGACCTTGCAAGGTCGCAGGCCTTTTATGAAGCGGTCGGCGCGGTCAACAACCCCGCCTTCACCGACCACACCGCCGCCTGCATGGTGGTTCAGGAAGGATCGATCCACGTCATGCTGCTGACGCATGAAAAATGGGCGACCTTCACGTCAAAGGCGATCCCCGACGCGCATACGACCGCGCAGGTCCTGCTCTGTGTGTCGGCCGACAGCCGCGCCGATGTGGACACGCAGGTCGCCAAGGCGACCGCCGCGGGCGGCAAGGCTGATCCGACCCCGACCCAGGAATATGGCGACTTCATGTACGGCCGCAGCTTTGAAGATCCCGACGGCCATATCTGGGAAGTGATGTGGATGGACCCGGCCGCCATTCCCGCCGGCGAACCCGCCGAAGCGGCCGCCTGACGCCAGCCAAGAGGAGGAGGAAGAGATGACCGATGCAGTCCCCGCCAAGGGTCAGTTGATCGCCGGCCGCATCCTGAGCGGTCTGGTGATCCTTTTCCTCCTTTTCGACGCCGGGCTGAAACTGGCGTCGCCCGAGACCGCGATCAAATATAGCCCACCGGGCCTCGGCTGGCCGCTCGATACCGGCACCATGTATCTGCTTGGACTCCTGCTGTTGATCCCGACGCTGCTGTATATCTGGCCGCGCACCGCGATCCTCGGCGCGATTCTGATCACCGGCTATCTGGGCGGCGCGATCGCCACCCATGTGCGGATCGGCAGCCCGTTGTTCAGCCATAGTCTGTTCGGCGTTTATCTGGGCCTGATGCTGTGGGGCGGGCTGTGGCTGCGCGATCCGCGCGTCCGCGCGCTGATACCGCTCCGGACGGGAGCGGACCAATGAGCTTTCAGGCCTATCTGGACAATATCGAGGCCAAGACCGGCAAGTCGGCTGACGACCTGAAGACGCTGGCGATCGACAAGGGTCTGGCCGACGCAAACGGCCTCGCCCCCGGCATCAAGCCCGGCGCGGTGATCGACTGGCTGAAGGCCGATTTCGAGCTGGGCCACGGCCATGCAATGTCGATCGTCGCGTACATCAAAGGGAAGCGGACCTAGAGGCCGCGCCAATCCAAGAGGACATATCATGACAGATTTTTCTCCCCTCCAGAGTTTCCGCCGCCGCAATCCGGGCGTTGCCGCAGCGCTCGCCCTGCTGGCCAGCACGGCCGTCGTCGCGGCGGTTCCCGAGCCGGCGAACGCCCAGCAGCCCGCAACCGCCACAGCGTCTGCAAGCGCGGCCAAGACGGGCCATGCCGAAGTCAATGGCATGCGCCTCTATTATGCGGTGCATGGCGATCTGGCGTCGAAGCAGACACCGTTGCTGGTGCTGCATGGTGCCTTCATGTCGGGCGAGGCGATGGCGCCGTTCGTCACCCCCCTTGCCGCATCGCGCCCCGTCATCACGATCGACGCGCGCGGCCACGGTCGTACCGGCAAGGTCGGCGGCGCGGTAAGTTACGACCAGATGGCCGACGATGCCGTCGCGGTGCTGGCGTCGCTGGGCGTCGCGCGCGCCGATGTGCTGGGATATTCGATGGGCGGCAGCACGGCGATCGCGATGGCGGTGCGCCACCCCGATCGCATCGGCAAACAGGTGATCATATCGGGCACCGCCAGCCTCGATGGCTGGGTTCCCGAAGTGTTGGCGGGCATCGCGCAGATGACCCCCGAGATGTTCGTCGGCACCCCGATGGAGACCGAGTATAAACGGCTGTCGCCCACCCCCGACGCCTTTCCCGACCTGGTCGCGGCGATCAAGCACATCGATGCGACGCCCTTTGCCTATAGCGACGCGCAGTTGCGCGCGATTCCGGGCAAGACGATGGTCATATTGGGCGATGCCGATGGTGTCACCTTTGAGCATGCGATCAAGCTGTTCAAATTGCGCGGCGGCGGCGACATCGGGGTCGCAACGCAGGGTTTCATGACCGCCGCCCCCAAGGCGCGCCTGTCGATCCTGCCCGCGACATCGCACATCGGCGTCATGGCCGAAGCCGCCACGATCGCAGCGCAAGTGATCCCCTTTCTGGACGACACCACGCCGCCGATGCCCGCCGGCTTTTTCTGATCCCCTGCCCCCAAGGAGAGATACAATGCCCGTCAACCCCGATGCCGATATCGAAATCATCGCTTTCAACTGGGTTCCCGATTTCGCGCGCGGCTTTGTCCGCGACCTGCGTCCGCGCTGGGCGTGCGAGGAACTGGGTCTCGACTACGCCGAAGATCTGATCAGCGCCGTCGATCGCCCCGCCGATCATTACAAACTGCAACCATGGGGGCAGGTTCCGGTGCTGCGCGACGGCGACATCACGCTGTTCGAAAGCGGCGCGATCATGCTGCACCTGGCGCAAAAGGACACAAGGCTGATGCCGACCGACCCACAGGGCCGCGCCGACGCGACCGCATGGGTGTTCGCGGCGCTGAACAGCATCGAACCGATGATGTTCGAGCTGGGCAATGTCGATATATTTTCGAAGGACGAGGAATGGGCGAAGCTGCGCCGTCCCGGCCTGATCGAGTTCATCCGCGAACGCTTTGGCCGCCTGTCCGACGCGCTGGATGACAAGCCCTACCTGCTCGGTGACTTCAGCATCGCCGACATCGCGATGGCGACGGTGCTGCGCGAAGGCGTTGAGGCGGGACTGATCGCCGAATATCCACGGCTGGCCGCCTATCTCGATCGCTGCACGGCACGCCCCGCCTTCACGCGCGCGATGGACGCGCAGCTGGTATCGTTAAAAGAAGAGCCGGTCGCGGCCTGAATTTCCCTACCCCCCTAAGGAGAGACAAGATGACCTATGTAGAAGGATTTGTCGTGGCGGTGCCGACCGCCAACAAGGAAGCCTATCGCAAACATGCCGCCGATGCCGCACCCCTGTTCAGGGAATTTGGCGTGAGCCGCATGGTCGAGGCGTGGGGCGACGATGTCCCCGACGGCAAGGTCAATGACTTCAAGGGCGCGGTGCAGGCGAAAGACGACGAGACCGTCGTGTTCAGCTGGTTCGAATATCCCGACAAGAAGGCGCGCGACGCCGCGACCGAAAAGATGATGAGCGATCCCCGCATGCAGAGCATGGGGGAAGCGATGCCGTTCGACGGGAAGCGGATGATCATCGGCGGCTTCGATTCGATCGTCGACGACAGCACAGGCGGCGCCATGGGTTATGCCGATGGCTATGTCCTGCCGGTCCCCGACGACAACAAGGACGCGTATCGCGCGCTGGCCGAAAAGGCATCGCAGGTGTTCCGCGACCATGGCGCGACGCGCGTGGTCGAGGCGTGGGGCGACGATGTGCCCGACGGCAAGGTCACCGACTATGCCCGCGCCGCGCACAAGCAGGACGGCGAGACCGTCGTGTTCAGCTGGGTCGAATGGCCGAGCAAGGAAGCGCGCGTCGCGGGCTGGGAAAAGGTGATGGCCGACGAGCGGATGAAGCCCGACGGCAGCGAGGTCCCGTTCGACGGCAAGCGCATGATCTATGGCGGCTTTGCGCCGATCGTCGAGGCGTGACGCCAATCCTCCCTGTGGCGAAGCCATGGGGAGGGGGACCGCCGCGAAGCGGTGGTGGAGGGGCGGCAACGCCAGCGCCCTAGCCCCTCCGTCAGCCCGTTGGGCTGCCACCTCCCCATCGCTCCGCGACAGGGAGGATCGAGAGGAGAAGTCCGGTGACGAAAACCATCGAACGCGTCGAAATGCTGAGCATCTCGAGCCCCGGCCATGTCGTGCGCGTCGACAAGGCCAAATATGACGCGATGAAAGCCGCGCTGCTTGCCGTGGTGCCAGAACAAGCACCGGGGCTGACCGTCGCCGAGGTCAAGACGGCGGTGCTGCCGCGGTTGCCGGGCGATCTGTTCCCCGGCGGCGCGAAAGCGGGCTGGTGGCTGAAAGGCGTCCAGCTCGACCTGGAAGCGCGCGGCGTCATCGCGCGCGAAAATGTGAAGCCGCTGCGGCTCCACAAAATCTGACGAACGCGGTTCCCTTTTTCCGAGGAGAGAGACGATGAGCAAGCCCGCCAATTTCATCTGGTACGAACTGATGACCAGCGATCCCGCCGGCGCCGGCGCCTTTTATGGCGCGGTCGTCGGCTGGACGATTGCCAGCCACGCCGACCCCGCCGCGGGCGACATGGATTATCGCATGATCGGGCGCAGCGATGGCGGCAATGCCGGCGGGGTACTGGCGCTGAATGCCGACATGCTCGCGGGCGGGGCGCGGCCGATCTGGATCGGTTATCTTGAGGTCGATGACGTCGATGCCGCGATCGATGCGATCAAGGCCGATGGCGGCGCGGTGCAGATGCCCGCGACCGACTTGCCCGTCGGGCGCATCGCGATGGTCACCGACCCGCAAGGCGCGCCCTTTTACATCATGGCCCCGATCCCGCCGGAGGGTGCGCCGGAGGGGGTAACCGACGTCTTTTCGGTGACCGAGCCGCAGCATATCCGCTGGAACGAGCTGGCGACATCGGACCCCGACGCCGCGATCGCTTTCTACAAAAAGCATTTCGGCTGGGGGCAGGAGGGTGAGATGGATATGGGCGACATGGGCGCTTACCGCTTCCTCCAGTGCGGCGACGTCGGCATCGGTGCGGTGATGCCGCTGATGCCCGGGATGCCGGGATCGATGTGGTCCTGTTATATCGGCGTCGACGACATCGACCGGGCGCACGCCGCGGTCACCGCCAATGGCGGCACCGTCACCAATGAACCGATGGAAATTCCGGGCGGCGAGTTCGCGATGAATGCGATCGACCCGCAGGGCGCGCATGTCGGCTTTGTTGGACCACGCAAATAGACCGAGGAGAGAGACGATGGACAATCAGACACCCACGAGCGGGCTGACCCCGCATATCGCGATCGCCGACAAGCGCGCCAGCGAGGCGATCGATTTTTATATCAAGGCGTTTGGCGCCACCGAGCGCGCGCGGATGCCCGCCGACGACGGGGTGCGATTGATGCACGCGCATCTGCTGATCAACGGCGCGTCACTGATGATGCACGATGAATTTCCCGAATATGTCAGTGAATTGTCGGGCAAGCCCGATGGGGTGACGCTGCACCTGCACGTCGACGATGCCGACGCCTGGTTCGACCGCGCGGTCGCGGCGGGCGCGAGCGTGGTCATGCCGCTCGACAATATGTTCTGGGGCGACCGTTATGGTCAGCTGAAGGATCCGTTCGGCCACCAATGGGCGATCGGCGCCCCGATCAAGGGAGCCTGACAATGACCGACAAAAATCCCGTGACGCTGTGTCTGTGGTACGACAAGGACGCCGAGGCAGCGGCCAGCTTCTATGCCGCGACCTTCCCCGAAAGCGCCGTCGGCGCGCGCTACTACGCGCCGGGCGATTTTCCCGGCGGCAAGGAAGGCGACCTGCTGACGGTCGATTTCACCGTGCTCGGCGTGCCATGTGTCGGTCTCAACGGCGGCCCTGTCTTTCCGCAGACCGAAGCATTTTCCTTCCAGGTCAACACCGACACGCAGGCGGAAACCGACCGGTACTGGAACGCGATCGTCGGCAATGACGGCACGGAAAGCGCCTGCGGCTGGTGCAAGGACAAATGGGGGCTGAACTGGCAGATCACCCCGCGCGTGCTGACCGACGCGATGGCGAACCCCGATGCAGCAGTCCGCAAGCGCGCGTTCGAGGCGATGATGACGATGACCAAAATCGATGTGGCGGCGATCGAAGCCGCGGTGAAGGGCTGACCCATGCTGATCCTTTATGGCCACCCCTTTTCGTCCTACAGCTGGAAAGCGCAGATCGCGCTGGACGAAAAGGGCATCGATTTCGAGTACCGCAATGTCGACCCCGAATTTTCGCAGCATGGCGAGCAATTGCGCGCGCTGTGGCCGGTGGGCACGTTTCCGCTGCTCGTCGATGGCGACCGGACCCTGTTCGAAACGTCGATCATCATCGAATATCTCGACCGCGTGCAGCCCGAACCGCGGCTGATTCCCGAAGATCCCGATGCGGCGCTGCGGGTGCGGCAGATGGACCGCGTCTTCGATCTGCATGTGATGGCGGTGATGCAGGACATCGTTGCCGATCGCATCCGCGGGCCCGAGGGGCATGCGCCGATGATCGTCGACAAGGCGAGGGCGGCGCTCGATACCGTCTATGGCTGGCTCGACACGCAACTGGCAGGCGGCGGCTGGGCGACCCCCGACGGGTTCACGCTGGCCGACTGCGCCGCCGGGCCGTCGCTGTTCTACGCCGATTGGGTGCACGAGATTCCGGCGCATTTTGCCAATCTGCGCGGCTATCGCGCGCGGCTGCTCGCGCATCCGTCGGTCGCGCGCGCGGTCGATGGCGCGCGCCCCTATCGCCACTATTTCCCCGGCGGCGCCCCCGACCGCGACTGATTGTTCCAAGGAGACTGACATGACCGCCGCTGCCGACAATGGATGGGCGCTGTCCATCACCCGCCACATCGCCGCGCCGCCCGAAAAAGTGTGGCATGTCCTGACCGGGCGCCAGACCGAATGGTGGTGTCCGGTGCCGTGGCGCGCCGAGTTTCTGGTCCAGGAATGGCGCGCGGGCGGCCGGACCAGCGTCGTCATGCACGGCCCCGACGGCGAGGAGCATCCGCACGAGGGCATTTTTCTGGAAGTGACCCCCGGGGTTCGCTTTGTCTCGACCGATGCCTTTGTGGTCGGCGCCGACGGGCATTATATGCCGACCGGTCCGTTCATGGTCGGCTGCTGGGAAATCGCCGCCGAAGCGGGCGGTACCCGCTATACCGCCACCGCGCGCCACTGGGACGAGGACGCCGCGCAGCGCCACAGCGACATGGGCTTTGCAGACGGCTGGGGCGCGTGCGCCGACCAGCTCGTCGCGCTGTGCGAGCAGGATTAGGCGTCCCATAACGGGGTTAACGGCCCGCTGACTGCGCCGCTTGACGCCTTGGTAGGCGCGCCCGCGCGAGAGCGGGGGCATGATGTCGCCGATCGCCCTCGTCCGCAGCTTTTTCGTCGCGCTTTGCGCGGCGGTGCTGGCGTTTGCGCCGGCGCAGGCGCAGCAGGGGCTGACCGTCACCACGACGGTGAGCTGGACTTGGGAAGAGGTGGGCAGCGATGATGACGGCGCGGTCTTCGATGAAGACGATGCGCTGCTCGACGACGAAGCGCTGGCCGAAGATGCCGATCTGGCGGCGACGCGGCGTTATGCACCGAGTTCGACGCTGGTGACGCTGGGCCGGGCCAAGGCGCAGTTTGGTCCCTTTGCGGTGATCGACGCCGCCACCGTGCGCATGGCGGGCGACGTCACCTCGGCGACGCCGCGCCAGTTCGCGGCGATGCTTGCGGCGTATCCGGGGCTCAGGCGGCTCGAGATGATCGATTGCCCCGGCAGCCTCGACGAGGAAGCGAACCTGATTCTGGCGCGCGCGATTCGCCGCGCGGGAATGGAAACCGTCGTCCCGAGTGGCGGTTCGGTGCGGTCGGGTGCGGTCGAGCTGTGGCTCGCAGGCAGCACCCGCCGCGCCGCTTCGGACGCCGAATTCGGGGTGCATAGCTGGGCCGACGATAGCGGGCGCGAGGCGAATGACTATGCCGCGAGCGATCCGGTCCACGCCGAATATCTCGGCTATTACCGCGAAATGGGGATGGACGACGCCAGGGCGCGCGCGTTTTACGCGCTGACCAACAGTACCCCGTTCGACGAGGTCCGCTACCTGACCCGCGACGACATGGCTCGATTCGTCACGCTGCACTGACCGCTGGCCGCGGCGCGGGCTTGCGTCCGCGAAACGTCGCCCCCACATCGACATCCATGGCGAAACGCAGCCTTTACCAGCGATTGCGCTCGACCGCGCAGGTCCGGCTCGCACTGTTCGCCCTCGGCGCGCTGCTGATCGTCATATCGCCAATCATCGGCGTGCTCCCCGGCCCCGGCTTTCTGATCCTGTTCCCCGTCGGGCTGATGCTGTGCCTGCAGAACAGCGCGTGGGCGAAGCGCATCTATGTTCGTTTCAAATGGCGGCATCCGCGTTACGCCGGGTGGACCGACCGGGTGATGCGGCGGACCAGCGCGGCGCGGCGGCGCGCGCGCGAAGCGCTGATCGCCGCCGACGGCGAAACGCTGGAGAACCGCGGCAGTGGTATTTGATCGCCGAACGCGATCGGGAGCAATTGACTTTGCGCCGACTCTCGCTTATCCGCGCCTCCATCAGTGGCCGCCCACGTTTGGCGGCCCTTTTCTGTTAGAGCCTTGCAAGAGATTTAGGGACAACCGCGATGAAGCGTACCTTTCAACCGAGCAACCTCGTGCGCGCCCGTCGCCACGGTTTCCGCGCCCGCAAGGCGACGGTCGGCGGTCGCAAGATTCTCGCCAACCGCCGTGCCCAGGGCCGCAAGAAGCTGTCGGCCTGACCGCTGACGCTTCTGCGCCAGTGAAGCTGGTGCGAACGCTTTCAAAACGCAGCGAATTTCTGGCCGCCAACCGCGGCCTTCGCTTTCCCATGCCCGGCTTTGTCCTGCTCGTCCGCCAGCGCGGCGACGCCGATGACGCGATGGGCATTGGTTATACCGTCAGCAAGAAGGTCGGCAACGCCGTCACCCGCAACCGGATGAAGCGCCGGCTGCGCGAGCTGTGCCGCGCGGCGCTGCCCGAATCGGGTGTCGCGGGCGCCGATCATGTGCTGATCGGGCGGCCCGGCGGCGACGACATCGTTTTTGCCGAGCTGGGCGAGCAACTCGATTCGGCGTTGCAGCGCGCGGCGAAGAAGCTGGCCGCGAAGGCGCCATGACCATCGCCCTTCCTCCCCATCGTCACCCCGGACTTGATCCGGGGTCCATTACCACCGGCGCCGCATGGACCCCGGATCAAGTCCGGGGTGACGAAATGGGGACAATCGCGCGTGAAGTTGCGCCATTTTCCGGGCTTTCCCAATGATCGCCCGCCTGCTCATCCTGATCGCGCGCGGGTGGCAGATCGGCCCCTCGCGAATTCTGCCACCCACCTGCCGCTACGCGCCGTCGTGCAGCGAATATGCGATCATCGCGCTGCAACGCCATGGTGCGATCAAGGGTGGCTGGCTCGCGACAAAGCGGCTATTGCGCTGCCATCCTTGGGGCGGCCACGGCCACGACCCGGTGCCTTAGGTTCGGACCAAAGCACCATCCCCCGACAATTTGAGACGAAGAAAGACCCAACAGCGTGGACGACAAGCGTAACCTGATCGCGGCAATATTGTTGTCGGTGGCCATCCTGCTGGGCTGGAACTTCGTCTCGGCGCAGTTTTTCCCGACCCCCGCCAAGTCCGATGTGACCAAAACGGTCGCAGGCGCCAATGGCACACCC